>JBEKYE010000087.1:0-13703 GCA_049511275.1 Bryobacteraceae bacterium
CCTCATGTCAACCGCCGAGCGATTATGAGGCGTTCACCAGAAGCGAGACTTGCTGGCCGACTGTTTGATTCCGATAAAATCGTGCGACCATTTCTTGGCGACGCCGCCGAGGGGTTTTACATATCGGTCCAGCGAGAGTGGGAGTGGAATTTCGCGTTATTGGGAGCAACGGGCACTTTTACAGGCGGAATCGGATTTGTCCAAGGGCATTCAGTTTGCCCGTCACGCGGTTGCGATTGAGGCGCATCCATTCCCACTCACTACCCTGAGCAAGCTATTGCTAAAGAGAATAGAGGAGGCACCCGAAGAGCGCGGTACGTTGTTCGATGAAGCGTTTCTGAAGTTGTCGAAGGCCATCGAGAGCGAGGCAATTAGGTCCAGAATCACTGTCCATCCGTTCACAACGTTACTCGCCGGCACGGCCAGGTACCTCGAGATTGGAGGCACCCTGACTCTGTCGCAAAAAGCGACACTGTCGGGCTACATAACAGAGGCACGTCGTAGGTTTTCCGGAGACCCACAGGTGGAGGCAGCGCAACGTCGCCTAGACAGCCTACTGGCTTGAGTGTTGAGGCCCGCTGATTGACAACCAGTTGGTGAGATTGGGTCGGTGGAACGTGTGATGGGCGGCGGCCGTCGAGGACCACAGTTGCCCCGTATCTTGCGTTTGGATTACTCCCCATAAATGCGCTTGGGCCCCCGATCCACTTGGCCGTATTGCCGAACTGTCGAAGTGCGGCCCTCAGAACTGGATCACCCGGGGGCCCAGGTGAACGATCCCTGGGCAACTCAGATCGGATCAGTCTCGCGCCGTGCCTTTTTCGCAAGCCTCAATCGCTTGATCTTCCGAAGCCGCACGCCATGAGAAGCGCATCCCGCACTTCAACTCATCGCGTTTCTAATAGATCGCACAGGACTGGACCAATTCGACTCCGTTGCGCCAGCGACACGTGATCGAAATTAAGCGCGCGCGCGGTTAGCATCCCGTCGGCAACGGTCAAGACTACCTCGGTTGTCAATCCTCGGATTGTACGCGTCGCCGGTGCCACGATGATCTCGTTCAGCCGATCGATGACGTCATTTCGTGTGAGAATGAGAACCGGCCGCCGCTTATCGGGAAGCTGAAACGTATACCAGCGGATCTCGCCACGCTTCACCCCACATCCTCCCAGCCCTCTGCGTCCCAAGCAAGCGGATCCTCGTCCGCCGAAAACTCGTCACCGGAAGGTGGCACGGACCGGTAAACGGGCGCGTCCGCGCCCTGCGGCAAGGCAATCAACCGCAGCAGACGTACGCGTTCCCGAGGCGTCAACGACGCGACCAGGGGAAGAATGTCATCGGCCGTTAAAGTCTTGGCCATCGATTGCATTCTAGCAGGATCACCGAGCCAGATCCTGTGATGACAGTCCCCGGCAATCCGTCGGCCTCTGGCGCCCATCATGGAGTCGTGCGGCATCGGCATCGAGCGCATTTTGTGCGCGGCCATCGAGCGGTTCCACGACCAGGACGGCATGATGCTGCCGGCCGCCATCGCGCCGTTCCAGGTGGTGATTGCGCCGGCCAACAGCTCCGATGCGGCCCACGCCACGGGCAGGTGTTGGTGCTGCTTCCTCCTCACTCCCTGTTTTGTTCTTTGTTTCTTCTCCGCGGCTCCGCGCCTCCGCGTTGCAGTCTCTTCCTCGGTTCCTTGGTTGCGGCCCCGCTACCGCATTCCGTCCACCTGCGCCTGCCACGCCTCCACATTCGTATGGAGCGCCCGCCCCACAAAAGCGGCGCGCAGCCAGCGCAAATCCGGCAGCTTGCGGCAGCCAATGGCGTAGCGGTGATAGCGCTGCTGGCGGTCCAGCGAATCGTCGGGCAGATATACCGGCTCGCGGCGGAAATTGACCAGCGCCAGGCCGCGCGTCAGCCGCGCGATGGCCGGCTCCACGGGCTCGGCCACGCGGAAGAAATAAGTGGCGCGGCCGGTACCGGTGGTGGCTTCCCAAGCCACCAGGCCGCCCGCCGCCATGGGAAAAAAGAACCAGAAGAAGAGCGGCGGCCGATCGAGAGGCGCGGGTTGGCTCCCGGCCGGCGCGCCTTGCTCATCCTGCTTTTCGCCCGGCGTCCCGTCCTCCGGCCCGGCTTCCGGTTTCTCCTCATCCGGGCGGATGAATTTGAATCCCGTCATCAGGCTGCCGGCCGCCGAGCGGGTGCGCAGCGCGTCGAAATACGGCCGCAGGGGCGCGTCCACGACGCCCGCGACAAGCGCTTCCGGCAGCTTGGGGTGGATGGCTGCGAGCGCCGGGAGTTTTACGCTGCGGCCTTCCGGCATGGCCGGCAGCAGGCGCTGCAACTGGTCCGGGTTGAGGAATGGAAACGTGATGTGCAGCGCTTCGGCGGAGCGCGTGTGCAGGGCATCCAGAGCGGATTGCAGTTTTTGGCGGAATTCGTCGGTCTTTTTGGCGAGCTTGCCGATCGCCAGGCTCCCGCCCGCAGCGCTCAGCCGGATGGTGTAAGCGGCCTCGTCAAACTCGACCGAATCCACCTCCGCCAGGCGCCATTGCAGGGGCGGAGCGGCCAGCGGGAGCACCGCCAGGTTGCTGGCATAGAGCCGGATCTCCGCGGCGCCGCCGGCCGCCGTGCCGGTATAACGCGCGATTTCCTCCAGATCCTCCAGCAGCAGGCAGTGCACCGTGCGGTCGCGCCAGGCCGCCAGCAGTTCCTCGCTCATGCGGCCGAACGCCGGGCCGAACTGTGCGAGCCCGATGCGCTTGCCGGTGTAGAGCGCGAGCTGGAAGTCCCACTCGCCGGGCGTGGCCTGCTCCACGTCTCCCAGGTCGAAGGCGATGGGCGTGCCGGAAGCTGGCGCCACGGTGCACGTCTCCGCATCAAAGCTCAACTGGCACGGGCCCTGCTGGAGCGCGGCGCCGCTCTCATCCAGGTATTGGAACTTCCCCGAATAGGCGGGCATTCCTCAAACCATCTTGTTGCCGCACTCCGGACAGAACTTGGCGCCGGCTTCGACATTGGTGCCGCAGCGAGGGCACTCGCCCTTGGGCCGCAGCGGCTTGCCGCACTCCGGACAGAACTTGGCGCCCTGCGTGCGCGCGCCGCAACTGGGGCACAGCGCGGCGGCTTCGGCCGTCAGGTTCATGCCCTTGGTGAGATCCTGCTCCTGAAGCTTCTGCTTCATCTGCTCCACCTGGGTCTGCACCTGTGCCGAGGCCAGTTCGGTTTCGACATCCGGCGCGCAATCGAAGCACAACATTCGCTTGGTGTTCCAGCAGGTGGCCTGGCAGACCCAGTGCGAGCACTTGGGGCACTGCCGGAAATTCGGCTTGGCTTCCTCGATGGCTTCGCGGAAAGCCTTGTCGTGTCCCGGCCCCTGCACCGCCCGTTCGATTTCATAGGTGGATCCGCCCACGTTGCCCAGCACGCCTCCGAACAGGCTGCCCAGCGTGCGCGCCGCGCTCGACGCCATGCCGATGGCGGAAGGTTGAAACTGCGACCGGAATCCATTGCCGCAGCGATCGCAGAAAAACTCGAACTGGTAACCTTTGTCCGTCGAATGATCGGTCTGATTTCGCGTGAATTGAATGAGGCTCATGTCTAACCCCCGCGGCGCCGGCGGCTGCTCTCCACCACCAGGTCCGAAGAAAAGGATACCACCGGGCGCCCCGGCCTACGATTGAAAACACCGCAGGGCTTCGCTGGTGCCTCGTTCCCAAGCTTCGATCAGGCGGTCCCATCGGCGATTGGCGTCCTCGTCGATTTGGCGGCGCGCCGCATCGGCGTCAAACCAGGCCAGCGTCCGCCGGATGCCCTGCCCGAACGGCACGGTGGCGCAATAGCCGGGAACGAACCGCTTGATCTTGCTGTTGTCGAAGACCACGCTGACCGACTTGTCGCCCGTGAGCGTGCCCAGCGTTTCGGGCAGGCACGCGGCGATGAAATCCGACGGCATGTGCACCAGTTGCGGCTCCACGCCCGCCGCCTGGCCGGTGATCCGGTAAAACTGGTCCCAGCACATCACTTCATCGCTGGTGATATGAAACGCGTGGCCGATGGCCTGTTCCAGGCCCAGCAACCCCACCAGCCCCTTGGCGAAATCGCTGTTGTGGGTGATGACCCAGAGGGACGAGCCGTCGCCAGGCACGATGACTTTTTTCCCGCGCCGCATGCGGTCGGCCACCGTGTACGAGCGCGCCCAACTGTTGATCGCCAGCGTGATCTGCGTTTCCCCGTAGGTGTGCGACGGACGGACGATGGTGGCCGGGAAACCCTCTTCGCGGTACGCCCGCAGCAATCGCTCTTCGCAGGCGATCTTGTTGCGCGAATACTCCCAATAGGGATTGGCCAGCGGCGTCGATTCGGTAATCAGGTACTGGGTGGCGGGCTTCTGGTAGGCGCTGGCCGAACTGATGAAGAGGAACTGCCGGGTCCGGCCGCGGAATAACTGGAGATCGCGCTCGATGTGCGCCGGCGTGAAGGCGATCCAATCCACCACGGCGTCGAAGCGGGTGTCGCCGAGCGCCCGAGCGGCGCTGGCGGGATCGTCCAGGTCGGCGGTCAGGCTATGTACTCCGGCGGGCAGATTCGCCGCGCGGAGCCCGCGCGTGACGAGTGTGAGGTCGATGCCGCGCTCGGCGGCCAGACGCGTTGCGGCGGTACTGATAATTCCCGTGCCGCCCAGGAAAAGAACTCGCATCTAGAGGTTGTAGCAGATCGCGCCGCACCGGCGGCGCCCATTCCTCCTTCCCCGGGCTTCGAGGCTTGACTTTTACGTTTCCTGACAGGCCGCCCAGATGGCGCGGACCTGGGCCAGTTCGTCCGGGCTGAAAAGATTCACCGAGCGGAACAGCCGTTCCAGCCTCTTCCGGTGGTGAGTGCCCTCAAAGACCATCACGAAACCCATCATGTAGATGATCGACGACAGCGCGAAGTAGTGTTGCATGATTCAAATCCTCCCGGCGGGATATCCCGCCTCAACCCATAACCCTTAACCACAATCCACAACCCACAACCCTTCCATCGTCCTAAATAACCGGCGACCGCGCTGCTGCGAGACGCGGTTGGCCTTCCACTACAGGCTCGACCGCACGCCTCTCCAGCAACAGAGAGTGCAACCCCCGCGCCGAATGGCGGCTGTAGCTCTGTCTGCTCGGCGCGGCGGGGTGCTGCCCCGTAGTCAAGTTCCTCAACCCGAACAGGGCCAGCTCGAAGCGGTCCTTCACGCCGGTCTTTTCAAACAGCCGCGAAAGGTACACCTTGACCGTGCCTTCCGAAACCATCAGAGTAGTGGCGATTTCCTTGTTCTTCAGGCCTTGCGACAGCAGGCTGACCAACTGGCCTTCGCGGTTCGTGAGAGACACCCGGCGCGCATTCAGGAAGCTGTCTGTCAGGGCCTTTTCAAACCACAACTCACCCGCATGAACTTTTTGCAGGCACTTCACCTGCAGCTCGGCCGGCAGTTGCTTGCGCAAAATGCCGCGAATCCCCAGCCCCATGGCCTGAAACGCCAGCTCCGTGGAGATGGTGGTCACCCACAAGACGATGCTGGTTTCCGGGGCGGCCAGCTTCAGGTCGCCCAAGACCGTGAAGGTGACCTCGGGGCTCAGATCCAACAGAAGAACCTCGGGCTTGCTGCGGGCTAATTGTTCCTGTAGGGCGGCTATGTTCCCACACGACGGCAGCAGGTCGAAACCCGCCACATAGCGAAGCACCGACTCCAACCCCCTGGCCAGGATGGGTTCACCGCTACATAAGAGAATCCGTGGCACGAGCACCTCCTGGAACGATTCGCGCCTCCGGGGCACGCGATGTTCCGTGTTGATATTGTCCAGCCAAATGGCAGATCCGTACCAGTCCCAGTGGTACCAGCGGCGTAATGGCTAAGACGCCCGATGTAAACTAAAGTTAGAAATCGGGGTATGCACCTATAGCCAAAGTGGGTAGGGCAGGCGGCGCCGCCTGCCGTCGACCGACCGGGAGGCCGGTCTCACGCGGCGCGGCTATTTCGCCGGGTCGGCCGGTTTCGTAAACCTGGCGTCGTCCACCGGGACGTTGTCCTGCACCTCTTTGATCTGGATGGTGAAGCGCCCGTTGGGCCGCGCCAGCGTCCAGCGCAGCGGAACCTTGACGCCATCGAATTCCTGGTAATCGGCGTAGTCGATCTGAACCGGCATCCGGCCCATGGGGTTCGCGGTGGTGCGGACCATGCGGAGCAGCAACCCCGACTGCTTGTCGAAGTCCAACCGCACCGCGATGCCGCCGGGCCTGGTTCCTTGCAGCACCTCGCAATCCACTCCGTTGACCTGTTCGGCACGGCCGCGCCGCAGTTGCGGGAAGAGTTCTTTCAGGCGCAGAGCCAGGGAGAATTCGGCGTCCAGCGCGGCGCTGCCGGCTTCGGCTTCGGACATTTGGCGCGCCGCGGCGGTGCTGCCGGTCCAGCCCACGGTTCCATCGAAGGCCGTGATGCTCTCGCGTCCGCCCATGTGCGAGACGGAGACGCGCTTGTTGGGAGCCTTGGTATACAGTTCGATGGGCGAATCCATGCCGCCCGCCAGAATGGAGCCTTTCATGACCCGGCTGCCGATCTTCCGGATGGCGTCGGCGCCGCCCACGGCCGCGAGATACTTGTCGGCGATCTGCTCCGGCGTGACGGCCGCCGCGCCGGCGGGCGGAGCGGTGGGCGCCGCCGGGCGCGCCGGCGCATCCGAGTCGAGAACCGGCGGCGTGCCCACCGGGTTGGTCGACCCGCGGTGGCAGGAGAAACAGGTCACCTGGAGCCGGCCCCGGAAACTGTCCTTGTCGATCCCCAAGGTCATGGCGATCATCTCTCGCGCGGTCTTCTTTGCCGGCTTGTCGTCCGCTTCAAACTTGCCCTGCACGTGGCAGAATTCGCACTCCACACCCAGCGATGCCGCAATGAACTGCATGGACGCCCCCAACTGGTCGGCTGGCGTGCCCTTCAGCGCGATGATGTTCTTGTACACCTGCTCCGCGGTCTTGACGTCGGCCGCCTGGCCGCGCGCGGTCGGCGTGGTGTAAGCTACCGCCGCAATGGTTGCGGCGGCTAAAAGGATCGCGCTGGAAAACCGGCGCGCAGCGGTCCGCCGGGTGGTCTGAGTGTGCATTGGAATGTCCCCTCGTCCTATGAATTGTACCCGATTCAAGCCGCGCCGGAGGACCATCAGGCGTTCCTGCCGTCGATGCCGAGTTTGCGCATCTTGGCTTGCAGGGTGGTGCGCTTCATCCCCAGCTTGGCGGCGGCGCCTTCGGCGCCACCTACGCGTCCGTCGGATTCGGCCAGGGCGCGGAGTATGGCTTCGCGTTCGGCGGCGGCCAGCGTTACGGTTCCGCCGGCGGCGCCCGGCGCGGCGCTGGAGGAGGGCCTGGGGCCTTTCAGTTCGCGGATGGGGGCGTCGAGAGTGGAGCCGGGGGAGACGATCACGGCGCGCTCGATGAAGTTTTGCAGTTCGCGGATGTTGCCGGGCCAGTGGTAGCGCTCGAGCGCGCGCATGGTGGCCGCGGGGATGGCGGTGATTTTGCGGTTCATGCGGCGGGCGTATTGCTGCACGAAGTAGCGCGCCAGCAGCGGGATGTCATCGCGGCGCTCGCGCAGCGGCGGGACCGTGATGGGAAAGACGTTGAGGCGGTAATAGAGGTCGGCGCGGAACTGGCGCTCGGCCACCATGAGGGAGAGGTCGCGGTTGGTGGCGGCCACCAGGCGGGCGTCGGTGCGGATGGTGCGGGAACTGCCGAGGCGCTCGAATTCGCGCTCCTGCAGGACGCGCAGCAGCTTGGTTTGCAGTTCCAGCGGGATCTCTCCCACCTCGTCCAGGAACATGGTGCCGCGGTGCGCCAGCTCAAAGCGGCCGATACGTTGGGCGATGGCGCCGGTGAAGGCGCCTTTTTCGTGGCCGAACATCTCGCTTTCCAGCAGGCCGGTGGGAATGGCGGCGCAGTTGAGCTTGACGAAGGTGCCCTGGCGGCGCGAGCTGAGGTCGTGGATGGCGCGGGCGAGGAGTTCCTTGCCGGTGCCGGTTTCGCCGTAGATGAGGACGGTGGAATCGGTGGGCGCGACGGTCTCCACCTGCTTCAAAACGGCCTTCAGGGCGCGGCTGCCGCCGACGATTTCCTCGAAGCGGTGGTCGGTGCGAATCTCGTCTTCGAGGTAGACCTTCTCTTCCGCTAGGCGCGCGTTGAGTTCTTCGATGCGCTGGTAGGAGAGCGCGTTCTCCAGCGCGATGGCCACCTGGGCGGCGGCCTGCGCGAAGAATTGCAGATCCTGCGCGGTGAAAAAGTTTTCGCGGCGCGAACCCAGGTTGATGGTGCCGAGCGAATCGCCGTGTGAAAACATGGGCACGCAGCAGAACGAGCGGAGTCCTTCGCGCGACATGATTTCGCCGGTGGATTGTGAAATCGCCGCGGCTTCTTCCTGGCTCAAAATGCGGCCTTCGCGGTTGCGGAGGACGTAACCGGGGACGGTATCATCCAGGGGAATGACGTCGTTCTCGCGGATGACGCCGCTTCCGGTGGGGAAGTCGCACATTTCCAGGCGCAGGGCGCCGGCTTCGGGGTCGTAGATGAGGAGGCTGGCGTAGTCCAGGTCAAAGGTGCGGCGGAGCGAGGCGGAGATAGCTTGATAGAGCGGCCTGGCGGAGAGGCAGCTCACGACCGCGTTGTTGATCTCGAGGAGCGCGCGGAGGCGGTCGCGTTCGCGCGCGAGCTGTTCCTCGTAAGCGCGCGCGGACTCGTAGTTGAGCGCGTTATCGACGGCCACGGCCACCTGGCGGGCCACCTGCTGCATGAACTCGATGTCTTCGGGCGAGTAGGCGTTCTTGTGCAGCGAGCCGAAATTGAGGCCGCCGAGATCGCGCCGCGCCGTGAAGAGCGGCAGGGTGCAGAACGACTCGACGCGGTTGGCGCGCAGGATGGTCTCAAGGATGGGGTACAGGTGCAGCGCGCCGGCATCGGGGGCGTAGTAAGGCTGGCGGGTCGTGAGGGCAGTGCCGGTGGGGGCCTGGTCAAACGGCACCTCGTAGGGACGATCGCCCACCACGGCGCGGTCGGTCTGGAGAATGTGCAGGCGGAAAACTTTGGATTCGGGATCGAGAAGCGTGAGCGCGATGAAGTCGAAGGTGATGAGGCGCTGCAGGCGGAGGTTCAGGTCGGCGAAAAGGGTGGAGAGCTGGCGGTGGGAGGCGATGGATTCGGCGACCTCCAGCAGCGCTTCATAGCGCGCCCGGGTTTCGTTTGGATGGATCGGAGGAGACGAGGACATCGGAGCGCCGCGAGGGCGATTCTTCAACCGTAACATATCGGGCGGCGCGTTCGATTTCGGCGACCAGCGAGCGCATGAAGGGCGTGACGGCTTTGAGATGCACACCGTGGCGAACCATGTCGGCGAGCAGGGTTTGACCTTCGACATCCACAAAATCCACTTCCCCGAGGTCGAGGGAGATCAGGCGCTCCCGGGTGGTGGATGCGGCGGTCTGCCAGCATTGGCGCAATTCGGAAACCCACGCTCCGGCCAGCTTGCCTTCCAGGCGGAAGCGCAATTGGTTGGGATGATCGTGCAGCGTGATCTTGAGCATGGCGACGGAATCCAGGGAGCACGGCGTATGCCAGTCTGAACATGCAAGCAGGCAAAGGAGATAGGGGAATAGGGGAGCGGGCGCCGGCGGGCCATTGCCCAGATTTCGGCACCGGCGGCACACCGGTGAGGCTGGGAGAGGCCGTACACTGAAGAATGCCATGAAGCTTCGCACGGGCACCGCGCTTCTTCTGCTGGGACTGCTGGCCGTGCTGGCTTATGGGCCGTCGCTGACCATCCCGCTGATGGAAGACGATTACCCGAACCTGTCGCAAATCCTCGGCGGCGGACTGGGGACAATCCTGGCCGATCCGATTTTTCGCGTGCGCGCCACCAGCTATTGCCTGATGTGGCTGCTCTGGCGGTGGGCGGGGCTCGGTCCGCTGGCATACCACGTGGCCAGCCTGCTGTTGCACATTGCGAACACCTGGTTGCTGTACGGTGTGTGCATGGCCTGGCCGCGGATGCGCGCGGCGGCATTCTGGGCGGCGGGTTTTTTTGCCATTGCGGAAGGCCACCAGGAAGCGGTGATGTGGTTTTCCGCGGTAAATGAGCTGTGGCTGTTTCTGTTCGGCATGGGGGCGCTGCTGTGCTTCCTGCGGCGACGCACGCTGGCTGGGGTGGCGCTGTTTGCGCTGGCGCTCGTCTCGAAGGAATCGGCGGCGGCGGTGCTGGCGCTTTTTCTGCTGGTAACGCCGGCGGCGGAATGGCGGCGGAGTATCGTGCGGCAAGCCGCGCGGCTGGCGCCGTACGGCTTGTTGGCGGCCGTAGCGGTTGTGTCCGTTCTGGCGACGCGCAGCTACTCCTTCCGGTTTTCGGACGGCAGTTTTTCGCTGCATGCGCCTTTTTGGATTACGTGGCCGCACAGCTATATCCGTGTCCTCTGGATTTGGGGGCTGCTGGCGGGCGGGGCCATTCTGGCGGCGCGGGACGGCGCGCTGCGGCGCAGCGCGCTGGTGGCGCTGGCTTGGATCGGGCTGGCGCTTGCGCCATACAGCTTTCTGACCTATTCGACCGCCATCCCGAGCCGCCAGACGTACCTGGCGAGCGCCGGACTAGCCATGTTGTTCGGCCTGGCGATGGCCTGGTGGTGGGAGAAGCTGCGGATGCGCCGGCGATCGATGGCTGTGATGGCGGCGGTGATGGCTTTGGTGGTGGCGCACAATGTGGGGTACCTGTGGTTCAGGAAGCGGCCGCAGTTCCTGGCGCGCGCGGCGCCCACCGAACAGTTGATCGCGCTGGCGCGGAGCACGCCGGGCCCGATTTGGGTGCGGTGCTTCCCGGGGATCGATTACAGCGCGGAGGAAGCGGTACAACTCGCGGCCGGCTACGCGCCCGGGAACCTGCTTTGGACGCGGGAAGAGGCGGAACGGCGCCACGCCACGGCGGTCTTTTGTTTTGAGAAGGGCAAGCGCGATAACGGCGCGACCCGGCGCTGATGTGAAGAATCCGTGCGGCCGTTTACCGGGAGTGAAGTCAGTTGCCGGGGGACAGACGGCGCCTTAGCAGGAGCGCGAATGCGCCGATCAGCACCAAGGCTGCCGAGGCGGGTTCGGGAACTGCGGGGGCGCCAGGAGTGTAGACGATATTGTCGATTCCGAAAGGATGGAACCCCGATCCGCTGCCCAGAATGGTCACGCTGGTAATTCCGCTGAAGTCAAGGGAGGCAGTGGACCAAGTATTGATGGAGCCGAACGTAAGAGTTTGAAACCCGAGCAGAGACCCACCGTCGTAAGCGGATACGGTCAGTTGGTCGCCTGCGGAAGAGCCGTTGGTTTCAGAGGAATCCACGCTAAAATCGGAGACGGGAGAACCGAAAGTGAGGGTGGTGCCATAAGACGGGGTGCCGTTGAATCCGTCGAAATACGGACCGTTGTCTCCATTGACCCCCCAGTTGCCTGGGTCGCCATTGGCCAAGCCCACTTGGATCCCGGTATCGGTCAGGCTGAAGCTTACGCCATAGGCTAGGTACTGGTTCCCGACCTGCGAGCCAGCGGGGAGGTCGTCAAAAGTGAGAACGATAGGGCCGGCGACCGCCAGGCCACCCGCCATGATGAAAAGCGACAGCCAACGCACCATACGATTCCTCCGTGTCTAAGCTAGTTTAGTCCCGAGTCTCGTAGTAGTATACACCCGGCCGCCCATTCTCAACCGCCCGAAGCGCGGGGTTTTTCTGGAGCCATGGTTTGGCTCCGCCAAGCGCCAATCGAGCTCGCCGATAGACGATCGAGGCGTGGTTGTCGATCAAACGCGATTCAGGGTCGTCCGCGTCGTTTCTTGGGCTAAATTCCCGTCAGCACGAATGCCGCCCAGAACCTGGGATGCGTCGGCGGGTGACTGGCCTGCTCCCAGCGATCGATAGAATCCAGTCTAACGCGGGGCACGGGGTGAATTTCAGTGTTTTACCGGATTTACCCCGTATGTAAGCTGTGGCATAAATCAGCTATCAGCATCTGAAACACTGATACTTTGCATTTGCAGGCGCAGCCATGGGATACAAAGAATTTCACCAGCGGTCGATCCAGGAGCGCGACGAATTCTGGGGCGAGCTGGCGGGGCTGATCGACTGGACCCGGCCATTCGACCAGGTGCTGGACTATTCCAACCCGCCGTTCGCCAAGTGGTTCGTGGGCGGGGAAACCAACCTCTGCTATAACGCAATCGACCGGCACCTGGCGACGCGGGCGGACCAGACGGCGCTGATCTATATTTCGACCGAAACCAACCAGGAGAAAATCTACACGTTCCGCGAGCTGCACGTGGAAGTGCAGCGGATGGCGGCGGTGTTTCAGAGCCTGGGGTTGGGCAAGGGCGACCGCATCCTGATCTACATGCCGATGGTGCCGGAGGCGATCTTCGCGATGCTGGCGACGGTCCGGCTGGGGGCCATCCACTCGGTGGTGTTTGGGGGCTTCGCGGCGCATTCGCTGGCGCTGCGCATCGACGACGCGCAGCCCAAGTTGATGATCATCGCGGATGCGGGCATTCGCGCCGGCAAGGTGACGCCGTACAAAGCCATGGTGGATGAATCGCTGCGGCTATCGACCGCGCCTCCGGAAAAGGTGATCGTGGTCAATCGCGGCCTGGACCCCACGTTCCGCCGCGTGGAAGGGCGCGACCTGGATTACGAAACGTTGCGGGCCGGGCACATGGATGCGCAGGTGCCATGCTGCTTTGTGGAATCGAACCATCCCTCCTACATTCTCTACACCTCCGGCACGACGGGAAAACCGAAGGGGGTGCAGCGGGATACGGGCGGCTATGCGGTGGCGCTGGCGGCGTCCATGAAGTACATCTACGATGCGCGGCCGGGCGAAACGTATTTTGCGACATCGGACATCGGCTGGGTGGTGGGCCACTCCTACATTACGTACGGGCCGCTGATCTACGGGATGGCCACGGTGGTCTACGAAGGCTTGCCGATCCGCCCGGATCCCGGCATCTGGTGGAAGATCGTGCAGGACCATAAGGTGTCGGTGATGTTTTCGGCGCCCACGGCCATCCGCGTGCTGAAGAAGCAGGACCCGGCCTGGCTGCGCAAGTACGACCTCTCCGGCCTGCGGTATCTGTTCCTGGCGGGCGAGCCGCTGGACGAGCCGACGGCCCGGTGGATCGCCGAGGGGCTGAACAAGCCGGTCTACGACCATTTCTGGCAGACGGAGACGGGTTGGGCGCTGATTACCGGGATGCCGGGCGTGGAGAAGACGCCGGCGAAGTTCGGCAGCCCGTCGTTCCCGGCCTACGGCTACGATGTACGGCTGCTGCAAGTGGGCAGCGGAGAGGAACTGGGCGCGAACCAGAAGGGGGTGGTTTGCGTGGTGCCCCCGCTGCCGCCGGGCTGCATGACCACCGTGTGGGGCCAGGACGAGCGCTTCCGGGAGACGTATTTCACGAGCTTTCCGGACCGCCTGATCTACACCACATTCGACTGGGGCATACGCGACGATGACGGCTACTACTTCATCCTGGGCCGCACCGACGATGTGATCAACGTGGCCGGCCACCGGCTGGGCACGCGGGAAATCGAAGAGGCCGTGAGCGCCCACCCGGGTATCGCCGAAGTGGCCGTGGTGGGCGTGGCGGATGAATTGAAGGGCCAGGTGCCGCTGGCCTTCGCGGTGGT
>JBEKYE010000088.1:0-13629 GCA_049511275.1 Bryobacteraceae bacterium
ACGCCACCGTGGCTTTGGCCTGCATGGAGCGCGGCAAACATGTCTACCTGGAGAAGCCGCTCACCACGACTCCCTGGGAAGCGCGCCTGCTGCGCGACGCGGCGGTGAAATACAAAGTCGCCACCCAGATGGGCAACCAGGGGTTCTCCCACGAATCGATTCGCGTGGCGGCGGAGATGGTTTGGTCGGGCGCCATCGGCGATGTAACGGAAGTGCATATCTCCACCACCCCGGGCACTCACCCGACTGGCTTGCAGGAGGCGCCGCCGGCGTCGCCGGTCCCTGCGGGCCTGGATTGGGACCTCTGGCAGGGCCGCGCCGCGCCGCGCCCCTTCAGCGACCAGTATGTGCCCTACAACTGGCGCGGCTTTTTGGATTATGGCACTGGGCAGATTGGCAACTGGGCCACGCATTCCGCGTCGCCGGTGCAATTCGCATTGCAGCTCGGAGCGCCCACCAGCGTGGAATGCCTCAGCCAGGAGGGCAGGAGCAATATCTCCTTCCCGAAACGGGGCGTGATCCGGCTGGAGTTTCCCGCGCGGGGAGAGATGCCCCCCGTGAAAGTCTACTACCACGATTCGTCGCAGCCCGACGATGCGGACGCCTATCACGTGCCGGGGATGGAAAACGAGACCATTCTCCCGCCCTCCAACAATCTCACGGATAAGGGCCGGCCCATGGGCCGGGGCGGCATGGGGGGCGGCGCGCCCGCAGCCGGGGGCAGAGGACGGGGCGCGGCAGCCGCTCCCGCCACCGCTGCGCGGACCAGCCCCGGAGGCCCCGGCGTGGCGGTCTTCGGACCCCCTGTCGGCGCCCGGCGGCCCGGCATTCTCACCGGCAACGGAGCTGTCTTCATCGGCAGGAGGGGCGTCATGGCCACCACCGAGCGCGGCGAGGGCGTCGCCCTGCTGCCCGCCGAGAGGTGGAAGGAATACGTGCTCCCGCCCCAGTTGCTGACGCGCTCCCCCGGCCACATGGCGGATTGGATCCGCGCCTGCAAGGGCGGCGACCCGTCGTGCTCCGACTTCAGCATTACGGCGCCTTTCGCCGAGTGGCTTTCGCTGGCGGTCATCGCCTGGCGCGTCCCCGGCAAACTCGAATGGGACAGCAAAAACCTGCGCTTTACCAACCACCCGGAGGCCAACCGTTACGTCAAGCCTTTGATGCGCAAGGGTTGGGAACTGAAGCTGTAAAGCGAGATCGCGAGGAACACGAATGATCTTCACCAGACGCGACATGGGAAAGCTGGCGCTCGCCGCTCTCCCCGCAGCCAGGCTGTTGGCGAAACCGAACTCCAGGTTCGGCGGCGTGCAAGTCGGCATCAACGTGCCGTACAGTTACGGCAACAATAATATGAGCGCGGACGAGACGCTCAACAATACGGTGCAGCTCGGACTCAGCGCCGTGGAGTTGCGGACACAGCCCATCGAGTCCTTCCTTGGATCGCCGGCCGCGGGGCGGGGCGCGAGAGGCGGGCGGCGCGGGGAGACATTAACTCCCGAGCAACAAGCCGTGCAGGCCGCCCTGGCCGGGGAATTGAGAAAGTGGCGGCTCTCGCGCACTACCGAGCAGTTCAGGACGTTCCGCAAGAAGTACGAAGACGCCGGAGTGGCCATCCAAATCGTCAAGGTGGATGGGATCGACGCGATGGAAGACGATGTGGTGGATTACTGCTTCGTGCTGGCAAGGACGGTGGGCGCCAAAGCGATCTCATGCGAGATTCCGCTCAGCAGGACCAAGCGGCTCGGCGCGTTCGCCGACAAACACAAGATGATGGTGGGCTACCATGGCCACACCAATATCACGGACCCGGAGGCATTCGGCAGGCCGGAGAGCTGGGAAACAGCCATCACCTACGCGAAGTACAACGGCATCAACCTGGATATCGGCCATTTCGTTGCCGGCAACAGTATCTCTCCGGTCGAGTTCATTAAGAAATATCACGACCGCATCACCCACATCCATGTAAAAGACCGGAAGATGCACAACGGCCCGAACGTTCCGTTCGGCCAGGGGGACACGCCGATCCAGGAAGTCCTCCAGTTGATGCGGAAAGAGAAATGGAAGTTCCAGGCGACCATCGAGTTTGAGTACCCCATTCCACAGGGCTCGACCCGCATGGCTGAGATCGCCAAGTGCGTGGAATACTGCAAGAACGCGCTGGCGTAGAGGCGATGGGGTGGGTGGTGGGATTTGGTCCATTTTGGGTTCTGTGGATTCTGTGTTTCCACGTAGCTTATGTATTGCCCCACGAGAACGCTCGCTGAGCCTAGGCATGCGACTCGGTCCCCGAAGTGCCTGTTGGGGATGGGATCCCAGCCGGAGAGCCAATGAGATTAATCGGCTGCGTGTGGTTCACCGGGTCGTGCGAGTCGGCCCCGCATGGCGCTGCTTGTGCTCTCCATCGCCGCCCGCGCGAGCGTCTCGCTTCTCGTCGCAAGTGCGCAGCCAGCGACCAACGGCGTGGCGAGGATCTTTCCGGTGGTTGGGCACGCAGCGATGCGCGTTTCCCGTCAACTTGACCGCCGCCGCCTAACCTCCGGTTGGTGCCTGACACATCAAAGTGACAGCGGGCCCGCGCGGAGACCCGGTTATTGGATTGGTGTCGCCGTCAGCTCCAGTTGGACCTGCCGCTTCGACATCAAATCGTCGGACGCGAACAGCAAGGTTGGCTTCTTCAGCGGCACGATGACCCCCGAGCTCCATTTGGTCTGACGGATCGTGGGCGCTGGCGGTGGGGGTCCCACGGGGGAACCGGCTTCTGTCGGTATGCTGCTGATATCGGCGGTCACGGTAAGTGAGAGAGCCTGATCGCGCGGAACTTCGGTTATCGCGCGGCAGTCGATGTTGACACCTAAGTCATAGTAGGTAAACTGGGTTCCCCCGCTCGAGATAGGGACCCTGCCGCCGGCGCGGATCGTAAGAACGTCGCCGCCAGCAGACGCGATGGCCGAATACGAGCGGGAGTTGAGAACTTTTCCACCGTCTACCTCGTGGAATACGAATTCGAGTTTGTAAAACTTCGGCGGTTCCTTGGGAGCTGCCGGAGTTTGCGCAAATGCCATCCCGGACCCTGTAACAAGAGCCAGGAGAGGCAGGCTCAGTACGGTTTTCATCGACATGTTCGGTTTCCTCACTTGGCGCCATCGCCTGGCAATGGCTGGATTCGAATCGGTTCGATCACCACGGGCTGGCCGGTCCGCTCCTCGAGCGAGCGGAACGCTTCCCGGGCGTCCGCCGGCGCTTGCATGACCCACGCCACTAAAACCCGCTCTTCACTTGTCATGGGAGCAGGCGACGGAAAACACTCCTCTTTCGGTAGCGCCTCGGGACGCGCTCGGCCTTCCCGCGCGGCTCGCACATGGTGGCGTACCTTCGCCGCCTGGGTTGCCTCCGCCGGAAGGTTCCGGGATGCGAGGGCAGGTTCGGGCCTGGAGAGCGCCTGGAGAACCGCCGGGCGCGGCGCCGCATGAGACTGCGGATCGTCCGCCGCGCGCGTGAGCTTCCACCACGCCCGCGGAACCATGGCCCCCAGGAATAACGCGGCCGCCACGGGAACCGCGAACCGCAGCCCGCTGAGCCACGGGCTTCGCGGTACGCTCCCCGCCACGCGGACCCGGCGCACGATCCGATCTTCCAGCCCATTCAGCGGATCCGCGCCCGAATATCCGCCTAGTGCCCGGTCAATCCAATCGTCGAGTTCGCCGCGGCCGTCATCGTTCTTCATGGTGACCTGCTCCCAAAGCATGCAACTTCTCTGTGAGGATCCGCCGCGCGCGCATCACGCGGGTTCGGATGGCGTTTTCGGAGATCCCCAGCACCTTCGCACTCTCGCGCGAGTTCAGACCCTCGAAACTGGAAAGCGTCAGCGGCTGCCGCAATTCCTCGGGTAGCGCATCGATGAGCCGGTGAATCACCGCATCCCAGTCCGCTGCCACCGCGGCCTGTTCGGGATCCTGGCCGGTCCAGGGGCTGTCGGAGACGGGCGCGCTTTTGGCAGCCTTCCCAAGCTGATCGACCGCGGTCCGCCAGGCTGCCCGGGCCAGGAACGCCCTTTCATCCTCGATGCGCTCCCAGCTTCGCGAGCGGTAGAGTTTTAGAAAGGTCTCCTGGGCTGCGTCGTCGGCATCCTGCACGTTTCGAAGCACCGAGTAGGCCACCCGAAAGACGAACCGCGCCTGCCTTCTGACCAGTTCGGTGAAGCGCCTCTCGCGCGTCGCCGCGCTCTCCTGGCATGCCAATCGTGGCTCCGTAAGCGCGATCTGTTCGGAGATCCCGGACATTCCGTTGTAAGGCTACGCTCACCAGCTAAGACCCGAAACCAGCCCCAAGCGTTCAACTTTATTTTGCAACCCAGGTTCGCCGGAGTCCAGATGGTCGGCCTCGCAAGGAAAAGCACCCGTCGGACCGCCCGATTCGGGCGCGCGCCCGGCAGCGAGGGAGCAGACGAAGCAGAGCTAATTCTGTGGCACTTTAGTTAGAATCTAATAACGGGAGCTTTCTCCCCGGGAGTCTTCTCCAATGATGCGACTCATGATTCTTGCCCTGACATCCGCTGCCGTCCCTTTGATGGCTTTCGCACAGGGTAAATCCGCCGACTCCGGCGGACTTCCGCCGCTGATCGATCGCGAACTCCTCTTCGGCAATCCCGAGATCTCCGGCGCGCAGATCTCCCCGGACGGAAAATATATCGCTTTTCTGAAGCCCTGGAACGACACCCGCAACGTGTGGGTGAAGAAGACGGAGGAGCCATTCGCCTCCGCCAGGCGCCTGACGGCGGAAACCAAGCGGCCCGTCGCGGGCTACCTTTGGAGCCGTGACGGCAAGTTTGTCCTTTACGTGAAGGACAACGACGGCGACGAGAATTTCAATGTCCAGGCAGTAGATCCTTCCGCCGCGCCCGCACTGGGCTCCGAAATCCCCGCCTCGCGCGACCTGACTGGACTGAAGGGCGTGCGCGTCGAACTGTTCAGCGCTCCCAAATCCGATCCCGATGCGCTCTACATCGGACTCAACGACCGCGATAAGGCGTGGCACGATCTCTACAAGCTGAAGATCTCCACCGGCGAACGCACGCTCATCCGCAAAAACACGGAGCGCATTGCGGGGTGGGACTTCGACCTTTCCGGACAACTCCGGCTGGCCGAACGCGTCGCCGATAACGGCGATCAGCAGATCCTCCGTGTGGATGCTGATGGCTTCACTCAGATCTATTCCTGCAACGTATTCGAAACGTGCGGCGTGGAGCGCTTTCATAAGGACAGTAAGCGCGCCTACATTCAGACCAATAAGGGCGACGCCATGAATCTCACGGCGCTGGCGCTGCTCGATCCCGCGACCGGGAAGGCTGACGTGGTCGAATCCGATCCACTGAAGCGCGTCGATTTCGGCAGCGCGAGGTTCTCCGAAGCGACCGACGAACTGGCTTTCGTCACTTACACCGACGATCACGACCGGCGGTACTTCAAAGACAAAGGCTTCGAAGCGGACTATAAGTTCCTCCAATCGAAACTTCCCGGCCGTGAGGTTTCCATAGGGTCCACCACGCTCGACGAGCGTTTGTGGCTGGTGAGCGCCAGTGGCGATACCGAACCGGGTGAAACCTATTTGTTCGACCGCAAAACGCGGAACCTGGTTCTGCAATACAAAGTGCGCGAAAAGCTCTCACGCGCGGCGCTGGCGTCGATGCGGACTGTGCACTATAAATCTTCGGACGGGCTCGATATTCCCGCGTATTTGACTTTGCCGAAGGGCGTCGGCGAGAAGAATCTGCCGGCTCTTGTGATTCCGCACGGCGGTCCGTGGGCGCGCGACTATTGGGGATACAACAGCCTGGCGCAGTTTTTCGCCAATCGCGGTTACGCCGTGCTGATGCCGAATTTCCGCGGCTCCACAGGCTTCGGCAAGAGCTTCCTGAACGCCGGAAACGGCGAGTGGGGCCGAAAAATGCAAGACGACATCACTTGGGGAGTGAAATATCTCACGGCCGAAGGCATCGCCGATCCGAAGCGCGTGGGAATCCTGGGCGGCTCCTACGGAGGATACGCGACCTTGGCAGGCGTTGCATTTACCCCGGATTTGTATCGCGCCGCAGTGGACATCGTGGGGCCGTCGAATCTCCTCACCCTGCTCGATGCGATCCCGCCATATTGGGAGGCGGGGCGCAAGAGCATGTATGCGCGCATGGCGGACCCCGGCACGCCGCAAGGCAAAGCCTGGATGGAGGAGCGCTCGCCGCTCAACTCCGCCAATAAGATCAAGACCCCGCTCATGGTGGTGCAGGGGGCCAACGATCCTCGGGTGAATCGGCGCGAAGCCGAGCAGATCGTGGTGGCGCTGCGCGATCGCGGCTTCCCGGTGGAGTACCTGCTGGCGCCCGACGAAGGGCACGGCTTCCAACGGCCGGTGAACAACATGGCCATGTTCATGGCGGCCGAGAAATTTCTCGCCACCTACCTGGACGGACGCTATCAGGATCACGGAACGCCTGAAGTGGAGGCGCGCCTCAAGGAAATCACCGTCGATCCCAAGACGGTCAAGATTTCCAAGCCCGTGGACGCCGCGGCAGTGAATGCACCCAAGCCGGCCGCGGATTTGCGGCCGGGCACCGATCGCTATGACGCCAAGCTGTCGATGGGCGCCCAGCAGATGGCGCTGAAGCTATCAACTACGATCGCAGAAGAGGGCGGCCTGTGGATCGCAACCGAGAGCGTGGAGACGCCGATGGGCGTGATGACGGACACCTCGAGCCTCGAAAAGGGCAGTCTGCTGGTGCGGAAGCGCACCGTAAAGCAAGGTCCGGTCGCGATTAGCGTCGACTTTTCCGGCAATCAGGCCAAAGGAACGATGAGCATGAACGGCCAGGAGACCGCCATCGCGTCGGACCTGGGAGGGCCGGTGTTCGCGGACGGGGGCGGGTCGGCGTTTGCCATCGGATGCCTGCCGCTGGCTGACGGCTATACCACCGGTTTCCGTAATTTCGACTTGCAGAAGCAGAAGGTTAAGCTGATGCAATTGAGCGTGGCCGGTTCGGAAACAGTCACCGTTCCGGCGGGAACGTTCCCCGCGTTTCGGGTCGAACTGACCTCGGCCGACGGCTCCGATAAAACCACCGTCTGGATCGCGAAAAATTCCCGCAAGCCCGTGAAGATCTCGACGGTGATCGCGTCGATGGGCGGCGCAACCCTGACTGCCGAACTGATTCCCTAAGCGTCGGAGGGCGGCTCCCCAGCCGCGCCTGCCCGACTCCCGTGCATGCGAGAAGGGCCCGAGCGGCGCCGCTCGTGCTCTTCGCCGCCGCCCGAGGCGCTCGCGTCTCAACGGGTCGGCGTAAGCGCGGCGCCAGGAGGCGGCCACGACTTAGCCATTGACCCACTTTTAACGGCCTAGGCGCTTGTATTCCCAATGCACCAGCAAGCACACGCATCCGATGATGAGCAGGAAGAAAATGGCGGCGAGCCAAAACGGCATTTCAGTAAAGTGTAAGGGCCGCAGCGGGTGAGTACAAGTACTACTTCAGTTGAGACTCGACTGCTATCATTCCGACAGCATTCCGATCGTCGATCCCAGTCTGGCCGGTGCTGGCAGGCGCTTGGCGACCAGGCGGGTGCTGCTTCGGGAAAACTCCCGTATACCCGGCTATCCGGAAAGAATCGAAGCGCCCGCACTTCCGCGTTCTTCGCGGAACAGGCCATTAGGGTTTGTAGAGGGCTGCCAGGTAGTCGAGCAGACTATTGCGCTGTTCGGGCTTTACCGCTGCGCCCCACCCAGTCATTTTCGTCACTTCGCGATCCCATTGCGCGCGGGTGAGGTGTTGCTGGCGCATCATGTGATTATCGTGGCACCCAAAGCAGGCGGCCTTGTAACCGTCAGGTTCAGGCTGAGTTCCGGCGTCGGACCCCGCGCCTGTCGCTGGTGGTCGTACCTTTGATATGGTTACCGGCCTCGGCTGCGCGGCGTTGTAGAGGTAGCCATTGGGATTCCACTCCGGTTCAAGCGGCTGGGACTGGCCAGCCTCGTTGGTGGCGCGCGACATCAGGGTGTGCTGGCCTTCGGCGGCTTTCCACAAGAAGGCCCATCTGCGGAAGCCGTACTTGGTAGGCCTGCCCGTGAAGTTCGCCGGGGACCATGTCTTGCCAGCGTCAGCTGAGATGTCGACTTTGGCGACAGGAGAAGTATTGGACCATGCAACGCCCTGTACGGCGATAGCTCCCGGCGCGGCCCACTCGCCGGGATGCACGATGACCGATTTCACATTGAGGTCAGTGACCGGAACCATATCCTTCGGATCGACGGCTGTGCCGGGGGCGACGTGCTGGGCGGGGTGCCGGTAGGCAGTCTTCATCCAAAACCCGTCGAAGTCGTGATCGAGAAGTTCGATGCGGGTGAGCCACTTAACCCAGGAGTCGCTCGCCCAGCCGGGGGCGATGACGCGAAGAGGGAAGCCGTGGTCGGCGGTGAGGGGCTTACCGTTCATCTCCCAGGCGACGAGCGTGTCGGGGTGCATCGCCTTCGCGACCTCGATGGTGCGCTGGAACTTCGGCATTTTGGCGAGTGGCGCATCGGCCCCGTCCAGCAGAAGGTGTCTGGCCGCCGGCTTGACGGCCGCCTTTTCGAGGACATCTTTGAGGCGAACGCCGGTCCAGCGGGCATTGCCGACGCTGCCGAAGCGCCATTGAGCGCCAGCGACGTAGGGCCGGTAAAAGCTGCGGCCGTTACCAGCGCATTCGAGGACGCTGACAAGCTCGGTGCGGGGGAATTGTTTCAGTTCGGGGAGGGTAAGGCTGAGTGGACGATCGACCAGTCCCGTGACTTCAAGCTTCCACTCCGGAAGTTTGATTTGCGGAATCATTGTATGGCAGCGAACGAAGAAGTGCTCGACGGGCGTGATCTCCTCGATGAACGCTTCGATGGGCATTTCGAGATCTTTCGGGCTGGGCGAGAGAGTGATGAGGCTGAGGGGCGGTCCGGCCGCCTGGTTGCCTTGCGACAGCCAAGCCGCCGCGCCGGTAAGGAAAAGACCTCGTCGGGTGATCTTCATGACTTTGAAGTTGGGATCCATTAAGAACCTCCTCAGCATCCTTTTTGGTTCATTGTACCCGCCGCGGTCCCGAAACGCATCGATCCCGTCCCTTCCTGGTGCGGTTGTTGGAAAGCGGCGCGATCCCGTTCCACGGGGTCGGCTCCCACCGCCGCATCTATTTGCCCGCTCGCCTGGCGTATCTCCTCAGGAGCGGTGGTTTCATGCACTGGCTGACCGGCAACGACGCGGTCTTGCGCGGCGGCTTCGGTATCTCGACGATCCGCGAGCGCATGGGCCTTCTGGAGGGCATGAAAAAGGAAGCCACCCGGCCTGCCGGAGCCAACATCCTCCAGCAGCAGGCCAAGTTCGACCACTTCATTGAGGAGTTCAACAACGAACGGCCGCATGAAGCACTCTCGATGAAGTGTTCCGCCGAGGTCTAAGCCCCTGCCGTCCGACTCTATCAGGGCATTCCGGACCCGCACTACCCCTTCCACGACCGCACCGTGATGGTCACCAACTGCGGCCGGCTTTGCCTGTATCGCAAGAAGATCAACCTCAGCACCTCTCTCGCGGGCCAGGCCGTGGGCGTAAAAGAAGTGGAAAGCGGAATCTGGCTCGTCAGCTTATGGATTATGATCTTGGTTATATCGACCTGGAGGAACAAACTCTTGCAGCCCCTTGAAAACCCCTTCGGGCCAAAAGTGTTACCTATGTCTTAGGAACAACCTGTTACCTATGTGTCCGGTCCGGACAATTATAAACTGGCGGAGAGAGTGGGATTCGAACCCACGTTAGAGTTTCCCCTAAACACGCTTTCCAAGCGTGCGCCTTCAACCACTCGGCCATCTCTCCGGTCGGGGAAAAAGCGTCAGCCTGCAGTTCACAAGCTGCGTCCAAGCTGCGTCCAAGAAGCTTTAATCAGGATATCATGCCCCCGCCGCGGCTTAGAATGGAGTACGGTGAAATCCACGATCCTTTCCCGTCGGGCACTGCTGGCGGCGACGGCGTTCGCGACGGTCGGGTGCGGCCGGAAGAAGGCTACGCGCATCCCGGGATATTGCTTTGTCGCCAATCAAGGCAGCCGCTCGGTGGCTGCGGTCAATCTGGAGAGCTTCCACGTTCAACGACAGATCCCGCTCGATAGCGCGCCCGCCGCGGTAGTGGCCCATCCGTCGAAACCCAAGGTCTTCGTGCTCGGGCCCGATGCCGGCGCCGTCTATGAAATCGACGCGGCCACCCTCGCGGTCAGCCGCCGCGTGCGCGCCGGCAACCTGGCGGTGGCGATGTCGATTTCTCCGGCCGGCGATTCGCTCTGGGTGCTCTATCGCGATCCGGCCATGCTGGTGGAATTGCCGCTCGATTCGCTGAAACCCGGGCGGCGCGTCCGGCTTCCCTCGCCACCCGACAGTTTCGATCTCGCGGCCGTCAAGGATCATAAGGGTGGTCGCGTCCTGGCCGCAGTCGCCAGCCGCACCGGTCGCACCATCGTGCTGGCATCGCTCGGAAACGCGGTTGTCGAACGGACCATCGCCGCCGGAGCCGAACCCTCGCTCGTCAGCTTCGGGCAGGATGGCGGCATCCTAATCGCCGGAAACGAGCCGGAACGCAGCATCACCATCTTCGATGTCGCCACCGGAAAAACGGTCGTGCGCCTGCCGCTACCGATCGCGCCACGCCATTTTTGCGCCACCAGCGACGGCGGCCAGCTCTTCGTGACCGGCGACGGCATGGATGCGGTGGTGGTGGTCTTTCCCTACCTCACGGAAGTCTACCAGACCATCCTGGCGGGACGGTCACCCGGCGCGATGGCGGTGACCGACGATGCCAGCGGCCTTTCGTTCCTCATGGTGGCCAATCCGGAGACCAGCGGGATTACGGTGCTGGACTTCAACGATTACAAGCTGGTGGCCATCGTAGCGGTGGGGCAGGGGCCGGGCCAGATCCTGCTGACACCCGCGCCGGAACGGCAATACGTGCTGGTGCTCAATGAGATGTCGGGCGATCTGGCGGTGATCCGCACCAGGGCGCTGGCCACCACGCCGAATGGCGCGCAGCGGCGCATGAACGCGCGCGCGCGGTCGGCGCCGCTGTTCACGTTGATTCCGGTTGGAGAGCGGCCGGTGAGCGCCGCCGTGGTCATGCTGTAGCGGGCCTTCGGTGGGACAGGCCATCGGTTTTCGTGGTCAACAGTTGCAGGAACCAGCAGCCTTACAGACGACAAAAGGCGATCGTCTGTCACACGGTGGCTACTTCTTTTTGCCCTGCGCCGCCACCGCCTCCATCGCGGCTTTCACTTTTTCCGGATCGCCCAGGTAGTAGCGGTCGAGCGGCTTCAGGTCTGGATCGAGCTCGTACACCAGCGGCATGCCGGTGGGAATGTTGAGCTCCACAATCGCCTCTTCGGAAATGTCGTCAAGGTACTTCACCAGCGCGCGGAGGCTGTTGCCGTGCGCGGCGATCAGCACCTTTTGACCTCCGCGGATGGCCGGAGCGATGGTCTCGTGCCAGAGCGGCAGGAAACGCGCGACGGTGTCCTTGAGGCACTCCGTGAGCGGCAGTTCGGCCGGCGTGAGGTTGCGGTAACGCGGATCATGGCCGGGGTAGCGCGGGTCGTCCGCGGTGAGTGCGGGCGGTCGGATATCGTAGCTCCGCCGCCACAGCTTCACCTGGGCTTCGCCGAACTTCGCGGCGGTCTCGGCTTTGTTGAGGCCTTGCAGCGCGCCGTAGTGCCGCTCGTTGAGCCGCCACGACCGGTACACCGGAAGCCACATCAGGTCCATTTCATCCAGCACCGTCCACAACGTGCGGATGGCCCGCTTGAGCACCGAAGTGTACGCCACGTCGAAGGTGTAGCCGGCCGCCTGGAGCACCTGGCCGCCTTCGGTGGCCTCCTGGCGGCCCTTATCGGAAAGATCGACGTCGGTCCAGCCGGTGAAGCGGTTCTCGCGGTTCCAAGTGCTTTCGCCGTGGCGCACTAACACGAGTTTGATCATTGGATTATGGCTCCTAAAAAGATTTCGCCACCACGACGATGCCGCCGTCGGTGACCGAGTGGCCTCTGGCGCGGTCTTCATCCAGGTCGAAACCGATCACGCTGGACTCCGGGATCTTCACGCCGGTGTTGATGATGGCGCGGCGGATCCGGCTATAGCGGCCGATGTCCACGCCGGGCATCAGAATGGAGTACTCCACTTCACAATAACTGTTGACGCGGACTCCCGGGGAAAGCACGCTGTGCAGCACTCGTCCGCCGGAAACAATCGACCCCGCGCTCACAATCGAATCGATGGCCACTCCCATGCGCCGGCCTTCCTGCGCGAAGACGAATTTCGCGGGGGGCTGTTGCGTAACGTTGGTGCGGATGGGCCAGCGCCGGTCGTAGAGGTTGAACTCCGGGATCACGTTCACCAGGTCCATGTTGGCTTCGTAATAGGCGTCGAGCGTGCCCACGTCGCGCCAGTAGCGCGATTGCTTGGCGTTCAGGTCGCGGAAATCGTAGGCCGTCACGCGGGCCTTTTTGAGAACCGCGGGAATCACGTCGCTGGCGAAATCGTGCGTGGAATCGGGGTTCTGCGCGTCTTCGTGGAGGGCGCGCAGCAGCACCTCGGTATTGAAAGCGTAGATCCCCATCGAGGCGCTCACCATGGAGGGATCGAAGCGCGACCGCGCCGGGTTCCCGTGCTGGGGTTTCTCCTCGAAACCCACAACGCGGTAATCCGCGTCGATCTCCGCGATGCCGAAGTGGCTGGCCTGCTCCGCCGCCACGCCCAGCGTGGCAATCGTGATGTCGGCGTCGTGCAGGCGGTGCCAGTCCAGCATCTCCTGGTAATTCATTTTGTAGATATGGTCACCCCCCAGGATCAGCGTGTGCTCGGGCGCCTCGGCTTCGATGCTCTGGAAGTTTTGGAAGACCGCGTCGGCCGTTCCCAGGTACCAGCCGTCTCCCAGCCGCTTCATGGGCGGAATGGCCTCGATATATTCGCGCAGTTCGGCGGAAAGGATATTCCAGCCGTCGCGGATGTGACGGGTGAGGTCGAGCGATTTGTACTGCGTGAGAACGAAAATGCGGCGCAGGCCCGAATTGATACAATTGGACAGGGTGAAGTCGATAATGCGGTAGGCGCCTCCGAACGGGACCGCGGGCTTGGCCGTGTCCCGGGTGAGCGGAAACAGGCGCTCACCGGCGCCGCCCGCCAGCAGAATCGCTAGGACATTTCCCATTTCAACGTAAACCTCTGAAAAGAAAGCGAATCGGATCGAAATGGCGGGTTGAGCCGAAAAGTCTTTGTAACTTTGAGCTTGACTTTGCCTATCAACCACTTATGATATCAGTACCTACTGTGCGAAGTGTGGGTATTTTGGGGATCGGGCTCACTTCAGGTGACGCAGGGTTTCGCAATGTCAAAACACCGCATGGGAATTTTTGGTCTGGTTGGGAGGTGTATTTCGTTTGGCTGAAGTAAAGCTTCAGGAGGGCGAAACCTTGGAAAACGCTCTCCGGCGCTTCAAGAGAAAGGTCCAGCAGGAAGACATCATTAAAGAGGTCAAGAGACATTCTTTCTACTTGAAACCGGGTGAGAAGCTCCGGGCCAAGCAGGCGCTGG
>JBEKYE010000089.1:0-13627 GCA_049511275.1 Bryobacteraceae bacterium
CCAAGGTCACCTGGCCGCTGATGAAATTGGTGTTGGCAGTGGTGATGTCGATCCCGGAAGCCATGCCGTCGGCATTGAAGCCGGCCGCGAGGGCCGCCGGCGCGACATTGGTGATCTGCGGCGCGTTGGACGACGCCGGGTAAGAGTACACCACCGGGTTGGCGGACTGCAGGAACATGGAGTTCTGGCCGTCGGCCTCAAATGCCGTGATGGTCGAATTCTGGCTGCTCGAGCCATCGGGCGGCAGCACGGTGATGAAGCCGTTGATGGGATCGGTGGCAGTGAACGGCGTCACCAGGGGTGCCTCCACGCCGTCGAAGAAGATTCGCGAATCGGGGGTGAGGCCGGCGCCGCCGATGGTCAGGCTGCCGCTGCCGTCGTTATTCGGCGTGACGGAAGTGAGCGCGGGGGGTTGCTTGCCGATCACTACGAAGGCGTCGGGCAGCACGTACATATCGGAGGATGCGCCCGAGCCGAACGTCAGCACCAGGTGGCGCGGACCCGTGATGGCGGCTTTGTTCAGGAAGTCCATCACCAGGTAGCCGGAATACAACTGCATGGTCGCGTTCCCGATATCGGTTCCCAGAACGGCGGCGGCTGTCGGCTTGGGGGTGGGGCCGGAGTTGGCTTGCGCCCAGACCCGCAGATACGTCTGGCTCGTGTTGACGAAGGCCGGGGTCATCCAGATCTGCGATGCCGCGTAGGCGTTGTTGTAGGTGTACGTGCCGGTGACGGGGTCGAGGTAACAATAGGTCACCAGGTCGTAGACAGGAACCGAAGTTCGCGCCACCACCGCAAAGTTTTCGTTGGTGAGGGACTGGCCGGCGGAGACGGTGAAAGTGGTGGCCTGCCGGGGATCGGTCGTGCCCGGATAGAAGACCGTCTGGAAATAACCGCTGCGCGGGAAAGAGGCAACGCCGTTGGCATCCACCGGTAAAGTGATGCCGGTTCCGTTGGACGGAATAGCATCGGGCGGCAGCGGGTGCACATACAACTGATATTGATTTGCAGGCAGCCCGTTGATGGTGTAAGTGCCGTCGGGGTTGGTGAGGGCGCTTACAGCCGGACCGATGGTTGGGATGGCTACCACGGAAGCCAAATTGACCGGCGCGCCGCCTAAAGTAACGGTTCCGGAGATCGAGCCGAAGTTGTTTATCCAATTGGTGTTGCCATACAGCTCGGAGATTGCCGCCATATCGTCGGCGTCCACCGGGCGGGAGCGCGAAGTATTGCGGATGACGTCCTGCGACATGGCCGCGGCTGTCCACGTATGCTGCAACCCCAGCGCGTGGCCGAACTCGTGAACCGCCGTGGTGTAATACTCTTCGAGATAGCTGGGACCGGGGCCGTAATCGCTCTGGCTGGTGGTGTTGTTGGTCAGGATCACCAGTCCGCGGGAAATCGGGAAGAAGAACTGCCCGTTTGCTCCCTGTCGAGCCTTTGCGGTCGTGGACACGACCGGCGTGCCCATGCCGAGCAGTCCTGGCGGCAACTCCTCGAAAACCACATCGCCCCCGGGTGTTGTGGAGCCCGGAGTGGCGGAGCAGGTCTTGACGCCGCCGGGCGTTAAGGAAGGCGGAGTGGCGGAGCAGGTCTCGACGCCGCCGAAGATCACGCGCAGAGCGGAGTTGGCGACCGAATTCCAGGCGGCTGCGGCCCCTTTGACCTCGCTCAAAACCGAACCCCAGGAGTCGTTCGGGCCATAGTAGGCCATTGTGGTTGGGCTGTCATTGCTGGCGAAAAAGGTGATCGTGTTGTTCTGTAGTGCGGTAAGGTCGAAGGCTTCCGGCACCGGGGTGTAAGGCGCGTTGATGGTAAGCTGGATCCAGTGGACGTAGTGGTAATAAGCTTGGGCAGGCGCCACCAGCAGGAACACCGCCGCGGCGGCGGCCAAAGAAGGGACGATGGCCCGGCGGTTCCGCATTTAGCGCGCCCCTCTGCCGGCCATGGTCGCGGCGATCTGGGCGCGCAACTGGCTCATGGTCATCAACAGGGTTTGATCTTTCACCTGGTGGCCGGTGCCATGTTCGAGCATCACTTCATGGCTTGAGCTGCGCGTGGTGGCGGGATCGGCTGAGCCGTCCTGGGCGACTGAAAACAGGCCCTGGGTGAGGCCCATAATCTGGGTGAGGCCGCTCTTGCCAGTCCACAGGAAGAAAACGTATTCGTCGCCAACGCTGAATTGCGGAACGCCGGGGAACGTCTGGCGCAGGTTGTTCGCGACGCCCCCCTGCACCACAAATTCGACGCTGCCCGCGCTGAAGCCTTTGAGCGTTTCGCTCACGCGGATCTGGTAGTGGGTGTAGATGATGGGGCCCGAGAACGCGGCGTAGGAACTGGTGACCCGGGCGCGGA
Source organism: Bryobacteraceae bacterium (assembly GCA_049511275.1). GTDB lineage: Bacteria > Acidobacteriota > Terriglobia > Bryobacterales > Bryobacteraceae > PALSA-129. The sequence continues at coordinate 2,356 of JBEKYE010000089.1, forward strand.
CGATGGCTGTCGAACCCAGGATCAGGTCATTGAGCGAGAGCCGCTCCAGGGTGGCGGCGGGGAGTGGCGCCAGGGAGCATGCCACCAGCAGCGCAGATAGAACAACACGCTTCACGGAACCGGGAAATGCACTTGCCATACCAATCGAACTGTTTGATTTTAAGCGGTTTACCATGCCATTAGCAAGCCCGCATGGGTTTGTCGGACACGGGGTTGGGACAGGATGTCCCAAAACGCCGGCGACCGCTTACGTTTTCATATGTAGTGTAATTCCGCTGGCCTTCTTCAGCAATCTCTTCACCCGTCATTTCTCACAGACATTCGGCGGCGATGTGGCGGCATGCGCTCGTGCGTGTCGCGTCGACGCTCATGCCGGCGCTCAGTCCCAACAGACTGTCCGTACGCCACCAGCGTGTCGAGACGAGTCTCGACACGGCACGCACGAGTGCGTGCGCCACCGGGCCATCTGTGAGAAAAGTGGGTTAGCCCTTGCCGGGGCGCACGATCAGCATGGGTACCTTCAGGTTGTGGCGCACGGGATTAATGGTGTTGCCGAAAATCAGATCTTTCAAGCCACCGTGGCCGTGAGCGCCCATGATGACCAGGTCGGGCTGGATCTCGCGCGCGTAGCGGACGATTTCCTTGCTGGGGGACGGCGAGTGGCAGATGGCGGTCTCGACGGTGACGCCCTGATCGCGAAGGGATTGCGCGATGCGCTCCAGGTATTGCTCGCCGGCCTCGACTTCGGCGGTGGAAGAGTCCCTGCCGTAGACCTGGCTGGTGACGCCTTCTTCGACGTGAAGGAGAAAGACGCGCCCGCCGTGGAGTCGGGCCATGGCGGCGGCGTGGCTGACGGCCAGGCGGTCAAGCGCGGTGTGGTCGAGCGGGACCAGGATGCGCTGGTAAACCAGGGCCGCAGCTTCGGCGCCGGCGGTCTCGGGGAGTTCCACCGGCGCGCGTCCGGCGAGGCGGCTGCGGGGACCGATGTAGGGTTCGAGTCCCACCCATAGCAACAGCAGCAATACCCCCGCGGCTGCGGGGATGGTGACGATCCAGATGACGATTTGCCAAGGCCCGGGCGTGCTGAGCCAGCCCTGAATCGCCAGAAAGGCCAGCCAGAAATTGAGCCCGATGATGACGGCGGCGGTGATCCAGGAAAGCCAGCGGACCCACGCGCGGTTGGCGAAAGCGCCCATGCGGGCGCGGTCGCTGGTGAAGTGGATCAGCGGCACCACGGCAAAGGGCAACTGCATGCTGATGATCACCTGGCTGAGCAGGAGCAGACCCAGGGTGGAGCTGTCACCCATAAAGTAAATGACGAGCGCGGCGGGTGTGATAGCCACCGAGCGGGTGATCATGCGGCGCATCCACGGCCTCATGCGGAAGTTGAGAAAACCCTCCATAACGATCTGGCCGGCCAGGGTTCCCGTCAGCGTGGAGGATTGGCCGGAGCAGAGCAGCGCGATGGCGAAGATGACGCCCGCGAGGCTGGTGCCGAGCAGCGGCACCAGCAGTTGGTGGGCCTGCTGGATTTCCGTGACCACGATGCCGTGTTTGAAGAACACGGCCGCGGCCAGCACCAGGATGGCGCAATTGACGAACATGGCGCCGTTGAGCGCCACCACCAGGTCGATGAAGTTGTAGCGGCAGGCGGCGCGCTTGGCCGGCTCGTCGTGACCGATGGTGCGGGTCTGCACCAGCGCCGAGTGCAGATAGAGGTTATGGGGCATGACGGTGGCCCCCAGGATGCCAATGGCGAGATAGAGGCTGTCGCGGTTGAGGCGCGGCGCCAGGCCGCTGAAGATCTCCGATGCCACCGGCTTGGCCCAGAACACTTCGATGCAGAATGCCCCCGCAATCACGCTGATGAGCGCAAAGATGAAGGCTTCGATGGTGCGGATGCCGAAGCTTTGGAAGAGGAGCAGCAGCAGGGTATCGGCCCCGGTGAGAATGACGCCTGCGAGGAGCGGGATGTGAAACAGCATCTGGAGCGCGATGGCGGCGCCCAGGACTTCGGCCAGGTCGCAGGCCGCGATGGCGATTTCACAGAGGCCCCAGAGGGCCAGGTTGACGGGGCGCGGATAGGTTTCGCGGCAGGCCTGTGCCAGGTCGCGGCCGGAGACGATGCCGAAGCGGGCGCTGAGGGTCTGGAGCAGCACGGCCATGGCGTTGGACATGACCAGCACCCAGAGCAGCCGATAGCCGAAGCGCGCGCCGCCTTCCAGGTCGGTGGCCCAATTGCCGGGGTCCATGTAGCCGACGCTCACCAGGTAAGCCGGCCCCGCAAAAGCGAACATGCGGCGCCAGAAAGAGAGTTGAGAGGTTCCGACGCTGGAGTGGACGTCGGCGAGCGACCGCGAGTCGGGCCGGAGCTGTCCGGTAGCTGCCATGGGAACTTAACTGTAGTTAAGCAAGAAGGCTAGGGGATGTCAACCAGGTACACATTTTCATAAGTTCGCCGACGGATTCGGCAGTGACGCCAGGGGGGGGAAGCACTTCAACGCGGCGTGCAGCCGCCCGCAGGGCAGTTCAGTCTACACTGCGGCGTCAGGGAGGATTCACCACGCCGCGGGCCAGCAAATGTCAGCATAGGGCGGTAATGCCCAACCACAGGTCTCACTGCTGTATCCGACACTTTCAAAGTCGTGCACCCACGGAAGCCCTCCCCATGGACACCAAACCCAGGCTGCGCTAAGCGCTGATACCAGAGCGACAGATCAGCCTGACTGAGCACGGACATTACCTCCCGGCCGGCATCGCGCCGACCATCCGGATGCGGAACCGGCACTCGCAAAGGACCAGCCGACGACTGCTCTTTACCTTGCTGATTGCGGGTGGCCTTCGCTTTGAGGGCCTTCACACTCGTATACGATGACCGCTCCACAATCCAAACCCTTGACAACCAGACTCGAAGCCGGCGCCGGTCTTGGCGGCCGCGGCCCCCACGGGCGATCCACGAAGCGATTTGCCTGCTCTTGCGCTGAGCCGATTGCCGGGTCTTAGTTCCGCCCCAGATATGCCCGCGCCCATTCGATCTCTGGCCGGTAACCTTCAGCCTTGGATGCGAGGTCCAGGAGTTGAGCGGCATAGGCCCAGGCCTTAGAACGGTCCCCGCTTCTTTCCGCCGCCTTCGCCGCTCCGGCTGTCGCGTTGAATCGGCGAGGCGAAGTCTTCAGCACCGCCTCATACTCCTTCAGCGCCGCGGCTGCCGATCCGGAATCCATCAAAAGATCGGCAAGGATTTCCCGCGCGGGCAGGAGCGGACCAGGCGTTACCGGGTGTTTGTCCATCGAATCCTCGTGTTCGGTGGCGGCGCGAAGCTTCTGAATACCCTCTGCCTTCGAGCCTTCCGCCCAAGTGATCAGGGCAAGAACTGTTTCCCACTGCGCCCCAATCGAGCCGCTCCAATCGTAGTCGCGAGTCTGCGGTATGCTCTTGCGGATCAGCGCCAGTTCATCCGCCTCCCGTCGCGCCGCAGCCACGTCGCCCGCCCGAGCGGCGCCGATGGCTTTCGCGTAACGGTGCAGAGCTTCGATGTTGCGGAACCGCTCCCACGGGAACCAGGCAGGCAGCGCTTTCAGGTGGGCCGCGGCCAGCCAGTCGTGCCGTTCGAGAGCCCATCGAGCAGGCGAGGCCGCCAGCGCGTAGGCCGCGGCGAACTGGCTCTCGTCGACCCTGTCCATGCGGTCCATTTCAGCCAGAAGGGCTTCGGCGCTTCTATCCCGCGCCTCCTGCAGGTACGCATACACCAGGTAGTCGATGGCATGAAGCTGATCGAAAGAGCCTCCGCCCCCGTGCAGGCGCTCGGTCTGCGCGACGGCGGATTTGGCGGAGGCGATGTTGGAGGCGATGGAATCATCCCACAGTCCAAGGCGGGTGAAGATATGCGACGGCATGTGCAGAGCGTGGGGCGAATCGGGGGCTATGGCCGCATAAGCGCGGGCAGCTTTGAGTCCCAATTCGGCCAGAGGCGGATAATCGTCGGCGTGGATGAGGTAATGCGCTACTCCAGGATGGTCGGGATGACGCGGCAGAAGACGGTTCAGAATCTCGCTTCCACGCCTCTGCCAAGAGTAGGATTTGTCGGCGGGATCGAGATACCCGATCGCCACCATTTGCAAGGCATGGAAAATAGCGGCTTCGTCGTCATCGGGATAACGATTCGCGAGTTTGGCGAGAGCCTGCTCGTAGTTCCTGGCCCTGGTGGCGTGATCTACGGAAGGCCAATCTCTATAAAAAACCGAGAGGCTTGCTATATAGTCCAGTTCACGCGTTGTCTTTGCGCCGGTTGCCGACGCGCGGGCGATCGCCTCCGCTCCCTGTTTCAATTCGTATTCGGTGGGAGACGGCCATATCGGGTGGTACCAGCTTCGAGCGACGCCCCAGTACGCCATTCCACATGCAGGGTCAGCTTCGGCTGCGGACTGAAACGTAATCCGCGCTTCCTCATAGCCGAAGGAATGCAGCAACGCCGCGCCGCGGGAAATCAATTGCTGGGCGCCTGGGTTACAGGATGTCCTCAGGTCGACCGTGCCGAGTCCCGCCACAGCGTGCTGGTGTTGCGAATCGTCCTCCTGGGCGGCGCCGAGCGCTGCCAAACATAAGGCAAGGAGTAACCGCATATCTATTTATAACCCCGAGTTGTTATTGCACACCGATGGTGACTGCATTGCTCGGACGGCTGATATAGTTACAACCGCACCGGGACGGCGGATCCCGGCGCGATGCCACCTGGCACTCGGAAGTTCACCTGGTAATATCCCGGATATCCGGGAGCGTCGCCGAAGTAGAGGATGTCAGCGAGTTGGCCGCCGATGGCGCTCCCCGTTCTGACATCGAACGGCATTTGAAAGTTGACTTGGTAGCCATCCACAGAGCCGGGATAGCCGACCGCGGCGAGGACTTCCGCAGCCTCTCCGTTGACGGTGACGGTGAGCGGCGAATTGCGGCGCATCTCCGCTCGGTTGAATGGAACAACGCAAGGACTGCCAGCGCTTTCTGGATTCGCATGCTCCCTACTCCTGTTTGCCCGCCGGTGCCACCGCGATGGTGGCCGGCTGATAGGACGACAACGCGTTGCCGGGGCCTATTTGGACAGGCACAGCGTTTCCGGTTGGAACACAGGGAAGAAGTGGCACGTTGATCTGCATCACGCCTGCGATTTCACCAGGGGCGGGACCGGCATATTGCAACTGCGCCGCATCCACCGTGCAAAATCCGATCGCCACCGAGACCGGTAGCGTCAGCTCGGATAGCGGCGGCACAGACACTTGTCCATCCACCGCGGCCGGCGAAGTCTGGCCTAGGCCGGTCGCAAAAAGCGAAACGACGGTGCCAATCGGCGCCGGGTTGGAGGCGCTGTTGAGAGTCCCGTCTTGATTGATGGCGGCCGCCTGCCCTACGCCAGAGCCATCCGACGTGAACAGTCCAGGGGCGGACGCAACCACCTGCATGGTTAACGGCAGGGACGCCTGGCCTTGGTAGCTCACGACGGCTTGCACGCTTGCGCCAGTGACGCCGTAAGGCGCCACGGCAGCGACTTGAGTGGAAGACGCATAGAGCAAGGGCGCGGCAACGCCGTTGAATTGAACGGTGGCGCCGCCGAGTTGGGTAGGGTACAGTCCGTCGTTACCAGCCTTAGCGGAGACAAGTTGCGCAGGACCCAGACCCGAGCCCTTGATTGTCACAATCTCGCCTGGAGAGATGCCGAGAAACTGATTGCTTGCTGCGTTGTTCACGAAATCCACCGATACCGGCGAGGGCGAAGCCGCGGCGCCTGCAGGCTTCAAAACCAGGATGCGAAAGAGGCAATCCGAGCCGTATATGTTGCCCGCGGAGTCCACTGCGATTCCGTAACCGGGAAAAGCCAACGGCGGACTCATCGGGATAGCGGTCATCGTACCACCTGAGAACTTTCGAATCAGACCTAGGTTTCCGTCGGCAACATAAAGGTTTCCCCCGGAGTCAATGGCGACTCCCGTGCCTCCCGTGACGGTGGTGATAGCGCCATTCGAGAGCTTGAGAATCGCGCCGTTATTTGTCACGTAGAGATTGCCCGCGGGATCGAGGGCCAAGCCGGTCGGGTGGAATGTGGCGCCGAAGTTGTAATCGCCACTCGACATGACCACCGTGGCGATTCCGTTCGAGACCTTGAGGATACGAGACCCGTCGGACACGTAGACATTACCGGCGGCGTCGGCGGCGACGCCATTTGGTGTGACGCCTTCGGTACCAGCGACTGTGCTGATCATCCCGCCCGAGATTTCACGCACGCGATAGTTATTGATGTCGGCGATGTAGAGATTGCCCGCCGGGTCCACAGCGACCGCAACGGGGGTTCTCAATTGCGCGCTGGCGGCCGGACCGCCGTCTCCGCCGTCTCCGCCGAAGCCTTGAAGGCCAGTTCCGGCGACCGTGGTGATAACGCCATTCGCGATCATGCGGACGCGGTTGTTCAGTGAGTCGGCGATGTACATTCTGCCGGCGGAATCTATGGCGACGCCTTCCGGTTGATAGAACTGCGCGTTCGCCGCAGGACCGCCGTCGCCGCCAAAGCTCAGCAAGCCATTACCAGCGACGGTGGTAGTAACGCCGCCCGCGAACTTCAGAATGCGGCTCCCCAAGTAGGCGGCGCCGTTCGACGTGTCCAAGATGTAGAGGCCGCCGGCGCCGCCCGCGGCCACGAGCGCGGGAAAGACCGATTGCGTCACGGCAGTGATCACGCCGCCCGAAACCTCTCGCACGCGGCCGTTGTAGGAATCCGCGATATAGAGGTTTCCGGCGGAATCGACAGCGATGCCGCCAGGTCCGCCGCCGCCGTCCTCAGGATCTTCGCCAAGCTGGGCGGCGGTAGCCGGCCCGTTATCGCCGCTAAATCCGTAAGTTTCGTTGCCGGCTATGGTGGTGGCCACCCCATCGGTCACTTTGAGGACGCGCGGGGTTGCGCCATCCAGCAGGTAAAGATTGTTCGCGTTATCGACAGCGATGCCGGCGAAATAACCTTGACCGCCTGCGACGCTGGTGATGATGCCATTCGATACCTCGCGGACCACGCCTGTCCCATCGGAAACATAAAGATTGCCGGCGCCGTCGCTGGCGAGTGCGTACGGGTAATCCAGCCCGGCGCTGGTAGCCGGACCGTTGTCGCCGCTGAATCCGTTAGTTCCGTTTCCGGCCACGGTGGTGATGACGCCGCTCGATACTTTACGGATACGGCTGTTGCCGGTGTCCACGATGTACAGATTGCCGGCTGCATCCAAAGCCAGAGCGCCTGGATCATACAACTGAGCATTGACTGCGGGTCCGTTATCGCCGCTGAACCCATTGGTTCCGTTTCCGGCGAAGCGCGTCAGAATTCCGCTCGCGGCGTCGACTCGCATGACCACCGCGTAGAACGGTAGGGACAGAAAGACGTTCCCGGCTGCATCGACGGCGACTCCGCTGACGTCGTTCAGGCTGACCGAAGCGGCGGGGAGGTTCTCGGGAGCAAAAGCGCCGGCAAACGTCGAGGCGGTGTACGTCTGGCCGAATCCGGCGGTCGCCGCCCAAATTGCCAGCGTATTGAAAAGGATGATCGTTCTTCTCACTGGGACGCCTCCTGCAACGTCGTCGATTTAGTGATGTTTTTTCTCGTGTTCCGCTAAAAGAGCATTCTGCATCACATAGTCGCCGACCGAAATTCCAAGCGATGTTCCGTCGGTTGTTGCGGTTCGAAAGTGGATGCCGCCGAATACCCGCGCATTCGCAACGTCCGCGAGAGCTTCCGAGAAGTTGTGATACTGGCGCGTCACGCCGGGCATTGCGAGAGTAACGATTGCAAACGATGTTGCCTCGCCAAAAGTCTCCGACAGGATGTGCGCGGCCGCCCCGCTCGCGCACGAGTGCGCCGAGGGATACTCCGGGAAAGGAGGCGTCACAATCAGCGGAGTCCATGTGGGGTTCGCGACGGTGGCGGCGTTTCCGTCCGTGCTGGCAAACTGAATCGCAGTAATTGGCCGCCACGAGCTATAGGTATACTTCGAGTCCCAGCACCCGATCATGGCGTCCGCCATTCCTAGATTAACCAGAGCCAGCAACCGGGCCTCGTCAGAAATCGAATAGCTGTTTTGTTCAGCTAGCGAAACAACCGCCTGGTCCCAGTAATCGGGCGGATTGCCAGCCTGCCAGAAGTTCGCGGAGAGGGTTTGGTCCGCCGTCCGTCCGGAGTTCGTAGCCGCCCCCATGTTTTTCGTTTCGTTGAAGTCTGCCGTGAATTGATCGCTGGTGAGGGCTGGCGGACCTGCAAGGCGGAACTGTGCAGGCGACCGCATCACCCACGGGGTGGTGGTAGCCAATTGCGGATCGAGGCCGGGCGCCATGGCTGGCGGAGTGGGCTGCCACTGTCCGGGATTCGTTCCGCCCAGGTACGGGGCTACGGTATTGGAGAATCCGTCCTGGCTTTTCCAGGTCCATATCTGATTCGCGACGGTCTGACCCCAAGCCAGCCCCTGTTGAACGACGACGTTGTTGTCGGTGATTTGTGCCAGGGAAGCCGTCCGCTGCTGATCGAATGTGGCTTGCTGTGCTGGGTAAAAGTTTACCAGGGTGACGTACGCCGCCTCCACTGCTGCGGCTTGTACGGATGCTCCCTCGGGTGCTGCCGGTTGAACGAAGATAGGCGAGTAATGTCTCTCGATCCCGTTTACGGCGTCGAATACAGCCGCCTGCACAATGGCTGCTACACGAGTAGTGATCGGGGCTGGAGTTACCGGCGCCGTCTCGGTTGCTTTGATCATCGCCAGGTTCCAATCCTTGATTACATCTGCCATGGCAACGCTGCTTGCGAGCACCAGCCCAAGCGAAATAGAGAGTATCGGTTTCATCTTTTGTCTTCCCCTCCGCGGCCATTAAGAAATTGAGATTCGAACGCTCCCGCAACTCGTCGGGCAGGTCCAGGATTCTCGTTCGGGCCCCCGATCGGTTACGCCGGCATGACCGCACATGTCGGAAACTATCGCCGATTCCGGCCTGCCTCGCAATGCTCGGCGGCGGAAATCTTGCTGACACGGCATCCCATTGACACGGCTGGCGTTGTGTTGGCTGATGATATACTGTTGAACGCTGGGAGTCGGCCCGATGATGACGGGAGGGTTCGCGGAGAGGCCGTGCGCCTCTGGCGGAGTGCTATGCTTCGGCTCATTCGAATTCGATCCGAAGACAGGTGAATTGCGCAAACACGGTCTGCGCATCAAGCTAAGCGGCCAACCCGTCGAGATGCTCACCATGCTTCTCGAGCAGCCAGGCCAGGTAGTAACGCGCGAGGTACTGCAAAAACGGCTATGGCCGGCTAATACCTACGTGGATTTCGAGCAGAGCCTCAACGCAGCTATCAAGAGGCTGCGCGCGGCCCTAGGAGACTCCGCCGATGCCCCGCTCTTCATCGAGACTCTGCCGAGGCGAGGCTATCGCTTCATCGCTCCCGTAATTCCGCCGGCCGGCGACGTCTCCCGGCCAGGATCTTCTTACCGCGAGCCGGCCGCACTGCAACCCGACGTACCGAAACCCGTGCCATGGAGACCGGTTCGCTGGCGTCTATTCATCCTGACTGCGGCCGCGGTTGCCCTGCTCGTCCTACTGTTCACCATCAGCACTAATCCGTCGGGTGTCTCCGATACCCTCCGCACCCTCATTCTTTCGGGCAAGATCCGTTCTCTCGCGGTGCTGCCCCTAGTGAATCTCTCACGCGATTCCGAGCAGGATTATTTTGTGGACGGTATGACCGACGCCCTCCGCGAACGTTTGGAGGGTATCAGCTCGCTTCGGGTGATTTCCCGCACGTCTTCGATGCATTATCGCGGCAGCAATAAACCCCTTCGCGAGATCGCGCGGGAATTAAACGTTGATGCGGTTGTCGACGGGTCCGTTCTTAGCTCGGGCGAACGGGTGCGGATCAACGTGGAGCTCGTTCATGCCGGCGTGGACCGGCATATGTGGAGCAATAGCTATGAGGGAGACCTGCGCGACGTATTCGTTTTGCAGGCTAACGTGGCCCGTAAGATCGCCGACGAAATCCGCGTCACGTTGACGCCGCCTGACCGGGCCCGGTTGGTCCGGGTTCGCACCGCCGATCCCGATGCGTACCAGGCTTATTCTAAGGGCCGTTTTTGGTGGAATACGCGCACCGAGGAAGATCTGAAGAAAGCGATCGGATTTTTCCAGCAGGCCATAGACAAAGATCCTAACTATGCCCTTGCGTACGACGGGCTGGCGGACTGTTGGATACCACTTGGATGGTATGGGTTCGTGGCGCCATCCGAGGCGTTTCCCCGCGCCAGGGACGCGATTACCAAAGCATTAAGTCTCGATGATTCACTCGCCGAAGCTCATACCTCTCTTGCCTTCTTGACCGCTTACTACGATCGCGATTGGGCCAGCGCCGAACGCGAGTTCCGCCGCGCCATCGAACTCAATCCAAATTACGCCAACGGCCACCATTGGTACGCAGAGTTCCTGTCACTCGTGGCCCGGCACGCGGAGGCCATCGCGGAATCGCAGCGCGCTCGTGAGCTAGACCCCCTGTCGAGCATCATCGACGCCTGGGTAAGTTCACGGTATTACTTTGCACGGCGCTACGAGGACGCGGTCAAGGAGGGGCGGAATGCAGTCGATCTGGGCCCTGATTTCGCGCCGGCGCACCTGGTTCTCGGCCATGCCTATGAGCAGAAAGGCACGCTGAAAGACGCTGTCGCTGAATTCGAGACTGCTTCCAGGCTGGCCGCAGGATCGATGTACTCAGCTTCGCTTGCCCACGCCTTGGCAGGCGCGGGAAGAAGATCAGAAGCCTTGAATTTGCTCGAAGTTTTGAGGACGACGGCTAAGCGCCGATTTGTTTCCTCCTACGATCTGGCGATCTGTGAGATAGGGATGGGCAATAAGGAACAGACGCTCGACCTGCTGAACGCGGCGGTCCAGGAGCACTCACCGCGCGTGGCCTTCATAGGTGTAGAACCTCGGTTTGACGAACTGCGGGCCGATCAGCAATTCGCGGCCTTGCTGCAATCGCTCGGTCTGCAATCTAAAGCCTCGCCGGCCTTTCCAGAAGCCCAGTTCCTTCGATTAGAACACCGGCGCTGAACCAGGTATGCCGGGTTAGTCCTGCTTACAAGCGTTGCATCACGGGCTGATGACGCGCAAACTGGAAGGTGGCCCTCCGCAGCAGCATTGCCGCAGGCTGGACGCTGCTGCAGTTTCCTGCGATTGATTGACCAGCAAAGATCTTTTTCACAAACGGAAC
>JBEKYE010000090.1:0-13619 GCA_049511275.1 Bryobacteraceae bacterium
GCAACCTACGGTGGCAGCGGTGGCGGCTGCAGCGCCTATGAAGCCCTGCCGTTTTACCAGAACGTCGGCGCGATTGGGGGCGGCGGGGCGCCCACGGTCTGCGGTTCTTTCCGCGCTGTGCCGGATATCGCGGCCATCGCCAATCCCGCCACCGGCGCGATGATATACGACAGCGGGAACGGCGGATATGCCCAGTACGGGGGTACCAGTCTGGCGTGCCCCGTGACGGCCGGCCTGTTCGCCCAGATCATCGCCGCGCGCACCACGTTCGGCCAGGATTATATTCCGTATTTTAACCCGCCGATTTACGCTGCCGCGCTCCGCAGCTACCCGTTTTTCTTCTGGGATGTCACCTCGGGGACCAATGGATACTCCGCGGGAACGGGTTTCGATCTGGTTACCGGGCTCGGGGTTTCGAATGCCGCTGATATGGCCAACCGCTTCTTCGGGCTGATCTACCACCACTTGGACTAGACTCGTCAAAACGTAGTCTCCAAGAGCGCGAGGCCTTCGGGCCTCGCGTTTTTTTTTGGCCCCAGGGGGCGGAATGCGGGCTGCGGTTGCCCCAGCCATTTAGCCCTTTAGAGCCATTACCTGCCTGCATTAGTACTACTCGTCGTTGCCTGGCATTGACAAGCACTTGATTCTAACGGAAAATATACCAGTACAGCTTCGGTGGTCGGCAGTGTGCCGGAAGCCGGCAGCCACGGTAACAAATTTGAGCGGAGGCTCCATGAAACGGAAGCTTTGTGCGATATTGGTCGGCCTGGCGGTTTCGGCCGGCATGACTTGGGCCGGAACGGCGGATAACAATCCCGCGGATTTCCCAACCACCATAGACTGGTGCCAATATGTCTGTGCCGGCTCAGTCCTATCGTTAGTCACTCCCACGGCGTTTACTTCATCGGGCGCTGACACGGGGCTGGTAGGGTTATCTGGAACCGGGCAGAATTTCGAAATCTACCAGCAGGGCGTTAACTGGAACGGCAATTTCTCCACCGGGATGGGCATAGTCTACAATGGCTCGGAGGACGGCAACACCCCGGCCGATGTCGTGCTGGATTTTAACCAGGCCGAATACGGGGCCGGGGCATATGTCGAGACGGACGAATTCGGGGCGTTCACGGCCACCATCACGCTGTATGACTTCAACGATATTGCGATCGGCTCCTATGTGGAGGCCGGCACCAGCGCGTTTTCCCCTGGCACCGCGATTTTCATCGGCGCTTATGACCCGACGGCGGATGTTTGGGCCGTGGGTTTCAACGTATTGAATGCTGGCGGGGTTGACGACGCTGCCATCGGCATGGCTGGTCTGATGGACAGCCTCCCGAACGTCGGCACTCCCGAACCGGCCACCATGCTGTTGATCGCTCCCGCGCTTCTGGGCCTGGCTGCCTTTGGCCGCAAACGGATCATGAACGCTCGCAAGGGGCGCTAGCACGAAGACGTACCAAGAGCGCGAGGCCTTCGGGCCTCGCGTTTTTTTTTGGCGCACGACAGAAAAGAGGACGGCATTGCGATTTCCCTGGCTCAGCACGGAACCGCGAGCGTGAGTGAGCGGCCCCTCGCAACCGGCTGCCCAGCCGCTCGCTAACGCTCGCGGTTCTGAGCCGCGCCTGCCGTCATCCACTTTGAGTCCCGCACCCTTTTTGGGCCGGGCCGCCGCCGAATGCGGTTTGAGACTTTGTTAAGCTAGTACATTGTGACTGTTGACGAAATACGAGAGCTCATCAACCTGGCGGCGGAGACCGGCATCGCCGAACTGGAAGTGCAGCGCGGCGAAAACCGCGTGCGCATCCGGCGGGCCGCCTTCGCGGCAACTCCGGAAATTGTCCTGCCGCCAACTTACGCTGCCGCGCCCGCCGCCGCGCCACCCCCAAACCCGCACGAAGCCCCTCGGGACAAGCCTGCGGACCCCAACCTGGTACTGGTGAAATCTCCCATTGTCGGAACGTTCTACGAGGCGCCCTCACCCGGCGCCGCGGCGTTCGTCAGAGTGGGAGAGCGCATCCAGCCGGGCAAGGTCCTCTGCATCATCGAATCGATGAAGCTCATGAACGAAATCGAGGCGGAGACCGCCGGCATCATCGAAAGCAGGCTGGTAAGGAACGGGCAGCCGGTGGAGTACGGGGAGGCGCTGTTTGCCATCCGCACGGTTTAAGAAAATCCTCATCGCCAACCGCGGCGAAATCGCGGTTCGAATCATCTGCGCCTGCCGGGAGTTGGGGATCGAGACCGTGGCCGTCTATTCCGAAGCCGACCGCTACAGCTCGCACGTGCGCTTTGCCGACCAGGCCATTTGCATCGGGCCGGCCAAGAGCGCGCGCAGCTACCTGGACATCGCGTCCATCATCAGCGCCGCGGAAATCACCGACGTGGACGCCATCCACCCGGGGTATGGATTCCTCAGCGAGAACGCCGGCTTCGCGGAAGTGTGCCAGGCCTCCCACATCCACTTCATCGGGCCCAGGCCGGAGGTGATCCGCCTGATGGGCGTGAAGGAGCGGGCGCGGGCCTTCATGCAGGAGATGTGCGTGCCGGTGCTGCCGGGTTCGCCGGGCGTTCTCTCCACCGCCGAAGAGGCCCTGGAGCTGGCGGAAACCATCGGCTACCCGGTGATTCTGAAAGCCTCGGCCGGCGGCGGCGGGCGCGGCATGCGGGTGGTCGCGCAGGCCGGGGATTTGCCCGGCCTGTACGCGCAGGCGCAGACTGAGGCGGGCGCGGCCTTCGCCTCCGCGGACGTCTATCTCGAGAAGTACATCGCGGCGCCGCGCCACATCGAGTTCCAGATTCTGGCGGACGAGCACGGCAACGTGGAGATTTTGGGAGAGCGCGAGTGCAGCATCCAGCGGCGCCACCAGAAACTGCTCGAGGAATCGCCCTCGCCGGCCATGACGGAGACCTTGCGGACGGAGACTTCGGCGGCCCTGCGCAAGGCCATCGCGGCCGCCGGCTATACCAACGCCGGCACAGTGGAGTTCCTGATGGACGAAACCGGGAAGCTCTACTTCATCGAAGTGAACGCGCGCGTGCAGGTGGAGCACCCCGTGACCGAGTTCGTGACGGGCATCGATATTGTCAAGAGCCAGATCCGCATCGCCCAGGGCGAGCGGCTCCCGGACGTTCTTCCCGGACCGGTGGAACTGCGCGGCCATTCCATCGAGTGCCGCATCAACGCGGAGAATCCGGAGACCTTTGTGCCCTCGCCGGGGCGCATCACGGGCTTCCATGTGCCGGGCGGCATCGGTGTGCGGGTGGACACCTGGGCGTATACCGATTGCGTCGTCCCGCCGTTTTACGATTCGCTGGTGGCCAAGCTGATCGTGCATGGATCCGACCGCGCCGAGGCTATCCACCGCATGCGCCGCGCCCTGGGGATGTTCATCGTGGAAGGGATTCACACCTCCATTCCGCTGCAGCAGAAGATTCTGGCGGATGAAGATTTCCGGGCCGGACGATTCGATACCAATTTCATCAAGCGGTTCATGCCGGGCAAGGGGTAACTTTGGAGGCTCGCAAAATACAGTGACGAAAGGGGCCGAAGACCCGCCGTCTCAATAGCCATGTCGAGTCCCTACCGTTCCTACGTGCTGGTCTCGCGGGAGCAGATCGCGCGCAATTACCGCAGTGTGCGGGCGGTGGTGGGCGCCGGCGTGGAAGTGGCCGGCGTGGTCAAGGCCGATGCCTACGGGCATGGCGCGCTGGAAGTGGCGCGGGTGCTGGCCGGGGAAGGCGTACGCTGGCTGGCGGTGAGCTCGGTGGAAGAGGGCGTGGCGCTCCGGCGCGGCGGCATCGAGGGAATTCGCATCCTGGTGATGGGCGGATTTCTGCCCTATGAAGGGGAAGCCGTGGCGGAGTACGATCTGACGCCGGCGGTGCATTCTCTCGGCCAGATCGCGCAGGTGGAGCGCGTGGCGCGAGCTTCCCAGCGGGCCGTCCGTTACCACCTCAAGATCGATTCCGGGATGGGACGGCTGGGCACGCGCGCCTCGGCGGAAGAGATTCTGGCGGCCCTCGGCCAGGCGCCCGATGCCCAGTTGGAAGGCCTGATGACGCACTTCGCGTCGGCGGCGGATTATACCAGGAACCAGACCGGGGAACAACTGGACTACTTCGAGGCGATCTGCGCGCTCCTCGAGCAGGCCGGAGTCAAGCCACCATACCGGCACACTTCCAGCACCATCACCGTGGGCTATGGACGGCGCCGGGGCTGGCACCAGCTGGTGCGGGTGGGACAGGCCTTGTATGGCTACGTTTCGCCGGCCCGCGGCGAGGCGCCGCCGCAGTTGCTGCAGGTGAAACCGGCCTTGACCTGGAAGGCCAAACTGCTGGCGGTGAAGGAAGTCCCGGAAGGGACGCTCATCGGGTACGGCGGCACCTTCCGCGCGCCGCGCCCCATGCGCATCGGAGTCCTGGGCGCGGGCTACGCCGACGGCATCTTCCACCGCCTGTCGAATCGCGGCAAGGTGATCGCCGGCGGGCAGATCACCCCGATTCTCGGCACCATTTCGATGGACCTCACCACCATCGACCTCAGCCATACCACGGCGCTCCGCGAAGGCGACGATGTGACCCTGCTGGGGGCCGAAGGCGAGGCCAGCCTGTACGCGCCGGAGATCGCGCGCGC
This sequence comes from Bryobacteraceae bacterium, assembly GCA_049511275.1. Classification (GTDB taxonomy): domain Bacteria; phylum Acidobacteriota; class Terriglobia; order Bryobacterales; family Bryobacteraceae; genus PALSA-129. Next base: position 4,631 of record JBEKYE010000090.1, read on the forward strand.
GGCGGGCACCATCTCTTACAACATCCTGTGCAGCATCAGCGCCCGCGTGAAGCGGGTCTACGTTTAGGCTGCGGGTGACGATGTGGCGCACGCACTTGTGCGTGCCGCCACGCGCGAAAGGCCCGCTGGGGCGCCAAAGCCGCGTGCCATGCGTTAGTCCGGTGATATCATAGAGTTCAGATGAGTTTGCTCTCTCCACGACTGCAATTGAAGGTCTCGCAGAAGCAGATTCTGACTCCGGGCCTGGTGCAGATGGTCACCGTCCTCCAGCTCAACCGGCTGGAATTGAAGGAGATGATCACCCAGGAGATCGTCAAGAACCCGGTTCTGGAAGAGGCCACCGAAGAACCCGGCGAAGAGATCACGCCGGAGGAATTGACGCCGCTGTTGGAGGCCGAGCAGGAGCATATCGCGGACCCGGCCGACCGGCAGATCCTGGAAATGGCGGTGCTGAGCGAGGCCAATACGCCGGACGGCACGGCCGGCGACCTGGCCATCAACGGCAACCTGATGCCCGACGCGGAAGAGCGCGCCGCGGCTGCGCCCGAAACCGACGCGCCGCCCACCTCCGATGCCTTGCTCGAGCCCCCGGCCGCCACCGACCCGTTCGACGAAATCGATTTCGGCTCCTTCTTCGACGACTACCTCGACCCGGGATACAAGAGCCCGGCGGCGGAATCCGTGGAGAAGCCGTCGTTCGAGACGTTTCTTTCCGCGCCCATGACGCTGGGCGACCACCTGCGCTCGCAGTTGAGCGTGTGCGTGATTTCCGACGCCGTGCGCGACGCGGCGGAATCCATCATCGGCAACCTGGATGAAGACGGCTACCTGACGGCGTCGCTCGAGGAAATCGCGGCGGCGGGCGAGCACACCGCCGGGGAAGTGGAAGAAGCCCTGCGCGTGGTGCAGTCGCTCGATCCGGCGGGAGTGGGCGCGCGCAACGTCCGGGAGTGCCTGCTGCTCGAGATTGAGAGCGTCAACGGCAAGGGCGGAGTGGCGTGGCAGATTGTGTCGGATCATCTGCGCCTGCTGGAGACGCGCCAGTACAAGGAGCTCGCGCGGCTGCTGGGGCGGCCGATGGAACACGTGGAGATTGCCGTCAAGATGATCCAGCACCTGAATCCGCGCCCGGGGCTGCGCTATTCGGGGGCCGGAGCGCGCGTGGTGGAGCCGGACGTCTCATTCATCAAGGACGGCGACGACTACATCATCCAGATGAACGACGAAGATGTTCCGCAACTGCGCTTGAACGCCCAATACCGCAAAATGCTGGATCGCGAAAACGGCGCCAGCAAGGAAGTGCGCGACTACGTGCGCGAGCGCTACACCTCGGCCATCCAGTTGATGAAGAACATCGAGCAGCGCAAGCAGACCATTCTCAAGGTCTGCCAGGCGATTGTGCGGCGGCAGACCGAGTTTCTGAGCCATGGGCTGGACCACCTGAAGCCGATGATGATCAAGGAAGTGGCCGAGGAGGTAGGTGTGCACCCTTCCACCGTCAGCCGCGCGGTGGCCAGCAAGTACGTGCACACCCCGCAAGGGGTCTTCGAGTTGCGGTACTTCTTCTCCGAGGCCGTGCAAGGGCCCTCCGGCGGTTCGACGCCGTTGCTGCTGCTGAAGCGCATGGTGAAGAAGATGATCGACGATGAAGACCGCGGCAAGCCCCTGACCGACGAGCAGATCACCACCATGCTGCAAGGCCAGGGCATTAACGTGACGCGGCGCACCGTGGCGAAATACCGGGAGGACATGAAGATCCCGTCCACCCACCAGCGGCGGATACGCGAGTAATGGCGAATCCTGGATAGAGCGGATCTATGAAAATCACATACACGGGCAGGCAGGTGGAACTGGCGCCGGCCGAACGGAAGAAGCTGGAAGCGCGATTTGCCAAGATCGGAAAGCTCTTGGACGGCAAGCGCGAATGCGAAGCGCACGTGATTCTGTCGCTCGAACGGCATCTCCATCATGCCGAAGCCACGGTGCGGTATTTCAATCATCAGTTGGTGGGGCTGGCTTCCAGCGCGAATCTGTTCGAGGCGATTCATGCCGCGGCCGAGAAGCTCGAAAAGCAGGCGGTGAAGACGCGGACCAAGTGGCGGGACAACCGGCGGGAGCCCCGCAAAGCCGGTGGAGAAGCACCCCCGCCGCGGCATCGCGCGCCCTCGCCGGAGCCCGAGCCCGAGCCGGACCGCCTGATCTACCACGTGGAGGACCACAAGAAGCGCAAGCCCATGACGCTCGACGAAGCCGTGCTGCAAATGGACGATAAGCGCGACTACCTGGTCTATCGGGATGCGCAGACCGACCGCGTGGTGATGTTGGTGCGGCGTCGCGACGGCCATTTCGACCTGGTGGAGGCGTAGCGGCGCGAAGGATGAAACCGAAGCCCAGTGCGCCGCGGAAGGCACGGGAGGTCGTTGTCATCACGGGCCTCAGCGGATCGGGCAAAGGCTCGGTGCTGAAAGCCCTCGAAGACCTGGGTTTCTACTCGGTAGACAACCTGCCGGTGGAACTGATTCCCAAGTTCGCGGAACTGGCGCGCGATAATGCCGGGGTTGCGGCGGCCGCCCTGGTGGTGGACGTGCGGGAAGGCAAGGGGCTGAAGCGCTTTCCGCGGGTGTATGCGGCCATTCCCACCACCGTCAAGACCAGCTTGATTTTTCTCGAAGCCGACGATGCCGCCATCGTACGGAGGTTCAGCGAAACCCGGCGGCCTCATCCGCTGGGCGGCGACCGCCCCATCACCGCCAGCATCCGCCGCGAACGCCGGCAACTGGCGCCCATCCGCGCCATGGCGGACCTGATCATCAATACCTCGAAGTTCACCGTGCATGAGCTGCGGGAATTCATCCGCGAACGCTTCGGCGGCCAGAGCGACGAATCCAAGCTGCGCGTTTATATCACGAGTTTCGGATACCGCAACGGCCTTCCCTCGGAGAGCGACCTGGTCTTCGATGTCCGGTTCTTGCCGAATCCCAATTACATCCCGCGCTTGAAGAAACTCACCGGGCGTAACCCGGCGGTAGCTCGTTATATCCGCTCTTTCCCACAGACTATTGAGTTTATTCAAAGAGTATCCGACTTGCTGATCTACTTGCTGCCGCACTACATCCGCGAGGGAAAGAGTTATCTGACCATAGCGTTTGGATGCACCGGCGGGCAGCACCGCTCGGTGATGATGGCTGAAGAAATCCAAAAGGCTCTTACGGAAGCGGGCTTTAACGTGAAAGTTGGCCATCGGGACATCCTTCAGGGAAACGCCTGAGATCGCCGGCCCGCAGCCCCTTTCGATATTAATATAATTTATATATGTATCCACTTGCATTTGGAAAACTTGTAGGATAAACTCAAATTTCAGTTCTTCGAAATGCCGCAGAATACTCCAATTCGGGCTGTTGGTCCTACCGTCCTTCATACCGTTGGCATTCCTGTAGGCATTATTACCGGCCCCGCTTGACGGCCCGAAGGAACTGAGTCCAAGGCCATCGGCGGGGAAAACGGCCCCGCCGGTGGCCTTTTTTTATGGAATGAGGCGGAACACATGTCCACATTGATGAATGGCGCAACCATGCTGCTGCAGTGCCTGGCTCGGGAAGGGGTCGAGTGCATCTTCGGCTATCCGGGCGGCGTGACTTTACCGCTTTACGACGCCTTGTACGAACATCCCATCCGCCATGTGCTGGTGCGTCACGAAGAGAACGCGGCCTTCGCGGCGGAAGGATTTGCGCGCTCCACCGGCAAGGTTGGCGTGTGCTGCGCCACTTCCGGCCCGGGCGCCACCAACCTGACCACCGGCCTGGTCGACGCCATGATGGATTCCATTCCCATCGTCGCCATCACCGGCCAGGTTACCTCGCGGCTGATCGGCAGCGACGCGTTTCAGGAGGCCGACACCTTCGGCATCACGCGCTCCTGCACCAAGCACAACTACCTCGTGAAACGCCTGGAAGACCTGCCGCAGATTGTGCATGAAGCCTTTTACGTGGCGGCCAGCGGGCGTCCCGGACCGGTGCTGGTGGATGTCACCAAAGATGTGCTGCAGGGCCAGGGCCACTACCAGCCCGTGACGGCCATTCATCTGCCGGGGTACAAGGTCTTCACCGAAGGCCACACCGGGCAGATCCGCCGCGCGGTCCAGATGATCCAGGAAGCCGAACGGCCGCTGGTGTACGCGGGCGGCGGGATCATCGCCGCGGGTGCGGCCGCGGAGTTGCGCGAGTTCGTGGAACGCATCGACTCCCCGGCCGTCACCACCCTGATGGGGTTGGGCGCGCTCCCTTCCATGCATCCCAATTACGTCAGCATGCCGGGCATGCACGGCAGTTACGCCGCCAACATGGCCATGACCGAGAGCGATGTGCTGATCGCCCTGGGCGTGCGCTTCGACGACCGCGTGACCGGCCGCCTGGCGGCATTTGCGCCGCACGCCAAGGTGATCCACGTCGACATCGACCCGGCCGAGATCGGCAAGAACCGCGCCCCCGACGTTCCCATCGTCGGCGACGTCAAGCGCGTGCTGGCGAAATTGAACAAGCTCCTGGCGGAGAGCCCGCAACCGGCCAGCCAAACCGTCGCCGCCGCGCGGCGCGCCTGGTGGCATCGCGTGCGCGGCTGGAAGGAAGAACATCCGCTGCGCCCCGTCACCTCCGAAACCGAAATCAAGCCGCAGCACCTGATGGCCGAAATCGACCGCTTGAGCGCCGGCGAGGCGATTGTGGCCTCCGACGTGGGCCAGCACCAGATGTGGGCGGCCCAACTGGTGCGCTTCAACGCGCCGCGCCTGTGGCTGAATTCGGGCGGGCTGGGCTCCATGGGATTCGGACTGCCCGCCGCCATTGGCGCGCAGTTTGCGTGCCCCGGCAAGCTGGTGTTTGCGCTGGTGGGCGACGGTGGATTTCAAATGTCCATCCCCGAGCTCGGCACCATCGCGAGCCACGGCCTGCCCATCAAGATCATCGTCATGAACAACGGCTACCTGGGGATGGTGCGGCAGTGGCAGGAGCTGTTCTACAACAACCGCTTGAGCGCCGTGGAGCTGGATTGCTTCCCGGACGCCGCCAAGCTGGCCGGTGCGTACGGCTTCACCGGCAGAACCATCGAGAGCCCGCGCGACCTGCGGGCGGCGCTCGAAGAGGCGGTCTCGACACCCGGACCGTACCTGCTCAACGTCAAGGTCTCGCCGTCGGAGTGCGTGTACCCCATGGTGCCCTCCGGCGCGGCCATTCACGAAATGGTGCTGGGGCCGCCGCAACCGGTAGCCGTGCCATCGCCGTAGAGAGCCGCTTTATATGATGCAGGTAATTTCCTTACTCCTCGAAAACAAGCCCGGCGCGCTGATGCGCGTGACCGGGCTGCTGACGCAGCGCGGCTACAACATCGAGAGCCTCACCGTGGCGCGGACCTACGATCCGGAACTTTCGCGCATGACCATCGTGGTGGACGTCGAACCGGCGCTGCGGCAACAGGTCATCAAGCAGATGAACCGGCTGATCAACGTGCTGCAGGCCACCGTCCTGACGGACTTGCCCGCCGTCGTCCGCGAGCTGGTGCTGGTGCGCATCCGCACCACCATGGAATCGCGCACTGCGGTCCTGAAAGAGGCCGAGATCTTTGGCGGGCGCGTGGTGGATTCTTCTACCGAGGGATACGCCATCGAAGCCACGGGCGCCCCGGAGAAGCTGAACGAGTTTGTCGACGTGATGCGGAGTTATGGCGAGATCGAAGTGACGCGCTCGGGCGCTTTGGCGATCGGGCTGGAGGCCAAGAAACTGCGCCTGCAGCCGCCCGTTCCAACCAAACCGGTCACGGAGCAGAAAGTCTAAATCATGCTGAGATTCACCGCAAAGATGCGGAGAGCGGAGAACAACTAAGGACTCAAACCCCATATTCTTCTCTTGGGTTTTCTCCGCTCCTCCGCGCCTCCGCGTTGAATCCAAAATTATAGGCGAGGAACACATGTCCAGAAGGTTTTACGAAAAAGACGGAAATCTCGATTACTTGAACGGGCGCACAGTCGCCATCATCGGATACGGCAGCCAGGGCCACGCGCATGCTCTCAACCTGCGGGATTCCGGCGTCGACGTGGTGGTGGGGCTGTATGAAGGCAGTAAGTCGCGCGCCAAGGCGGAAGCCGCCGGCCTCAAAATCTTGACCACGGCCGAGGCCGCTAAGGCCGCCGATGTCGTCATGATCCTGGTGGCCGACCACATTCAGGGCGAACTGTACCACCGGGACATCGCGCCGCACCTCGCGCCGGGCAAGACGCTGATGTTCGCGCACGGCTTCAACATTCATTTCAAGCAGATCGCCTCGCCCGCCGGCGTGGACGTTTCCATGGTGGCGCCCAAAGCGCCCGGCCACCGCGTGCGCGAGCTCTACACCGAAGGCGTCGGCGTGCCGGCGCTGGTCGCGGTCCATCAGAACTCCACCGGCGAAGCGCTCGAGCGGGCCCTGGCCTACGCGCTGGCGCTCGGCTGCCTGAAGGCCGGCGTCATCGAAACCACCTTCCGCGAAGAAACCGAGAGCGATCTGTTCGGCGAGCAGGCCGTGCTGTGCGGCGGCGTGAGCGAGCTGATCCGCGCCGGCTTCGAGACTTTGGTAGAAGCCGGATACGCCCCGGAGATCGCCTACTTCGAGTGCCTGCACGAATTGAAGCTGATCGTCGACCTGATTCAGGAAGGCGGCCTCAGCTACATGCGTTATTCGGTTTCCGACACCGCCGAGTACGGCGATTATACGCGCGGGCCGCGCGTGGTGAATGCGCAGACCCGCGTCGAGATGCGCCGGATCCTGGCGGAAATCCAGTCCGGAGACTTCGCGCGGCAATGGATCGAAGAGAACCGGACGGGGCGCGGGAAATTCCTGGCGGACCGTGAAGCGGCGCGTCATCAGCCCCTCGAAGAAGTGGGCCGCGAGTTGCGCGCCATGATGACGTTTCTCAAAAAACGCAAGGAAGCAGGGGTGCCGCAGGGCGCCGAATAGCAGGTGCGGTCATGAAGATCTCTACGTTCGATACCACGCTCCGGGACGGCACGCAGGGGGAATCCGTCTCATTCTCGGTGGAGGACAAACTGCTCATTTCGCAGAAGCTCGACGATCTGGGCATTGACTACATCGAGGGCGGCTGGCCGGGATCGAATCCCAAGGACAAGGAGTTCTTCCGCGCCGCGGCGGGCTTGAAGCTGAAGCACGCCCGCCTCACGGCATTCGGCTCCACGCGTTTCGCCAAGCACCGCGTGGAGGAAGACCGCAACGTTCGCTCGCTGGTGGAAGCCGGCACGCGAACGGTATCGATCTTCGGCAAGACCTGGGACCTGCACGTCCAGCGGGCGCTGGGCGTTTCGCTCGACTTGAACCTCAAGCTGATCTCCGAAACCGTCGCGTATTTGAAGGCTCACGGCAAGGAAGTGGTCTACGACGCCGAACATTTCTTCGACGGCTACTTCGCCAACCGCGATTATGCGCTCCGCACGCTCGAAGCCGCCGGGAAGGCCGGCGCCGGCGTGCTCTGCCTGTGCGACACCAACGGCGGAACTCTGACCGGGCGCCTGGTGGAAGCCGTGGCGGACGTTCGCAAGCGCTTCGACGGCGTCATCGGGATACACCCCCACAACGATTCGGAAATGGCCGTGGCCAACGCCGTGGCGGCCGTCGAGGCCGGCGCCACCCACGTGCAGGGCTGCCTCAACGGGTACGGGGAACGGTGCGGCAACGCCAACCTGGCGTCCATCCTCGCCAACCTCGAACTGAAGTTGGGACACGCCACCATTGGCCCCGAGAAACTGGCGGCCCTGGCGTCCGCGTGCCGCTTCATCGCCGAACTGGCCAACCTGCCTTTGCCCAACAACCAGCCGTTTGTGGGCAAGAGCGCCTTCGCCCACAAGGGCGGCGTTCACGTGAGCGCGGTGCTCAAAGATGCCGCCACCTACGAACACATCCGTCCCGAGGCGGTCGGCAACCGCCAGCGCGTCCTGGTCAGCGACCTGTCGGGCCGCGGCAATATCCTCTACAAGCTCAAGCAGCACGGCCTGGCTGGGCGCTTGAGCGAAGAGGCGCGCCGCGAACTGCTCGAAACCATCAAGCAGATGGAGTACGAAGGCTATGAACTGGAAGCCGCCGAGGGCAGCTTTGAGCTGCTGGTGCGCGACGCCCTGAATCCGGGCATGCAGTTCTTCGAGGTGGAGAGCTACGAAGTCTCCACGCGGAGCGGCGGCGCAGGCGCGGCCGCGGGCGGCTCCATCTCCACGGCCACTGTGACGCTGCGCGCGCAGGACGGCGTGCATTCCGCCACTGCCGCCGGCCACGGGCCGTTCCACGCCCTGCACCTCTGTTTGCGCAAGGGGCTCTCGAAAATGTATCCGCCCATCGCCAACGTGCGGCTCACCGACTACAAAGTGCGCGTGCTCGATTCCCGCAAGGGCACCGCGGCCAGGGTGCGCGTGCTGATCGAGTGGTCGGACCAGCGCGCGAGCTGGGCCACCGTGGGCGTCTCCGACAACGTCATCGAAGCCAGTTGGAAAGCCCTGGTGGACGCCATCCGCCTGGAGTTGATGCGCCTCAGCGAGAAGGATCCGTCCGTGGAGCGCGCCGTCGAAGATTACTGCTGGGGCGTCTGAGCAAAGGAGGGCGGACGCCCTCGTTCGCGCGCGACCCCCTGGTCGCGCGCCCTTTCACTCACACGTGGTTGGGCTGCGCCAGAGGCCGTTCCCCCGCCTGGCGCGCGTATTCCGGCGGCGCCAGCAGCGTGAGGGCGTCCGGCACGATGCGGATCTCCGCCGGCAGCCGGCCGGCGCATTCTCCGTCCACCTGCACGTAGATCGGCTGGCCGCCGGGTGCGGTGAGGATCAAGCGATCGGCGTGAAGTACGGTGACGCCGCGCATGCCGCGCAGGCGGTTCGAAACCACGCCCGCAAAATACTTCACGTAGCGCAGCGTGCTGCGGCCCTCGAACAGCACCACCTCGAAGCGGTCGTCGAAGAGCGTCACC
>JBEKYE010000091.1:0-13569 GCA_049511275.1 Bryobacteraceae bacterium
GCGTCAAGGATTTTCACCAGGCGCGAGACGTGCTGAAAGCCGGCGGCGGCGTGGCGCGCGGCGTGCAACTGGTGGTGACACCGGCTTCGCGCGCGGTGATGGAGACGCTGGCGCGGGATGGCACGCTGGCCGATTTCGTGGCCATGGGCGCGGTGATCGTGACGCCGGGCTGCGGCTCCTGTTGCGGCACGTGCGGCGCGATTCCCGGCGACGGAGCCAACGTCATTTCCACCGCCAGCCGGAATTTCAAGGGACGGATGGGCAACAGCGGCGCGTTCATTTATCTGGCGTCGCCCGCCAGTTGCGCGGCGGCGGCGGTGCGCGGCTCCATCACCGATCCGCGGGAGATCGAACCATGACCGGCCGGGCGCGCGTCTTCGGAGACGACATCAACACGGATTACATCATTACGTCGCGGCGCAAGCGTGAAAGCCTCGATCCGGCGGTGCTGCGCAAATACTTGTTCGAAGAGCTCGACCCGCGCTTCGCCGCCACCGTGGAAGCGGGCGACGTGATTGTGGCCGGCAGGAACTTCGGGTGCGGCTCGGCCATGGAAGTCGCGGTGACCGCGGTGCTCGGCGCGGGCATTCGCGTGGTGGTGGCGCGCAGTTTCTCGCGCACGTATTACCGCAACGCGGTAAACAACGGGCTGCTGCCGGTGGAGTGCGATACCGGGCGAATCCGCGAAGGCGACCGGCTGGCGGTTGGTGACCGCGAAGTGAAGAACCTGACGACGGGCGTGACCTTGGCGACAGTGCCTTTGCCCGAGATCATGCGGCAGATTGTCTCGGCGGGCGGCCTGGTGCCGTACATGAAAAGACGCGGAGACTTCAGCCTATGAACCAGTATCGTCTCCGTCTCCCCGGCCCTACCGCCGTGCCGGAACGCGTCCGGCAAGCCATCGCGCGGCCGATGCTGAGCCATCGCGGGCCGGAGTTCACGGCCATTCTGCGGCGCTCGGAGGAAATGCTCCAGCCGGTGCTGGGCACGCGCAACCGCGTCTTCTTTTTCTCGAGCTCGGGAACCGGAATGATGGAAGCCGCGCTGGTAAATGTGCTCGGGCCCGGCGAGCGCGTGCTGATCTCCACGCACGGGCAATTCGGCGAACGCTTCGTAGCCATTGCCGCGGCGCTGGGCGTTCGTGTCGACACCCTGGACGTTCCCTGGGGACTCGCGCCCACGGCGGCCCAGGTGGAAGAGCGCATCCGGAACGCCGCTTACCGCGCCGTGGTGGTGGTGCACAACGAAAGTTCCACCGGCGTGGTGGCGGATCTGGCGGCCATCGGAGCCGTGCTGCGCGGGCGCGACGAGCTGCTGGTGGTGGATTCCGTGAGTGGCCTCGGCGGCGTCGAGATGCGCCAGGACGACTGGGGCGTCGACATCGTGGCGTCCGCCTCGCAGAAGGCGCTGATGTGCCCGCCGGGCGTGGGCCTGATTTCCATGAGCGCCAAAGCCTGGGAAACGGTCCATCGCGACGACCGGCTGCCGCGCTTTTACTGGGATTTCCGGAAAGCCCGCGCCGCCGTCGAAAAGCCGGAGACGCCCTTCACCACTCCGGTATCGCTGATGACGGGCTTGCACGAGGCGCTGGAGATGATCCACGAAGAAGGCCTGTCCCGCGTGCTGGCGCGCCACCGGACGCTTTCGCGCGCGCTGCGGGCAGGTTGCGCGGCCCTGGGCCTCACTTCCTACCCGAAGGCGGAAAAGGTATCCAGCACCGTGGTATGCCTCGACGTTCCGGAGAAATTAAACGGCCAAGACATCGTGCGGCGGCTGGAGGAGCGCTACGGAACCGTAATCGCCGGCTCGCGCAACAAGCTGGATGGCCGCGTGATCCGCATCGGAACCATGGGCAGCGTGAGCGCCGGCGACGTCCTCACGGACCTGGAGCACCTGGAGGCTACTGTGCGGGAGCTCGGCTGGCCGGTCGCGCCGGGCGCCGGCCTGGCGGCGGCGGCCGCAATTCTACAGGAGGAATCCTATGCCCGGTAAACCGGGATTTCGCGTTCACGCTCCGTGGCGGCGGCCGGATGCCGCGCTGCTGGCAGCTTTTGGAACGGCTTCACCCGCGCAGGTGGCCGACAGCATGTCGCGCCTGGGCGCGATGGATGCGGGTATCCGGCCGGTCTGGCCTTCGCCGCGCATCATCGGCGCGGCGCTCACCGTTTGGTGCCATACCGGCGACAACCTGATGCTGCACAAAGCGCTCTCGCTGGCGCAACCGGGCGATATCGTGGTGATGAACACGCAGGGCAATGTGGCCAACTCGGGCTTCGGCGAACTGCTGGCCACCAGCGCCGTGAAGATTGGGGTGCGCGGCGTGATCATGGACGGCACGGTGCGCGACGCGGACGCGCTCGAGGCCATGAAACTGCCGGTCTACTCGCGCGGCTTGTGTCCCAACAGTTGCCAGAAGGATGGACCGGGTGAAGTGGGCGCCATCATTGCGTGTGGCGGCGTCGCCGTGCGGCCCGGAGACGTCATCCTGGCCGATCGCGACGGCATCACCGTGGTGCCGCTCGACGACGCCTGGGAAGTGGCGGCGATGGCGGTGGCGCTCGTGGAGCGCGAACAGGCGCGGCTGGCGGAAATCGCCAAAGGCGTGCTGGTGCGGCCGGAAATCGACGAGACCCTGCGCAAGCTGAAAATTATCGGCTGAGCCAGCGCCAGTTGGCCATCGCGGTGATGATCAGCGAATTGGTGAAATCGATCAGGAATGCGCCCACCACCGGCACCACCAGGAAGGCCCGCGGCGCGTCCCCGAATTTCTCCACCAGCTCTTCCATGGAGGCCATGGCGTTGGAGGTGATGCCCAGCATGAAGCCGCAGAAGCCGGCCGACGTGACGGCCGCTTCGTAATCGCGGCCCATGATCCAGAACACCACCGTGCGGCACGCCAACCAGCAGAGCGCCACCTGCGCGGCCAGCATCACCAGCATCGGTAGCGCCAGGTGCACCAGTTCCCACAGGCGCAGCGTGAGCAGCGCCATCACGATGAACAGGTTGAGCACCATGCGGCCGATCGCCGTCACGTCGGCCTGCCTGAGGCGCGCGAAGTGGTAGCGGTCGTCCAGATTGCGGATGATGGCGGCCACGATCATGGCGCCGATATAGCTGGGCAGGATGATGCCGTGCCGCGAGATAAAGTCGCTGAGCAGGCTGCCGACACCGATCGGCACGCCCATCACCAGAATGGCGGGAAGCAACTGCGCTTGGCTTTCCGGCCCCGGCTTCCCCACCACGCGCAGGCCCGCGCCGCTGAGCTTGTGGCGGCGCACCAGGCTGCCGCCGATATAGCCGGCAATCAATCCCGCCACCGCGATGCCGAAAGTGGCGGCGGCAAACGCGGCGGCCGTGGCGCCCTGCACTCCCATCTTCTCGAACACCGGTCCGAACGCCAGCGCCGTGGCCGGACCGCCCGTCAGCGCCACCGAGCCCGTCAGGATCCCCAGCCGCGGGTCCACGCGCAGCGCGAACGCCAAGCCAATGCCGAGCAGGTTCTGGACCACCGCGCCGGCGCTCGCCAGCGCCAGCAGCCAGATCACTCCCAGGCCGCCTTGGCGGATCAACCGCAGCCGCGCGCTCAGCCCCACCGTGGTCATGAACGTGACCATCAGCAGGTCGCGCAACATCACGTCGGCTTCGAAATTCAGATAGCGGTCGCGCAGCCCGAGCTCGAGCAGGGCGTACACCATGCCGCCGGCGATGGGCCCGGGAATGTTGAGCCGGTCGAGCAGCGGCAGCCTGCGCTTCAGCCAGTTGCCCATCAGCACGCCCAGGCAAGCCAGGCACAGCACCTGCGCGACATTCAGCTTCCAGACGGGCATCAAGAATGCAGTATAGTAGGTTTCGATGAAATGCTCTGAGCCGCGCTGGTCCTTTATTTCAGCAGCCGTTGATAGGCGGCTTCGGCTTGCGGATCGGCTGTGTGCGGATGTTCCAGGTAGATTCCCAGCCAGCGGCGGGCGCGCGCCCGGTCGCCCACCTGCGTGAAGACCTGCGCCAGGCTGCGGGCACATAGCGCCCGTTGCGGCTCGTGCTCCAGGTGCAATTCGCATTCGGCTTCCATGTGATTCAGGATGCGCAGCGATTCGAGCGGCTGCACGCCCGGCGGCGGCTGGCGCATCAAAACGATGGCGGCGGCGTCGCTATAGACCAGCTTCCATTCGGTCTGTTGCGGATCGGCCAACGCGGGCGCCAACAGGTAGACCAGTCCCGCAACCGGCTCAAGCGTGTTCATCACGATGGTCTGGATGCCGTATTGATCGAGCAGTTGCTGCGCCGTCTTGCCGCCGCTTTCGTCGTGGTTGTAGAGGATGCGGCCGTAGTCCTGGAAGACCGATTCGCTGAGCGAGCGGCCGTCGATGAAGACGCGCTCAGCGGGCCACAGGCGCCAGATCAGGTAGCCGCCGTATTCATAAGTGTTAAAGATTGGCCCGGTGACGTGGTGCTGCAACAGAAAATCGGCCGCGCCCGCGGGATACTTCCATTCGGCCGCGCGCAGTTGGAAGAAGCCGCCGGCCGACGCCGCGATTGCGCCGCCCATCAGGACCAACGCCGCGGCGAACGGCGCGATGGGCGGAAGGCCGGGCTTCCATGGGAAATAAGACGCGATCAGGATGGGCGCCAATAATCCGATGAGGATGACGTTGCGCTGCGCCATGAGTGCGGCCGCGGCAAAGGCCGCAAACAGCAGCCAATCGGCCAGCCGGACGCGCCGGCGCGCCCACAACAGCACCAGCGCGGCGCCGAATAACAGCACCGTGAACTCATTCACCACCCACCAGCGCGGCCGCGCCCACTCCTGCAGGCGCGAGGTAAGATAACTGCCGCGGTAGTACATCAGGATGAGTGGAATGCGGAAGCCGTTGGGATTCACGCCGGAGATCAGAATGGCGGCGGCGCTCCACCAGAGCGCGGCGCGGCGGCGGCTGAGCAGCGCTTCGACGCCATACGCGCCCAGCACCACCCACCCCAGGAAGAAACCGCCGTGACAATTGGCCCAAACCAGAAACAGCGGCGGCAACAACCAGAGCCACCGCTTGAATTCCAGAATCGCCATGGTGGCTGCCAGGAACAAAAACGTGATGAGATAAGGACGGTCCAGCGCGAACGGCCTCGCCATGGTGGCAGCCGCGAAAGCCGCCGCCAGCGACCAGTAGAAGCTGCCGCACCGCTGGTAAGCCACCAGCCCCACCAGGCCGCAGCAGGCGCTCAGCAAAAAAGCGCGGAACAGGACCACCCCGCCGAAACCGGCCATCCGCCACACCAGGTAAAACACCACTTGCGCCAGCCACTCGTGGGTGAGATTGAAATGACGCGTGAGCGGCTCGCCGGGATAGGCGGAAACCGCTCGGGCGGTGGTAAAGGCAAACGGATCGGGCACTGGCAACGCGTGGTTTTGGACGATGTACTGGCCGGTCTTGAGATGCCACCAGAAGTCCGAATCGTAAATCTCGGGCGAAAACCAGCCCATCCATAAAAACGCCGCGAGCGCCAACAGAATGGCCTTGTGCCAGCCAGTCGCAGCGGTGGCTGGGCGAGGTGGGACTGCGGCCGGGCGCGGCGGGCGGTTCTTTGCCATTACAAGCACCAAAAGTGGGGCAGCCAATCATGGCTGCCGCCGGCTTTTAGCCGGCGCCCGGCCGTGCCCGAGGATTCTCGCCGAGCCAGGAAAGCCGCCTGAAAGGCGGCTGCGGGCAAGATTGCCCGCCCCACGAAGCTGCAGAGCCTCAACCAAAGCCCCGTTCCGGGGCTCCCTGTGCCTTTCACGCATTCCCAGCGCTGGCGCGCTGGGCTGTTTTCTTTCGTCCTACGGACTCGGGCCGCGCCAAAATCTTCGCGGCGACCGAAGAAATTGAGCAAGTGTAATACCACGAGTGTCCGAAAGATACTTCGCTTACGGGCGGTCATTTCGTTAGCATGAGCGGGTCGTCTAAGCGCAAGTTAGACATTCCGGCGGCCGTCTTGTCCTCAACATCCCTCCTACCGGGCCGGCCGCCTCTTTTATTCCACCGGCACGGCGCGGTCGAAGACCACGTCGATGGTGGAACCCTGGCGCAGCTCAACTTCCTTTCCACGCGTCAGAAGAACCGTGGCCAGTCCTACGCCCGCGCCCGCGCCGGCGCCGATCCCCGCGCCCGTCCAACTGCGGTCCACCATGCCGCCCAAAGCCGCCCCGGTGCCCGATAGCTCGCCCACGCGCGCGGCGTCGGCGCCCTGGCCGCCGCCCTGTTTGATCTGGTCTTCCTTCGCATCCACCTTCTGCCCTGTGCCTTCTGAATCCACCGAGCTCAGGTGCGGCGTCAGCTGGATCACCTTGCCCCCGGGCAGCGTCATGGTCTCGATACGGATGGCCAGTTCCGCTTTGCCCTTCACGCGGCCGCTCCGCACGGAGTGCGATACCACCCCTTGCACATAGCTGCCCTCGGGGACCACGATCGAGCCCGAGGCGCTGATCGGCGTGGCCGTTCGCAAGTAAACGTAGTCGCCCTCGCGGGCGGTGCGCGTGCTGATGGAGTTGACCATGCGCAGCAGCACGTGGCTGCCTTGCGGGATTTCAGTTGCCGCCGAAAGAAGCGAAACGGAAAGGGCCAGGATAGCAAGACGCATAAGAGGCTCCTGCCCTATTATCAGCCCGCGCGGGCGCCCGGTGCGCATCAGGCCGGCCGCTTGCGCGACAGCAGTTTCCCGGCGCCCATCACCGCCATCACCAGCACGCCCTCCACAATGTATCGCGCCATATCGGAAGGGTGCAGCAGGCCTTCCGTAAAGCGGTCCGTCAGGATCATTTCGCCGGCCACCCGGCCCAGGATTCCCGCGCCCAGATAAATGAGGATGGGGTAGCGATTCATCAGTTCGGCCAGCAGGTTCGCGGAGAAAATCACGAACGGGATGCTCAGCGCCAGACCGAAAAGGATCAGCTCGAAGCTGCCGCCGGAAGCGCCCGCCACGGCCAGCACGTTGTCCGTGGACATGGTGAGATCGGCGAAGACGATGTACCAGACGGCCTGCAGAAGCTGCCTGGGCTTGATCTCCGATTCGGGCGGCTCGCTCGCGTCCACCAGGACCTTGACCGCGATCCACAGCACGAACAACCCGCCGGCGAGCTTCAAGTACCGGACATTGAGGATCTGTGCCGCCACGAAGGTCAGCCCCACCCGCAACGCCACCGCGGCGGCCGCGCCAAACCCGCTTCCGATGCGCCGCTGGCGAGCGGGAAGCGAACGCACCGCCAGGGCGATCACCAGGGCGTTGTCGCCGGCCAGCAGCAGATCGATCCAGACGATCGCCAGGACGCGCAGAATCAAGTGGCTGATTGGCATGGGTTGCTACGCCGGTTTCCCCGCCCGCCGCTCCAGGCGTCCCGTCCATGCCCCGACGCGGCGGAAATAAGCGTGCGCCGTCCGCGCGTCTTTGAGGATTTGCGCTTTCAGCGCCGCCGCATCCTCGAATTTCCGCTCTCGCCGCACCCGCCAAAGGAATTCCACGCGGATGTGCCGCGGCGCGCCGCCATCCAACCCATCGAGCAGGAAAGTCTCGATCGAGACTTGGTCGCTCACCCCAAAGGTGGGACGGTATCCGATGTTGGTCACCGAGTTCCAGGCTCGCGCCGCGTCCAGGTCGGTGGTCCGCGTGACGTAGACGCCGGCCGCCGGCAGCTCCTCCGACGTGGGCGCCAGGTTCAGCGTGGGAACAGTCTGCGCGGACCCCACACCGCGTCCGCCGATGACTTCGCCTTCCAAAGCGTAAGGATGTTGCAGCAGGCGGGCGGCCAGCGATACGCGGCCCGCTTCGATCATGCGGCGGATCCCGCTCGACGAGACCACCCGGCCCCGCCAGGAAACGGCATGCACCACTTCCGTCTCAAAGCCCATCCGCTGCCCAAGTTCCTCCAGCATCTTCGTATTGCCGGACTGCCGGTAGCCGAAGCAGAAGTTGTCGCCCACCAGGACGGCCCGCACTCCCAGGCGCCCGACCAGCAGTTGGCGCACGAAATCTTCGGCCGAAAGATGCGCCAGCTCTTCGGTAAACGGCAGAATCAGCACTTGCTGGATGCCTTCCTCCTCCATCAATTCGGCGCGCCGGTCGGGCGAAGTCATCAGGTGCGGCGTGCGTTCCGGCGCCACCACCCGCGTGGGATGCGGATTGAAGGTGAGTACCGAGGCCTTCCACCCGCGCTGTTCCGCCACTTCGCGCAGCCGCCGCAGGATGCGCCGGTGGCCGGCGTGGACGCCGTCGAAATTACCGATGGTGAGCGCGCTGGGGCCGAAATCGGCCGGCACTTCGGCCAGGCTGCGGTAGATGGTCATGACGCGCCGACCTCGATTTCCAGGCCGTCATACGCCAGCCGGATGTGCGGCGGCAGCAGGCTTTCGGCGCGCTCGTGCCCCAGATCGTGGCAGATGTGCGTGAAGAAGGCGCGCCGCGCGCCCAGCGTCTCGGCGGTCTTCACGGAGCGTTCCACGGTGGAATGAGTGGGATGCGGCTTGTAGCGCAGCGCATCCAAAAAGATCACGTCGAGCGACCGCAGCAGCTCCATCGACCGTTCCGGAATCTCGCTGTGGTCCGTCAGGTACGCCGCCGCTCCGAAGCGGAAGCCATGGATCGTCTGCTTGCCGTGCAGAATGGGAACCGGCACGAACTTCAGCCCGAAAACTTCGAACGGCCCGTCGATCAGGCGGGGTTCGAGTTGCGGAACGTTGGTCTTCCTTTCCTGGCAGTCGAAGATGTAAGGGAAGCACCGGCGCACCGCTTCCATGGTGTGGGCCGACGCGTAAATCGGAATCCGGTCCTTCTGGCGGAAGTTGAAGGGACGAACGTCGTCGAGCCCCATCAGGTGGTCGGCGTGCGCGTGCGTAAAGAGCACCGCGTCCAGGCGTTCGATGCGCGCGCGCAGCGCCTGCGTGCGGAAATCCGGCGTGGTGTCGATCAGCACATTGCGCCCTTCGTAACCGATCAGCACCGAGGGGCGCAAGCGGGAATCGCGCGGATCGGCGGAAGTGCAGACCGCGCAATGGCAGCCGATAGTGGGCACGCCCACGCTGGTGCCCGAGCCCAGTACCGTGATCTTCAAGGCAGGCGCCGGCATTCAGGCTTTCTGCGCCGCCGCCTTGGCTACGTCATCCGACACCTGGACGAATCGAAACCGCAGCTCCGTCAGGGAATTCTCCAGCAGCCGGTGCTCTTCCATGGCCAGGTTTCCCTTGGTCTTTTCGAGCAGCATCGCCATCAGGTCGATACTGTGGCGCGCCAGGGGCAGGTTGGGCTCCGGCTTTTCCTCCTCACCGAAATGCAGCAGCCCAAGCTGCACTTCGGCCTGCGTCCGCAAACTCAGCACCAGGAAGGAGAAGGACGCCGGCGGCAGGGGAATCTCGAAGTCCTCCTGCGGGGTCTCGTCGGGAACAGGGTCGCTCATCAGTTCATATTTTACAACGGGGGCAAAACGGGACTCCAGCTATCCAATTCCCGTCTTTGGAATTGGATAGCTGTCCCCGCTTTGCCCTTGACGCGCCACCTTCCCGCCCTTGACGAAAGTTTTCGTTGACTTTGACGAAGGACTTCGTCAATAATGCAATTATGGCATCCAAGCTGCGGCGTCCCACGGAAGCGGAATTAACCATCCTGCGGGTCTTGTGGGAAGGTGGCCCGCGCTCCGTGCGGGAAATCCAAAAAGTGCTGGTCGAATCGCGGCCCACCGGATACACCACCGTCCTGAAGCTGCTGCAGATCATGACCGGGAAGGGGCTGGTGGACCGCGACGAAAACTGCCGGCCGCAGATTTACCGGGCCCGCCAGTCGCGGGAGCAGACCCAGCGGCAACTGCTGCGCGACCTGCTGGACCGCGCCTTCGGCGGGTCGGTGCGGACCATGGTGCTGCAGGCGCTGGCGACTAAAAAGTCTTCGGCCGAAGAGTTGGAAGCCATTGAAAAGTTCCTGGACCGCTTGGAAGGAGGGACCAAATGAGTGCGATCGCACAAGCTTTGACGGCGGCTCTGCTCGATTTCATCTGGCAGGGCATATTGGTGGCGTTCTTACTGTGGGTAGCGCTGTTCGCGTTGCGCAATCGCCGCGCGCAGGCGCGATATCTGGCGGCCCTGGCCGCGCTGGCGGTGCTGGCTGGGTTGCCCGTAATCACCGCAGTCCTTCGGTACGCGGCGCCTCCTTCATCGGCGGCGACCTTCGAGAACGCGGCGGTGGTTCCCCCGGCCATCGTTAAATTGGCCGTGGAACAGGCCATCACAAGCGGCGGGTGGATGGCGGCGCTGGAATCCTGGGCATTGCCGGTATGGTCGTTCGGCGTGTTGATCTTCGCGCTGCGCGCGGTGTCGGGCTGCCGTCGCATTTCCACCATGCGCCGCCGCGCCGTACCGGCTTCTTCGGAAGTGCTGGCTAAAGTTGCGGAAATCGGTGTGCGCATGGGCCTGGCGCGGCCCGCCAACGCCTTGGTGACGGCCGCGGCCGGCAGCCCGAGCGTGGTGGGGTGGTTCCGGCCGGTGATTCTGCTTCCGCCGGCCACGCTGCTGGGCCTGACCCCGGAACAACTGGAGGCCGTGCTGGCCCATGAGCTGGCCCACATCCGCCGCTACGATTCGCTGGTGAACGCGGCGCAGATCCTGGTGGAGACGCTGCTGTTCTACCACCCGGCCGTCTGGTGGACGTCGGCGCGCATCCGCGAAGAACGCGAGCTGTGCTGCGACGACCTGGCGGTGAACTCTTGCGGCGATGCGCTCTGCTACGCGCGCGCTCTGACGCGCCTCGAACGATTGCGCATGACCGCGCCCACGCTGGCGTTGGGAAGCGCCGGCGGGCCGCTGGCCTACCGCATCCGCCGGTTGATGGGCGCGGGCAGCCGCGGCGATTCGCCGTCCAAGCTGCCCGGGGTGCTGGCGCTGGCGTTGGGTTTGGTCTGTCTGGCCGCCAACCTGCACTGGGCGCGCGGGCAGGAAAGGGTCGTGCCCCAACCAGCGTTACCGGCTGGCGAACCCGGCTTGCCTGTCTCGGACGATCAGCCCCAGGTGCAGGGGGACAAAGAGCGCGCCGAACTGGAAGCGCTGCGGCAGCGCGTCCGCGAGTTGGAAGCCCAGTTGAATGACCGAAGGGCCCTGGACCTGCCGGCGCAAATCGCGGAGAATGCGGCGCGGCAGGAAAGCCGCTTCGCTGCCCAGAAGGCGGATCAAGAGGCGCAACTCGGTAAACTGAGATCTCTCCTCGCTCAAATGCGCGAGAAGCATAAGGAAGACTATCCGGAAATTCAGGAGTTAAATAGGCGGATTGAACAGGCGAAGGCCGACATGATGGAGTCCGAGTATCAGCTGACGAAAGCGGAAAAGGCCAAGGAATTCTCTGCCGAAATACAGAGCCAGCGCCTGGCGCAAATGCAGCGCAAGTTGAGTGCGTCCGAACAGGCTCTCGCGTCCCAGCAGCAGAATCAGGCTCTGGCGCTGGAACGCCTGGCGAACCTGCAGCGCGAGATGATCGTCTCCCAGCCGACTCTGTCCAACTGGACAGTCAGGAGCATCGACATCGAGGGCCTCTCCGCCGCGGCGCGGGACGCCCTGGCCGCCAGCCTGCCTGTAAAGCTCGGCAGTAAGCTCGCCGAAGGCTCGGTGGATGCGATCGCCGCGGCCCTCAAGAAGTTTGACCAGCACCTCACCTTCACCGTGACTCTCTCCGGCTCGGGTGAGGCCGAGATCCACATCGCCAGGCCGAAGATGTAACCAACTGGTAGCGCCGGCGGTCTTGCCGCCGGTGTCTTGTCACACTGGAATATCGCCACTCGTCGGGACACGCGAGCCGGCGGCAAAGACCGCCGCCGCTACCATTCGACGGGCGTGCGATCATAATAGCCGGAGGGTTGCCAATGACTCGAAGACTGGCCGCGATCTCTATCGCCGCCTGCCTGCCGCTGATGGCCAAGGTGCCTAAGCCGGCCATGCCCATCGTCACCACGGAGCGTGTGGAGTTTGCCCCGGGCGGCGCCATCCAGGTGACAGGCGCGGCGGGCGAACTGAATATCGAAGGCTGGGACCGCCCCGAAGTCGAGATTACGGTCACCCGGTCCACTTATCGCCCGGACACCCCCCAGCAGCAGGACCTCGCCAGGCGCCAGTTAGACGCCATCAAGGTGGCCGCCCAGCGCAACAGCCCGACCGAGCTCGTCATCAACACCGCCTTCCCAAAGCGCAGCTTCTGGGCCAAAGTGGCGCACTGCCGGCCCGACGTGCAAATGGACTACCGCATCCGCGTGCCGCGCGATTCCAGGCTGGTTCTCCGCCTCTCGACTGGCGACGTGGTGGTCTATGACGTCTCGGGCGATATCGACGCTTCCGTGCGCACCGGCGACATCCTGATGCAACTGCCCGCCGCCGGGCAATACTCGTTCGATGCCCAGTGCCGCTTCGGCGTCGTCGACTCCGATTTCGCCGGCAACTACCACATCCGTCACCTGGTTAGCGAACGGTTCGCGCAAAGCGGACAGGCCCCGGCCAAGAAGGTGTACTTGCGGGTGCACACAGGCGGCATCAAGATTCAAAAAGTGGCTTCGGCCACGCCGTAACCGCAACTATGTTCAGTGGGACAGACGATCGCCTTTTGTCGTCCGTCAAGCTTCCCAGCGTTAGCGGCCACGACTGACCACGAAAGCGATGGTCTGTCCCACGTCAACCTGGCCACGTTCAGCCCGCCTCGGTCCGCATCGGGAGCCTCCTCGACCACCAGGGTGAGAAACCGCGTGACCAGGGCGCCGTCGAAACCCTCCGCCAGAATGGTGTAGTGAGTGGTGCGTTCCGGCACTATTTCCAGGCAGCGATTGGCGGATGGCACCACTCCCGCGAGGCGCGGAGAAATGTGCACGGCCCTGGCATTCTCCACGCCATAGCACAGCTTGGCCTTCTCGCCGGCCACCAGCATTCCCGTGGTGGCGTAGAACTGCAGGATACGAACTGGGCCGCGCGGCCCGCCCACCGGGCGGATCCAGGAATCCGTGCCCGACCCGCCCATACTGCCGGCCAGCCACACCAGCGCCAGTAGCGCAACGGCGGCCAATACCCGGGTTAAGAGGCGCGATAGCATCCCAGCTCTATCTATAGACTGCACTGGTTGGGAAAAGTTTGCAAGTACGATACCCTCGAAAATATGCCCGTCCGGATTATCCAGGTGGATGCCTTCACCAATCGGCCCTTTGCCGGCAACCCCGCCGCCGTCTGCGTGCTGCCGGCGCCCGCCCCCGAGGAATGGATGCGCCACGTGGCGCGCGAAATGAATCTCTCCGAAACCGCCTTCCTGGTGCCCCGCGACGGCGGCTTCGACCTGCGCTGGTTCACCCCGGCGGTGGAAGTGGGCCTCTGCGGCCACGCCACCGTGGCCAGCGCGCACGTGCTGTGGGAGGACGGCCACCTGCCGCCCGGCCAACAAGCCCGCTTCCACACCCGCAGCGGCCTGCTGCTGGCCGACCGGCGGGGCGATTGGATTGAACTGGATTTCCCGGCCAAACGGGTCGCGGCCGCCGAGGCTCCCGCGGAGTTGCTTCCGGCGCTGGGAGTCACCCGGGCCGCCTTCGTCGGCAAG
>JBEKYE010000092.1:0-13539 GCA_049511275.1 Bryobacteraceae bacterium
TCCCTATCTGCAGTTTCGCCCGAACTGCAATTGAAGTGCCAGAATTCTGGAATCACAGTCACCAATTGGGATCGAGTCCGCTGAATCGAAGGCCCAACTACTAATATTAACAGGACTTATGCCCTGCGTCAAATGGCCAAAAGAAATCCGAAGTCGAAAGCCGGAAGCCGGAACGGGCCGTAGCCGGAATTCCGACTTCTGTCTCCTGACTTCCCAATTCCGCCTACTTCACTTCCACGGTGGCGCCGGCGTCCACGAACTTCTTCTTGATCGCATCGGCCTCGTCCTTGGTGATACCTTCCTTCACCGGCTTGGGCGCGCCATCCACCAGGTCCTTGGCTTCTTTCAGGCCCAGGCTGGTGACTTCGCGAACCGCCTTGATGACGTTGATCTTGTTGGCGCCGGCCGCCATCAGGACCACGGTGAATTCGGTCTTCTCTTCGGCTGCCGGAGCCGCCGCGGCCGCTCCACCACCCGCTACCATGACGGGAGCCGCAGCCGCCGCTGAAACGCCCAGTTTCTCCTCAAGCAGCTTGACCAGTTGGGATGCCTCCAACAAGGTCAAACCTTGAATCTGTTCCGCAATCGCGTTAATGTCCGCCATTCTCTACTCCTTGCTAATCGATGAAATCGTCACTTTTCGGTTTTACTTTTCAAGAGCCGCCGCGCCGGGGAAACCCCCAGGGCCCGCTTAAGCCTCAAACTTGTTCTCTTTGACGCCCTGGTCGATGACCACCGCCAGGTTGCGTCCCACGGTCCCAATGACCGTTGCCAGCCGCTGCGCCGGAGCATTGATCACGTACAACAGCTTGGCAAAGATTTCTTCCTTCGACGGCATGGCCGCCAGTTCGTTGATCGACCTGATGTCGATGACGCGGCCTTCCACCAGGCCGGCCTTAAACGTAAATGTCGGGTTGAGCCTGGCGTAGGCCGTGAGAGCCTTGGCCAGGGCCACGGGGTCGCTCGAAGTGTAGGCCAGAGAGGTCATCCCACGCAGATCCTTGAGCACCTGCTCGGCGGGCGTTCCGACGGAGGCGACTTCGGCCAGGTTGTTCTTCACCACCCGGTATTTGCCGCCGGCGCCGCGCACCACCTTGCGCAGCTCGAAATCCTGGGCCACTTTGAGCTTCTCGTAGCCGGTTACGAACAGGTTGCGGGACTGCTCCAGGTCGTGGCGCAGAGCCTCGATATCTTTTTTCTTGTCTGCCTTCTTTTTCATGGAAATACCTGTCCGGCGCTAAACCGCCGCCTTTGTGCTGAACGGCGCCGTGTCGATGGCCAACCCCGGGCTCATGGTGGAGCAAAGCGTCGTGCTCCTCACGTACTTGCCCTTGGCAACCGCCGGTTTCGCCTTAATCACGGCGCTGATCAGGCTGGCGGCATTCTCAACCAGCTTGCCGGCGTCAAAACTGACCTTGCCCACGGGAGCGTGGATGATGCCGGTCTTGTCGACGCGGAATTCCACTTTGCCGGCTTTGATTTCCCGGATCGCCTTGGCGACATCCACCGTCACGGTGCCGGTCTTGGGGTTGGGCATCAGGCCGCGGGGACCGAGCACCTTGCCCAGTTTGCCGACCGAGCGCATCATGTCGGGAGTTGCGATCACCGCGTCAAAATCGGTCCAGCTTTCCGACTGAATCTTGTTGACCATGTCCTCGCCGCCCACCAGATCGGCGCCTGCTTCGCTTGCCTCGCGCTGCTTGTCGCCGCTGGCGATGACCAGAACTTTCTTGGATTTGCCGAGCCCGTTGGGCATCACCACGGTCCCGCGCACCATCTGGTCGGCGTGCTTGGGATCCACGCCGAGACGCATATGGATTTCGACGGTTTCGTCGAACTTGGCATACTTGATTTTCTTCAGGAGCGGAACGGCGTCTTCCAACAAATATTCTTTGGCCTCAACCTGTTTCCGCGCGGCTTGATATTGTTTACCTGGATTGCGTGCCATGTTTCCTCATTGGTGCAAGCGGTCCGTCCCAAAAAAGGCAAACGAACCTCCCACTGAGCGTTTTCTAAAGGGACAGCAAGTAGTGTACCAAACCGCCGGACGGTCTGTCCACTGCTCTGCGAACTGACCCCTATCTGAACATCTTGAGAGGCGGCAGCAGGCTGCTCCCGATCCGGGCCAGATCGTGATCCGCCGTCCAGCCAGTGCCGTTCCCGTGGGCGCACGAAAGGAAACAGCGGTCGCCCAGCGACACGTCCTTGGCGACGTACGCCGCCGAAAGCACCGCCTCCACCGGCTCGAAGGCGGCCACTTCCAAATGAAGAGCGTCGAGAGCCGCTACAGCGGCCTTCTGTGGCATACCCTTGCTGATCAGCTTGGCCAGTACCTCCGCCACCGTGACTGCGCTCACCATCGCATCGCTGCGCACGCGATCCAGCCGACCGGCCCCAGCCTCGTTCTGCATCAAGGCCAGAACCGCGGATGCGTCGAATACCGGCCTACCCTTGTCGCTCACGGGCTGCCTCCGCCCGGTGGTCCGCGACGATCTCCTCGGATAGCCGGACTACTTCCGGGATATACTGCCGCACCAGCGCCCGTGCGCGGCGCAGGCCTTGCTCACGGGTTTCGATCACCAGGCCACCACCCTCATTGACTGTGACGCACAGCTCGGTCGACGCCTTAACCTGTTGCTGCTTGCGCCAGAAGGAGGGTAATAATACTCTCCCCTGATCATCCACTCGCAAGGTGAATTGTTCCATATTCACCAGAATAGCATATCTTCACCTGAATCCCGGCCCATGTGGGGACAGGCGCGCCGGCGATACCACCCCTGCCTTTCACTCCCAGCGTAGCGCCGCCATCGGATCCACGCGCATAGCCCGGCGCGCCGGTAGGTAACTCGCCAGCGCCGCCACGGCCGTGAACACAGCCGCGCACCCCGCGAACGTAATGGGATCGGTCGAGCTCACGCGATAGAGCTGGCTTTCGAGCAGCCGTGTCAATCCCAACGACGCCGCCAGGCCCACCGCAGTTCCGCTCAACGCCAGCACCATCCCCTGCCGCAGCACCAGCCGCAGGATGTCCGCGCGGCCCGCGCCCAGCGCCAGGCGGATTCCCAGTTCCCCGGTCCGCTCCGCCAACGAGTACGCGATCGCGCCGTAGATGCCCACCACCGCCAGCACCAGCGCCATTGCCGCCAGCGCGCTCAGCAGCCAGGCCGTGAAGCGCGGCTGCGCGGCGGCTAGTTCCATCACTTCCTCCATGGTCGCGACCGCTGTCACCGGCTGGTCCTTGTCCACCGCCAGGACCCGCCCACGCACCGCCGCGACGAAGCCGCGCGGATCGCCCGCCGTCCGCACCACCAGGTTCATGGAGGCCCACGGCAATTGCGGAAAGGGCAGGTAGATCTCGGGGCTCACAGCCGCCGCCAGGCTGGCATTGCGCACGTCGCCCAGCACTCCGATCACCTCGGATGGCGTTGTCGCCCGGCCCATCAGAATGTGTTTGCCAACCGGGTTTTCGTTCGGCCAGAACCGCCGTGCCAGCGTCTGGTTCACCATCACCACCCTGGGCGCCTGTGCGTCGTCGCGCTCGCTGAATTCGCGGCCCCCAAGGAGCGGCACGCGCATCGTCTCCACATAACCCGGCTCAAAGGTCTGAATGTTGAACAGCGGCCGCTCCGCCAGCGGCACCACCGGCTGGCCTTCCGGCAGCGAGGGCGAGAGGCGTGTGGGGTTCAATGGCATCGCCGAAGAGACCGTGGCCGAGCGCACGCCGGGCACGCTGCGAACCTGCCGCAGCAACCGGTCATAGAACGCAATCATCGGCGCGCCTGTGCCGTAGCGCGCCGGCGGCAGAGTAATGTTCATGGTGAGCAGGTGGCTGGTGTCGAAACCGGCGGTCACGCCGCGCAGTTCCAGAAAGCTCCGCACCAGCAACCCGGCGCCGATCACCAGGACCGTGGAGAGCGCCACCTGCGAAACCACCAACAGGCTCCGGAACCGGTTGCGGCGCCTTCCCGCCGTCGAGCCGCGGCCTTCCGATCGCAACACCGTATTCAAATCGGGCCGCGAGACCGCGAGCGCCGGCGCCAGGCCGAATACCAGACCCGCCAGCACGGAGACGGCCGCCGTAAATGCCAGTACCGTAGCATCGGCGCGGATTACGCCGGCTCGCGCCAGGCTCCCCTGCGCCATGCCGCCCAGCACGCGCGTGCCCCACAAGCTGAGGCAGGCGCCCAGCGCGCCGCCCGCCATCGCCAGCAGCAGGCTCTCGGTACAAAGCTGGCGGACCAACCCGGCGCGCGAGGCGCCGATCGCCAGCCGCACGGCGATTTCCCGTTGTCGCCCCGCCGCGCGCGAAAGCAACAGGCTCGATACGTTGGCGCAGGCGATCAGCAGCACCAGCCCCACCGCGCCGAAAAGAATCAGCACCGCCGCACGCAGGCCGGACACCATTTCGTCCCGCAGGTTCGCCACCAGCACGACGAGGTTGGCATCGGCATCCGGAAAGTTCGCGTGCCCGCTGCGGTATTCCGCCGCCAGCGTATCCATCTCCGCCTGGGCCCGCGGGATCTCCACGCCGTCGCGGAGGCGCGCAACTAAAGTGAGAAAACCCGTGCCGGCCTGCGCCTGCGCCGGCGTAATCAGATTCAGATCGACCACCCGTGGCGCATAGATGTCGACCTCCGCGCCCAGCAAGCCGAAACGGAAGGCGGCCGGTGTCACGCCGATAATTGTGTAATCCCGCGAATCGAGCGTCACGTGCTGCCCGATAACACCGGGCGAGCCCGCCAACCGCCGCATCCAGAGGCCGTGGCTGATCACGATCACCGAATCGCCCGCCGGCTGGTCCTCATCCGCGCGAAACCAGCGGCCCGCCGCCGGCCGGACTCCCAGCACGTCGAAGAAATTCCATGAGACTCGTGCCGCCTCGATCTGCGCCGGGTCGCCGTTGCCGGTCAGGTTGAAGGTTTCCCTGGTGAATGCCGCCACTGCGCGGAAGGAACGCTGGTTGGCGTCGATCATGGTATAGCGCGGCCAGGAGAGCGGCCTGCGATCAGCCCGGTCGGCTTTTCGGCCCGCGGAAATCAACACCAGGCGGTCGGAGTGGGCAAAAGGCAGGGGTCGCAGCAGCAGCGCATTCGCCACGCTGAAGATCGCGGTGTTCGCGCCAATCCCCACCGCCAGCGTGAAAATCGCCACCGCGGTAAACCCCGGGCTCTTGGCCAGAATGCGAATGGCGTACCGCAGGTCTTGCGCGAAACGGCTCATCCGGCTTTCCGCCACGCCGGCAGCGCCGTCCAGGCGATGCCCAGCGCGGCCACCCCTGCCACCATCCATCCCTGTGTCTGCAAGCCCGCGTTTCCCGTGCCGAACAGTTCCAGCATCCCGGAGCGCAGCGCCATCACAAAAAACACCAGGGCGTAAGCCAGGTAATTCCGGCGCCCGAACCAGCGGCAGAACACCGCCACGCATGCCACCGTCAGGACGGCTGGGCCATATTGCAGCGCCAGTTCGGCGGGCGTGCGGATCTCGCTCGAAAGACCGGACGCGGCCGCCACCAGGACCAGCGCGGCAACCATCCACCGCTTCCGCAACATTCCCACCAGCAGCGCCGCGATCGTGATCATCGCCGCACTGATGAACACCGGCCCGATGGCCGACGCCAGAGCCTCCAGAGCCGGCGCCGGATCGCCGATCAGGCTGGGCGCGCCCACCGCCAGAATGGCCTGCGCGTGGAAGCGGCTGGTAAGCGCGGCGGCCACGCCCCGGCTGATGCCCCAGAACCCGGCCGCCGCCGCCAGCGCCGCCAGCGCATCCGCACCCAACAGGCGCCGCCGTGCCGCGCCGAAGGCCTCCAGGCATTCCGCATGGAACGACGTCACCAGCGCCCCCGCCGCGCCGTACATCACGTAGCCGAACGCCAGCGACATCGCAAGGACCGCCATCATCATGGCCCGATAGGTTTCAAACGGCACGCTCGTCGGGTATTGCCGGCTCATGCCGATCGGAAGCGAGAGCGCCGCCGCCACGGCGATCCCCACCGTCGGAGGCACCGCCAGCAGCAGCACGCGGCGCCATGCCACCAGGCCCAGGCGGACGTTCCGGATCAACATCCATAGCCCAAACACGATCGCGCCCGCGATGACCCCGATCTTGAGCGCCAGCGCCGCGATGGAAATGAAATTCTGCTGCTCGCGGCTGCGCTGGAAACTCTCCGGGATCTTCCAGTACACGCGCCAGGAGGCCACGCGATCGCCATCCACCTCCGCCGCCACGCGATAGTGCGCTTCGTCGACGTTCCGCGGGTCGGCGGGCCGCGCTTCCCACTCCAGCGTGTGATCGCGCCGCGCTTTGCGCTGTTCGGAGGTGTTTTCCTTCAACTCCATCGCCGATACGTCCAGCCCCTGCGCCGCGGCGAACGCGGCAGAGATCTGGCGGGCCGCTTCGTCGGAGACGTCGGCCCCCGGGCGGTCCTCCGGAATCTCGTGCGCGTAGCCCATCACCTTGCCGGTCTCGGGATGCACCGTGACCAGAAATTCTTCCTTATCGAGAGACTTGAAATAGCGCGTGGCCCAATATTGCACCGGGCGGTATTGCTCGAAAAGCTTGGCGGCCGCGCCCTCCGGCAGCCGCTCCAGAAAATATTTTCCGGCCAGGCTGTCTTCCCCGCCCCAATGTGCGGCCGGAAAAGTGACGTGGCGGAATGTTCCCGGGTCAAATCCCTGCGCGCGCACAAACGCGGAGGCGGAGGCTTCCGCCTGCTTCGCCGTAAGTTTGAATCGCGGAGATTCGCCGAAGTGGCCGGATGGGATCAACAGCGCCGCCACCCCCACCACCAACAGGGCCGCGGCCCAGGCGCGCAGCCTGCCGCTCAGCGGCTGGTACGCCGCGTTCTCCGCCGCTGCCGCGGGCACCGCGTCCGGCGGCTCGACGGCCACCGGCTCATCCGCGTTCCGCAGCCCCGTCGACGGCTCGAATCCGCCGCGCATCCAGTACGCCACCAGAGCTACCGCTACCGGCAGCACCACGATCCCCGCGCTGGCCGCGCCCGACAAGCGGAAATACAGGCTGTGCGAGCGCAGCAGCAGCATGGCGCTGTACATCGCGTCCACCGAGTAATGCCAGACCAGCGTCGGCAGAATGCTCCAGCGCAGCATGATGATGCCCAGCGCCACGCCGCCGATCCCCACCTCCAGCCCGCGGATGAAGAACGGCTGGTTCGGATAACCGGTGTGCCCAAACCCCCAGATGAAACCCGCCAGCACGACTGCTGCGGGTAGCCACCGCGTCAGCTTGCGCAGAAACGGAATCGCGAACATGCGAAAGACGAATTCTTCGGAGACGGCCGGGAAAAAGCCCCCGAACAGCACAAACAGCCACGGAAATTTCGTGTTGAGCAGATCGCTGTAGGGCACGTCCGCCGGCGCCCACGCGCCATGCTTCGACGCCGTGATGTAGAACACCGTCTGGTACGCGATAAAGATTCCGGTGAGCGTGATCCCCAGAATCGCGCCCAGGAAGAAGCGCTTGGTTCGTAGCCCGCGCGGCCGGAACAGGTTGCCCAGCGAAATCTGTTGCGGATACGCCTGGCGGTAAACCGTCTCCGCGCCCGCCGCGATCACGAACAGCAATCCGCCCAGCGCCAGCGCGCTTACCAGCGCTTGCAGCAACTGCGTGGTGACGAAGCTGCCATACGCATCCGTGGTGGGGAAGCCGAATTCGTTCAGCGGAAATTCATTCAGGGTCGACAGGAACGAGAGCGCCATGCCCGTCGTGCCGATCAACGCCGCGCTGCGCCAGCGCACGTCCTGGCGCCGCACCCGCATTACGATCACCGCCACCAGGCCCAGCATCAGCGCCACCATCACCGCCGTATCGATGGTCTGCGCCATGTTGTTCTTGGAGCGCAGCCGCTCATAGTCGCGTGTCCACTGCTCCGGAATTTTGAGGTACTCGCGATACCCGCCGACCTCGTTGCCCTCCACCGTCACCTCGCGCCGCAGGGTCGCGTCGTGCAGGTTGAAATCGCGCTCCTTCCACGTGAATACCCGGTCCGTCCGCTTGGGCCGGGTGACGCTCGAGCTCTCCACGAAATCGAGCGACGCCGGGTCCGTCTTGGCGCGCGCCCGCAGGAAGTTCTCCGCCAGTAAGCGCGCCTCGGCGTCGGTCGCGTCGGGGCGCGCGGCATCTTCCGCCAGCTCGTGGTCGAAACCCGCGAAGGCGCCGCCCGCCGTGATGTCGGCGCGGAACTCCTCCTTCTGCTGCGGCCGGAACCACCGGTACGACCAGCGCCACATCTGCAGGCGCGCGCTCATCAACTGGTTGGCTTGTTCCAGACCGGCTTCGCGTTCCAGGAACGTCTTGGCGTCATCGTCGAATGTGAAACTGGAGGCCTCGCGATAGCCCCCGGTGCGATACCCCTGTTCCGCCAGGAAACGTTCGGCCAGTTGCCGGCCGTCTTCGCGGTTCACCCGAAAATCGATGGAGGCTTCGGGAAACGCGCGGTAGAAATTGCGCGCGGAATACCAGGTGGTCCCCGCCAGCAGCGCCACGCAGATCGCGATGAACCGATAGTCCGAAACGCCCAGCCGTTCCTTCATCCTTCTACTCCTTAGCCGCCCAATGCAGCCCGATGCCGCCCAGGATGTAGCGGCGCGCCGCTACCTGGCCGTAGCCCGTGCGCCGCAGCAGCGACGAAAACTCGTCGATCGAAACGAAGCTGCGCAGCGAATCGGGGATGTAGGTATACACGCGCGGCCGCCCGTGCAGCAGCAGGCCCCAGAATACGCCTTGCGCAAAAAGGTAGCTCAGGTACAGCCGCCGGAACACCGGGTTGGCGGGCAGGAAAAAGTCCAGGCTCACCAGCAGCCCGCCGCGCCGCGTCACCCGCTCGATCTCCCGCACCGCCAGTCCCAGGTCCGGAAAATTGCGCAGGCCGTAGCCCACGAACACGCAGTCGAAGGCGCCATCCGCAAAAGGCAGGCGGCCGGCGTCGGCGCAAACGGCATGCTTCACACCGCGCTCGCGGGCGAGGTGCAGCATGCGCTCGGTGAGATCGGCTGCCACTGCCCGCGCGCCCGGGTATTGCGCTTCGACCAGCGCCGAAAAATCGCCGGTGCCCGATGCCAGGTCGAGGATCACCGGTCTCTGCGGCAGCCGCGCCCGCTCCACGCCCATCTTTTTCCAATGCTCGTCCATCCCATAGGAGAAGACGCGCGTGATGAAGTCATAGCGCGGTGCGACGGTCGAAAACATCCGTCGCATCAGCCGCAGGTCCTGTTTCTCCGCCGGAAGTTTCACTCGCAGCCGAATTGTACCAAATGGCCGGGAGTTTGAGCATGATATGATTGGCCGGTAGCGAGGCCCCGCGAATGTGCAAGTTGCTGCTCGCCAGCTTGATTGTTTTGTGCCCGGCTTTACTGTCCGGCCAAGGTTTCGGAGCGCTGAAGAAGACCATCGTTTTGGAACGCAAGCTGCCCGCTGCGGTAAAACTGCCGGGCAACTCATTCGACGTCAAGGCCACGGCGGAGAAGCCGCAGGACCAGTGCCAGAAACTGGCTGCCGACAGATTGCAGTCCATGGTCGAGACCAACCTCATCCGCTTCAACAGCCAACTCGAGGTCAATCCCGACAAGCCCGATACACTCATCGCCCTTAAGGTTCTCATCTGCAACGCCGTGGCTACGCCGGTGCATGACACGCTGCCTGGCGGGAAGAAAAAGGAGCAGCTCTCCGGCGTGAAGGTGGACGGGCACCTGCAGGTGACCTATCAGGCCAGGACTCGCGGAGGCAAGTTTGTGGATGCCGAGCCCATCGACGTCAAATACAACCACGAGTTCAACCAGGTGACCGGCGCGATTTCCGAAACTAAGAAGATCCTCGGCAAAATCCCTCACCCAGGCGCCAAACACAGGGATGACGAGGGCGAAGACCAACCGCAGACCAAGGAGGACGTCATCGGGATTCTGGTCGACCGCGCGGCGCAGCACGTGGCGGCCCGCCTGGTGAATACCAACGAACGCGTCACAATCTCTCTGGCGCGCGGCGCGCTCGATCAAAACAACCGTTATGCCGACGCCGGCCAATGGACCAAGTTCGTCGAGAATTTGGAAACCATGCCGCCGCTCCCGCACATGGATGACGATGCTTATCGCCTTTATAACATCGGTGTCGGAGACGAAGCCCTCGGTTACAAAGCCGAAAGCCCGGCCAGCGCCAAACGTTACTTCGAGCAGGCCGTCATGCAATATCGCAAAGCGGGCGAAGCCAACCCTCAGGAGAAGGGCTTCATCGAGCCGGTAAACCGCATCGAGATCGCCCTGGAGCACTACAAGCAACTGTCCGCTCCACCGGCCGCTCCCGCCGCCAAGACGCCGCCGAAGAAGGGGAAAGACAATTGAGACCGTGGGCTGCAATGTTGGCGCTGGCAGCGGCCGGCCATGCGCAGCAGGGTTGCGCCGTTTCCAAGGACCTGGTGGTGCGCGCGCTGGAACTAGTCTCCGCCTCACCCGCCCGGGACGATCTGTCGAACGGCCTGCTGCTGCTCAAGCAGGCGGAAGAGGCTTGCGACGAGAATGGCGATGCCTGGTATTACCGGTCGCTGTTTGAGCGCAAGCTCGGCACGGGCAATCCGCAATACTCCCTGGGGAAGGCGCGGGAGCGCAATGCCCCGGCCATCAGAAACGCCGAAGACCCCTTCACGCTCTCCACCCCGGCGCGCGGTGTCGCGGTTGTGGCGCATGACAACCCGGCTCCGGGCGCCGTTTCGCGCACCACCCGCGACATCCACCAACCCGCCGTTTCGCACAAATGGGCGCTGGTGGTGGGCGTCGGCCAATTCCATAACCCGCGCCTCAATCTGAGATACACGCGCAACGATGCCCAGTCCGTCGCGGAGTTACTGCGCGACCCCACCTACGGCCGGTTCCGCGCCGACCACGTGCGCCTGATTGCCGATTCGGAAGCTACCGCGGTCAACATCCGCGCCGGTCTCAACTGGCTGGTGCGCAGCGCGACCGAGGACGACATGGCGGTTATCTACATCGCCACTCACGGCACGGCGCGGGAGCAGGATGCCGCCGGCGCCAGTTACATTGTGACCTACGACACCGACGTCAACACGGAGGACGGCCTGTATTCCACCGCCATTCCGATGGTGGAGATCACCACCGTCGTGCGCACACGGATCAAGGCGCTGAAAGTCGCCGTGATTCTGGACACCTGCCACAGCCAGGGCGCGCTGGCGCAGACCGTGACCGTTCCGCAGTCGCTATCTTCGCAAACCCTGGATCGCATCAAGGAAGGCACCGGCCGCGTGATTCTGGCGGCCAGCCGCACGGAGGAAAGTTCCTACGAGTTAGCCAAGTATTCCCACGGCCTCTTCACTTACTATCTGCTGCAGGGTCTCAAACAGCAGAAAGACGCGCCGCTCGACAAGATCTATCCATGGGTCACGGCGCAGGTTGCCAAGGAGGCCGAGGCCAACGGATGGAAGCAGCACCCGGTCTTCAGCGCGAGCGACGAGGTGAGCCCCGTGGTGCTCGGTATTGCCCCGTCGGACGCGGCCGCGTGGCTGCGTCCGGCCAGTGGGACAGACCATCGGGTTTGGTGGTCTGTCATGCCTCGCTAAGCCCGGGCTTGAAGGACGACAGAAGGCGATCGCACATCTGCACAAGCTGGAGGGCGGACCCCCTGGTCCGCGGCCGACGCCCCGTCGGCCGGCTGCCGTTTGCATGATGCTGATATCGCTGATCCAACTGCGGGACGAGGGCGTCCCGCGCGGACCAGGGGGGTCCGCCCTCCAACTTACCGCCGCGATCCCTTCGCGTTCGCAGCCATCTTCGGCTCCGCCATCGCGCTGGCAGCCGCCAGCACCGGGGGCGGCGCGATCGACCCATCCACCATCTGCAGCATCGCCTGGATAGCGACATCCTCGGCTTCCCTCATAAAGGTCAGGTGCGAGCCGGACGCGTCGCAGTCCACGCGAATCAGGTCGCCGCCGCGCACCTGCTCGGTGGCTATCAGGTTCGACAGCGCGTGCACCAGGTTACGGTCGACGGCGCGCTTCAGGTGCCGCGCGCCATATGTCAGGTCGGTGCCTTCGCGCAGCAGATAAGCCTTGGCCGCTTCGGTGGCGGAAAACACGAACGGCGCGCCGGCGGCGGTGCTGAAGATGCGTTGCTGCACCATGTTCAGCTCCATCCCCAGAACCTGGCGCAGTTCCGCCGTGCCCAGCGGTTGGAAAACTACCACCTTGTCGATACGGTTCAGGAACTCCGGCGTGAATTTGCGGCGCGCGGCTTCCATGCCGGCCGAGGCCATCTTGCCGGTCAGCTCGGCCTCCACCATGCCTCCGGCATGCCGCCGCTGGGCATCGCCGGCCGCAAATCCCAGGCTGGGCCGCAGCAGCGCCTGCATCTCCGCGGCGCCCAGGTTGCTCGTCATGAAAATCAACGCTCGCGAAAAATCTACGCGGCGGTTGTCCCCCAGCGTCAGCGTCGCCTTGTCCAGCACGCCCAGCAGCAGGTTCCACAGGGAGTCGCTGGCCTTCTCGATTTCGTCGAACAGCACGAAACTGAGCTTCACCTCGTCCGTCTGGTATTGGTCGAGCGCTTCCTGGCTGAGCAGCGGGTGCGTCTCGCGATGGCCCAGGTATCCGGGAGGCGAGCCGATCAGTTTGGCAATTTCGTGACTGTGCTGGAACTCCGCGCAATCGATTTTGACCACCGCGCGCGCGTGCCCCACCAGGCTCTCCGCTACCGCCTCCACCATGCGCGTCTTGCCGGAGCCCGTCGGTCCCAGAAACAGCAGGTTCCCGATAGGCCGCCCGGCGCTCGCCATTCCCGCCAGGAAAGTCTGGTACACATCGATGATCTGGCGGATCGCTTCGTCCTGGCCTACCACCCGCTTCCGCAGGTCCGACTCGAGCTTCCCGGCTTCGCTTCCGGTTCGCGCCGGGTCCAACATCCGGTGGATCGGCTCCATACACCCTCCCTTCTCACTGTCTTAGATGTCGGGGGGACCGCTTGGAGTACGGGCGCAACGCGTAAATTAGTGTAAAACACTACCCTGGCTTGCGCGGCTCGGAAGGCCGCATCTCCACGTGGCTGACCATGGTGCGCGCCGGCATGCGCAGCACCAGGGTTACCACCTCCGCCACGTCCTCCGGCGCGATCATCCAACTGGTGTCGCCTGCGCGTTTGTGCCCCGGTCCGCCGAATTCCGTGTCTACGCTCCCCGGCATAATAGAGCTGACTCGTACATGGTCGTGGCGATGGTCCAGCATCATCGCTTCGCTGAAACCATTGAGCCCGAACTTCGAGGCGTTATACCCGGCGCCGCCGCTGAAGGGGTTCTTCGCGGCCAGGCTGGAGATGTTGACGATGAACCCGCCGCCGCGCCGCGCGAACTGCTGGAGCGCTTCCCGCGAGCAGTAGAATGCGCCGTTCAGGTTCAGGTCGATGTTGCGGCGCCACTCCTCCGGCGTCATCTCGCCCACCTTGCGGAACACCCCTTCGCCGGCATTGTTCACCAGGATGTCCAGGCCGCCGAATTCGCGTTCCACCGCCTGGAAAAACCGGCTCACTT
>JBEKYE010000093.1:0-13529 GCA_049511275.1 Bryobacteraceae bacterium
GATTACAGCTTCCGCTTGAAGAAATCCACGGCCCGGTGGTACGCCAGCAGCCAACTCCCGTGCCGCAGGAAACCGTGGATCTCGTCCGGGATGATCAGTTGCTCGAAGTACACGCCCTGCTGCCGCAGCGCCGCCACCAGGGTCACCGTCTCGGAGAAATTCACGTTGCGGTCGTCGTCGCCGTGAATCAGCAAAACCGGCGAGCGCCACGTCTTCACCGATGCCATGGGTGACGATTCGAACGCCACCCGCGCGGCCTCCTGCCGCGCGGCGTCCGGCAGCGATTCCACCGCGGCATTGGGTCCGCCGCCGGTCCGCGCGCTCCAGTCGTGTACGCCATGGAAATCCACTCCGGCCGCGAAGAGATCGGAACCGCGCGAGAGACCCATGGCCGTCAGGTATCCTCCATACGATCCGCCCCAGAGGCCGATGTGCGCCGCGTCCACGTCGGCGCGGTCGCGCAAATACAGGCCGGCGCCTTCCACGTCGTGATACTCGCTGGCGCCCGACGGGCCCTGGTCGATGGCCTCGCGAAAATCCAGCCCGTACCCGATGCCGCTGCGGTAGTTGATCGACAGCACCACGTAGCCCAGGCTCGCCAGGTACTGGTTCATGCCGTAGGCGTTGTTGTAGTAATCCATGTAGTGCCAGCCCAGCAGCATCTGGCGCCGGGATCCACCGTGCATGAAGACCAGCGCGGGATGCCGCTCCCCCGGCCCGCTGCCGGGCGGCAGAAAAAGCTGGCCGTGAATCTTCATACCGTCGGAGGCGCTGTAGATGACCTGCTGCGGCACGACCAGCGAAGCCGCCGGGAAATCCGCCGGGATGGAATCCGGCGCCAGGTCCCTGATCTGGCCCCCTATCTGGACGGCGGCCCGCGCCGGATTGCGCGCGTCGGCATGCAGAAACGCCACGGCGCCGCCCGCTAAAACCGGAGACCATTCCAGGCCATCGCCGGTGGTGACGGCCCGCGGCGGACCGCCGGCCGCGGCAACCCGCCAGATGTGGCGCCGGTCGATATCACCCTGGTTGGACGAAAACACCAGTTCTTTCCGGTCTTCGGAAAAGGCAACATGCTCCACTTCGAAATCGCCGGGCGTCAGCAGCGTGGCCGCGCCACCCTTCACCGGCACGGAATACAAGTGCAGCCAGCCGGTCTTTTCCCACGGGAACACGA
Organism: Bryobacteraceae bacterium; assembly: GCA_049511275.1. Classification (GTDB taxonomy): domain Bacteria; phylum Acidobacteriota; class Terriglobia; order Bryobacterales; family Bryobacteraceae; genus PALSA-129. Next base: position 1,178 of record JBEKYE010000093.1, read on the forward strand.
TGCGGTCGCCCGCCGCCCAATACATCTGGCTCTCCGACACCATGGCGTGAAACACGCTGCCCGGGCCTTCGTCGGCCTTCCAGACCTGGCGGCCGGCGCCATCGGCGACGGAGGCCACGCGGATGGTCCACGGCTCGCCCGAGCGCCGGGTTCCATCGCCGCCCCGGCCGGCGCGCGCCGTCACCAGGGTTCGCATGAACGCGATCTGCTTGCCGTCGGGCGACCACGCCGGGTTGCCGTCGCGATCGACCGTCGGCTCCATGTACGAGAGCGACTTCCCCGAAACGTCGTAAACCGCGATGAAGCTGTGGTTCACGCGATCGCTGACGAAAGCCAGCTTCGATCCGTCGGGCGACCATGCCAGGTCCCGCGCCGTCACACCCGCCCGGGCATGGATGAGCTGGCTGGGCCGTTCGGCGCCCGCCAGCGGCGCCGTAAAAATCTGTCCGGCGCGCAGAAAGGCCAGTATGTCGCCCTTGGGCGAAATCGCCGGCGAATGGCCCAGTGCGATCCGGCGCGGGGCCTCACCGGGAGCGGCGATCCAAATTGCCTGCTCCACGCCATCGGTATTGGCGGCCGGGTTCGGATCGGGGCGGCCCAGAAATTCCAGGTCCCCGCCGCGCACGTACACCACCGCGCGGCCATCGGGCGTCCAATGCAGTTGACCGATATCCTGCCCGTCGTCATTGGTGTAGGACGTGAGCCGGATTCCTTTGTAATCGGGCGCCGCAGCCATCCACACGTTGCGCGCGCCTCGCTCATTCAACAGCCACGCCACCTTGCCGCCGCCGGGTGCGGCCGTCAACTCCGAGGGAAACGGCGCCGAGAGAACCTGCTCCAGAGTGAAGGTCCCCGCCGCCGCCACGGAAGTCAGAAAAACAGTTGCCAGTACGATTCGCTTCATGTCGGTAGTCTACTCCAAGTGGCATGCGCTTCAGTGGGACCGGCAGGAAGGCCGGCGGTGCAGGCGAGGTCAGCCTCGCTTCCGGCCTCGGGTATAATCATCGATGCGCATGCCCGACTTGAAGAAGATTATCGCCCTTCTGAAGAAACACTACGGCGAACCTGTCTTGCCGCCGGCTCGGGGCCCTTTCGAGTTGGTGCTGTGGGAGAACGCCTGCTACCTGTTGTCCGATGAGCGGCGCGCCGCGGTCTTCGAAGGCCTGCGCCGGCAAGCCGGCCTAACCGCCGACGCCATCCGGCAAGCGCCCCAGGAGATTCTCCTGCCGCTCGCCGCCATGGGCGGCATGCGACCCGAGACCCGCGTGTTCCGCTGGCGCGAGATCGCCCGCATCACCCTCCAGCAGTTCGGCGGCGACCTCGATTCCATCCTCCAGTTGCCCTACGACAAGGCCAAACGCGCGCTGCACCAGTTTCCCAACATCGGCCAGCCGGGCGCCGAGAAGATTCTGATGTTCTGTGGATTGAGCCCGGGCCTGCCGCTGGAATGGAACGGCTCGCGCGTGCTCCAGCGCCTGGGCTACGCGCGGCCGCAGAAGAACTACGGCGCCACGTACCGCGCGCTTCAGGAAGCCGTGCGCGACCAGATCCCCCGCGGCGCGGCGCCGCTTTCGCGCGCGCACCTGCTGTTGCGCCAGCACGGCAAGACGCTCTGCCGCAACACGCGCCCGCTGTGCGAGGAGTGCCCGCTCGCCGGCCTCTGCGCGTTCGCCGCCAAACGCCCCGAAGGGCCTGTCGCGAAACAATCGTTCCATCCGGGCCGGCGATTCTCCTCCGGGAATGTGCCATCATCAAATGTGCCCCAGGACAACTTATGAAGGTATTCGCGTCCGTCCTCTGGTTATGCGCGGCGGCAGCAGCAGCGACGGTTCCCACCGGGCCCAATGTCGGCGAGCCGGTACCCGACTTCCGCCTGCAGGACCAGAATGGCGCGGCGCAGACGTTGCACTCCATCCTGGGTCCGAAGGGCGCGCTGCTGGTCTTCTATCGATCGGCCGACTGGTGACCCTTCTGCAAAGCCCAACTGGTCGAGTTGGAAGAGAACGCAGAGCGCATTCATGCGCAGGGCCTTGGTCTTGCGGCCATCAGTTACGACAGCACGGAGGTTCTCAAGCAATTCGCCGCCCGCGCCCACATCACTTTCCCGCTGCTTTCGGACGCCGATTCGGCCGTCATCCGGCGCTACGCCATTTTGAATGAGACCGTGGCGAAGGGAACGCCGCAATACGGCATTCCGTATCCCGGCACCTATGTCCTGGATGCGCGGGGCGTAGTGACCGGTAAATTCTTTGACGACGATTTCCGGGTCCGCGACACACCGGCCTCCATGCTGCTGCGCCAGTTCGGCATGCTGCCGACCGCGCGTCAATCTCTCGACGCCAAGCATCTGAAGCTGAGCGCCTCGGCGAGCGATGAGGCGGTCCGCCCCGGACAGAGGATTACGCTGGCCGTGGATATCGATCTTCCCAGCCGCGTCCACGTGTACGCGCCCGGCGTCGCGGGCTACATTCCGACGGCCTTGAGCCTCGCCAAAACGCAGGCGTTTCAGGCCGACGCCGCGGTCTTCCCGCCGTCCAAATCCATGACGCTGGCGGTGATCCACGAAACCGTCCCGGTCTATGAAGGGCGCTTCCGCGTGATGGAGACCATCACCATCGGCAACGCGCAGGACCTTCAACCGTTGCTCGATGCCGGCCGGAACCTGACGATCGAAGGCGCGTTCCGTTACCAGGCGTGCGACGACCGCGAATGCTTCGTTCCCGAAACCGTCCCGCTGAGGTGGACCGTCAAAGTGGAGCCCTTCGACCGCACTCGCGTGCCCGCCGAGATACAGAAGAAAGGCGGGGACCGCTGAACGCGGCCTCCGCCCTGTGAAACAATATAGTCTTCTATGTCAACCTATCCGGATCTGAAAGGCAAAGTTGCCTTAATCACGGGCGCGTCATCGGGCATCGGCGCGGCCACCGCCAGGCTGCTCGCCTCGCTCGGCGCGCGCGTGGCCATCGGTTTCCATCACAACCAGACGGGCGCGATTCAGGTAATGGAGTCGATCGCCGCGGCCGGCGGAACCGCCGTAGCGGCCGTCGGCGACTTTCGAAACACCGGCGAAATCCGCGCCGTGATCGAACAGGTGGTCAAGGAGTTCGGGCCCATCGACATTCTGGTCAACAACGCCGGCTCGCTGGTGAAACGCGCGCCGATCCGCGAATTGACCGAGGAACTTTGGGACGAGGTCATCGCGCTCAACCTCAAGAGCGCCGTCTTCGCTTCGCAAGCGGTGGCCCCGTGGATGATGGAACGGCGCACGGGCGCCATCGTCAACGTGGTGTCCATCGCCGCGCACAATGGCGGCGGCCCGGGCGCAGGCACCTACGCCACCGCCAAAGCCGGCCTCATTTCGTTCACGAAATCCCTGGCAAAGGAACTCGCGCCTTATGGCATCCGCGTCAACGCGGTTTCGCCGGGAGTCATCGACACGCCGTTCCACGAGGTCTTCTCGACACCCGAGATGATCGCCACCTTCGTCAAGACGATTCCGCTGGGCAGAGTGGGCACGCCGGAAGAGGTGGCCAGCGTGATCGCCTTCCTGGCCTCCGACGCCGCCCGCTACGTGGTGGGAGAGACGGTCGAGATCAACGGCGGCCAGTTGATGCGGTGATGGCCGCGGGCCTGATATTATTCGCGGGGAGCCGGACCAGGGGGTCCGGCGCGGGCGAGGGCGCCCGCCCTCCAAGCAACAGTTGATGCGCGGGCGGCGGCCCTACGGCAGGAACCAGAAAATATAGCCGCAACTGGAGCAGACGAAATTGACCGCGGTGTCCCCCGTAGCCCAGTCCATCCGGAAAAACGCGGACATCCGCGAGTGCAGCAGCGTGTTCCGCTCATGATATGTCGTGCCCTGGCAAACCGGACATACCAGCCGGTGGCCGGCAGCGTCCACTTGAATCAGGCCGTTCCCCTGCGGAATCTCGTTAAATGTCATCGGCTTGCTCTCCTCACATGGGGCGCCAGGTCATTTCCACCTTGACCGGCACGTCGTTCTTCACCGGCACCGCCAGCAGCGACGGTGGATCGATTTTGAAATCGGCCAGCGTCGCCGGAATCGTTCCCGTGATCCGGATGTCGTTGCCATGCGCCTCCCGCTGGAACGGCACCTGTTTATAGTGGGCGGTCTGGCCTGCAAACTGGATCTCCAGGTCGCAATGGATGGTCGCCGATGCGAGGTCGCTTTCGAGCAGCAACACGCGCACCGTCACCATGGGAAACTGCCCGCCGCGCGTCACTTGCAGCATGTGAAGATCGCGGTTGCTGTCCTTCGAATCGAACGACTTCACCGGAACCGCGATGAGGAAATCGCACTGTCCGGCGCGGCAAACGCCCTTGCCGCGCGCCTCGCGGCTCACCCCCACGCTCTCATGCAGCGGATGAGACACATGATACGAAAGCGCCGATGGCCCGAGAACCCATTGGCTATCCGCTCCGAAAACGGCGGCAGGCGCCAGGAGCAGGAAAAGCGCCAGGATTGGCTGATTCATGAAATTTCACCCTAGAATTTGATCACCACCGACAGCATGGCGGCACCATACGCAATGCCCGTGATGGCGCCCACAGCCCCATGCGCGCCGGCGAGGCCATGAACCTTTTCCCCGTTGCTTCGTTGCTGATATGCCAACGCCCCCAGGATGGGAGTCAGAATCATCCCCGGCCCGTGAATCCAGGCCAGCGCTTTATGCAGGCGGATGGGGCCGCGGGTTGGGGTTCCCGGTATCTTGGGCGCGAAGATGGCGAAGGAAGCGGTGGTCAAATACATTCCCGCCGTCACCCCGCCGACAGCGGCATGGATTTCGCGCCCGGAGGCGGTGCCGTTTCTGCTGGCCGCGCCGTTGGAAAGGATCAGCGTAGCGGCCAAGGGGGCCAGTGTGATCAGACCGAGCCGTTGATGGATCTTGAGCATGTGCGACCGCTTGTCGAGTCTCGCCTGTGCCGCGGCGCTACCCGCGGTCTGATCCGGAGTGAATCCCAGATCCTTCAGCGAAGGCTCTCCGGACTTTTGTTCGGACTCCAGTTTCCCGTCCACGGTGGCCGCACCGGCCGCCGGAACGGTTGTGGAAGCAATCTCCAACGCTTGAAACCCCGTGGCCTCGAACTTCACGCGGTAGTTGCCCGGCGGCAGCGGAGAGAACCGATACGTCCCGTCCAGCCCAGTGGCCGCAGTCTGCGTCCGGCCGCTGTCGGCATTCACCACCGTGACCATGGCATTGGCAACCGGCGCGCCCGCCGCATCGGTAACCTTGCCCGCCAAGGCCCCCGTTCCCGCGGTCTGGGCCATCAGAAAGGGAGACAATATCGCGAACATAAGAACTGTAATGGCGCCCCGGACGCTGCCAAGCCAGTCGCCGAGAGGATTCCTAAACATCCCGTACCTCCCTGCCTTCGTGTTGTCTTCGATTCTACATCCGGTCTTTTTGCCGCGCAGGGTCAAATCTTCCGCCATGGGATACAATACTACCAGATATTAATAGCGCTAAGCCTGTATCAGGCCGTAAGGGGTGCCCATGGAACGAACCATTTCTTTCACGCTCAACGGCAGGCCGGCCAGCGTGAAGGTCGACGACGAGCGCATGCTGTTGTGGGTGCTGCGCTCCGACCTGGGCCTTACCGGCACCAAGTTCGGCTGCGGCGAAGGCTTGTGCGGCGCCTGCACCGTGATCGTCGATAAGCAGGCCGTGCGGTCCTGCTCCACGCCGGTCAAGGACGTCGCCGGCAAACAGATCACGACCATCGAAGGCCTCGGGCAGAATGGGCTCGACGCCATCCAGCAGGCCTTTCTGGAACACCACGCGTTCCAGTGCGGCTATTGCACCTCGGGGATGATCCTCACCGCCTACGCGCTGCTTCTGAAAACCCCCAAGCCGACCCACGACGAGATCATCCGCCACATGGACGACAACCTGTGCCGCTGCGGCGCGCACGTGCGTATCGTGGAGGCCATCCAGGATGCCGCCGGCGTGGGCAAGGGAGGTGCGCTGTGAAACAGCCCGATGGGAACCAGCCTGAATTGAACCTGAGCCGCCGCGGTTTCTTCGCCGCCGCCGGCAGCGGCCTCTTCGTGTTTTTCGGCGTTAACCGCGTGAATGCTTACCAGGAGCCGGCGCGGCTTCCGCAACGCCAGAACATGCCGGCCGACCTGAACGCCTACCTGCGAATCGGCGCCGACGGGCGTGTCACCTGTTTCTCCGGCAAGGTGGAACTCGGGCAGGGCCCCATGACCTCGCTGGCACAACTGCTCGCCGAAGAACTGGACGTCGACTACAACTCCGTCGACGTGGTCCTCGGCGATACCGACCTGTGCCCTTACGACATGGGCACGTTCGGCTCGATGTGCATTCCCATGTTCGGCCCGGCGCTGCGCGGCGCCGCGGCGGAGGCGCGCGCGGTCCTGCTCGAAATGGCCGCCGAACAACTGCAAGCGCCCGTGGAACGGCTGCAGGTGAAGGCCGGCGTGATCACCGACCGCTCCACGCCCGCCAAACGCATCACCTACGCGCAACTGGTGGATGGCAAGCGCATCGAGCGGCACCTGGCCAACGTGCCGCTCAAGCCGGTCGCGAAGTTCACGGTTGCCGCGCATCCCGCCGCCCGCAAAGACGCGATGGACAAGGTGACCGGCAAGGGAAAGTACGCCGCCGATTTCACTTTCCCCGGCTTGCTGCATGGCCGCGTGGTGAGGCCCCCGGCGCACGGCGCCAAACTGGTCAACGCCGATACCAGCGCCGCCGAGAAATTCGGCGCCCGCGTAGTCCGGGATGGCGACCTGCTGGCCGTCCTGCATGAGCGGCCCGACCTGGCCGATCGCGCGCTCGGCCTGGTGAAGGCGCAGTTCGACCCTCCGCCACCCGGCGTGGATGACAAAACCATCTTCGACCACCTCCTCAAGACCGCGCCGCCATCCCGCCCCGCCGGCGGCGCCGGAGACCTGGCGGCGGGAGAGAAGGCCTCCGCCATCATCGTCGAAGAGACCTACCTCAACAGCTACGTGGCGCACGCGGCCATGGAAACTCACTCCGCCACCGCCAACATCGAAAACGGCAAGGCCACCGTGTGGGTCAGTACGCAGGCGCCATTTTCCGTCAAACAGCAAGTGGGGCAGGCCCTCGGCTTCACCCCGCAAAACGTGCGCATCGTGGCACCCTACGTCGGCGGCGGTTTCGGCGGGAAGACCGCCGGGCCCCAGGCCGTCGAGGCCGCCCGCCTGGCCAAGGCCACCGGCAAGCCCGTGCAGGTGGTCTGGAACCGCGCCGAAGAATTCTTCTATGACACGTTTCGCCCGGCCGCGGTGGTGAAGATCCGCGCCGGCCTCACCAGCGCCGGGAAGATCGCGCTGTGGGACTTCAACGTGGTGGGCGCGGGCGAGCGCGAGTCCGATTCGTTCTACGACATCCCCAACAAGCGGGCCCAATCGGCCGGCGGCTGGCAAGGCGGCAACCCTCCCGGCATGCACCCCTTCGGTGTCGGCCCGTGGCGCGCCCCTTCGGTCAACACCAATTCCTTCGCGCGCGAATCTCACATGGATATTCTGGCGGCCAAGGCCGGCATCGATCCGCTGGAGTTCCGTCTCAATCATCTCTCCGACGCCCGCCTGCGCCGCGTCCTGGAAGCCGCCGCCAAACAGTTCGGCTGGAAGCCCGGCAAAGCGCCCAGCGGGCGCGGCGTGGGAGTCGCCTGCGGTATCTACTCGGGCGCCTGCTCGGCCACCATGGCGGAGGTCGCCGTCAACAAGACCACCGGCCACGTGCAGGTGAAGCGCATGGTCTCAGCCCTGGACGTGGGCTGGGCCGTCAATCCCGACGGCATGCGGCAGCAGATGGAAGGCTGCCTGACCATGGGCCTGGGCTACACGCTCAGCGAAGAGGTGCATTTCAAGGATGGCGAAGTGCTCGACCGCAACTTCGGCAGCTATGAGATCCCGAGATTCTCCTGGCTTCCCAAGATCGAGACCATCCTGATCGATAACCCCGGCGCCGCCGCGCTGGGAGGCGGCGAACCGCCCATCATCACGGTGGGAGCGGTGGTAGCCAACGCCATCTACGACGCCGTGGGCGCCAGGGTGCTGCAGTTGCCGATGACCCCGGAAAGAGTCGGCGAGGCGCTAAAGAAGAAGGGTTGAGCCGTCACGGCCATTGCGGCGGACACTTACCAAAGCTGTGAAGGCGTCGCGGTTTGGCGAGGCGGTGACAGACCACAAAAGGCGATGGTCTGTCCCACCGACTTGACAGCCCCGCTATTACGTTATACGATACTACGCAAGGTGTAATAGTTTGACCGACCCGACACTACTGGTACTGGCCAGCCTGGCGGATGGCGATAAGCACGGCTACGCCATGATGGAAGACATTCAACGCTTCGCGGCCGTGCGGCTTGGCCCCGGCACGCTCTACGGCGCCATCACCCGCCTGGAAGAGCGCGGCTGGATTCGTCCCGTAAACACGGAGGACCGGCGGCAGCCGTACCGCATTACCGGCGCCGGCCGCGAGCACCTGGAAGAGCAGGTCGCGAGCCTCGACCGCGTGCTCAGAATCGCCGCCAAGAGGTTGAAACACGCATGAGACGCTGGATCGGTTGGGCCGCACACCTGTATCCGGCAAGCTGGCGCGCGCGCTACGGCGCGGAGTTCGACGCCCTGCTGGATGACGCCAACGTGCGCTGGCGCGACTTAGCCGACGTGCTGCGAGGAGCGTTCATCATGCAGACGACAAGCTGGAAGAGTTACACAAAAGCGGCTGTGGCAGCCGGGATCGCCTGCGCGATTCTGGCTTTGGCCGGGTCGTTTCTGATTCCAAACCGCTATGAGTCGAGGGCCGTGATGCGCATCAGTCCGCAATCGCCGCCCTCGGATTCAACTCCGGGTGCAGGTGACGAGGACCTGCGGCAGCGCCTTCGGCAGATGGAGATGAACATTCTCGGACGCCGCGCGCTGGTAAGCCTGATCCAGGAGCCTGAGCTCGATCTATATAGGGAAGAGCGCAGGCGCATGACGATCGAAGACGTCGCAGAGAAAATGCGGACGCACGACATAAGGATCCGGCTCTATGGCGCGCGCACGGGCCAGCCGGGCGCCATGGCCTTCGTGATCTCCTTCGATTATCCAGACCGTTACAAGGCGCGGCAAGTGGTGCGGGAACTCGTTGGCAGGTTCGCGGAGATGAACTTGGTGCTGGCCCAGAAGGCCGGATCAGGGGGCAAGCTGCAACTGCTCGAATCAGCGGACCTGCCCGAGGCCCCAATCCCGCCCAGCCACATCGGTTTCATGACGGCGGGTCTCGGCGCCGGCCTGTTGCTCGGCCTGTTGGCGACTCTGATCTGGCGGCGGCCGAAATGGACCCGGCCGAACAGCAACCAGGCTCAGTGATCGCGTACGTGGCCCCTCCCTGTGGCCCCTCCCTTGTAAAGCAGATAAAAGAACCTTATACTACAGGCAGCCGGACCACGATTGCACCGGCTGGTTTACCGCCCCTTGTGTTTGGCTGAAAAGGAGGCATGACCATGGGGTTGCGAATTGTTGTTGTCTTTTTTCTGCTAGCGCCCTTGCTTATCGGGCTCACAACCTCTTCGGGCCAGACGGCCCAGACGGAGCCGGAACCGCGCTACGATCCGGCCACGGCGGTTGACATGATGACGGTCGTCGCCGACCTGCGGGAGGTCCCCCGCGGGAGCCCGCTCAGTGGAACTCATCTGATCGTCCGGCCGGAATCGGCCAAGGAGGGTTCCGAGACCATCGATGTTTATCTTGGCCCCGCCAGCTACCTGAAGGATTTTGATGTCACCTTTGAAAAAGGCGACCGGGTCCAGGTGATCGGCTCGAAAGTGAAGTACGGCGGCGCTTCCATCGTTCTGGCCCGCCAGGTGCGGCGCGATTCGACCACCATTTATCTCCGCGACGAGCACGGCATACCGTACTGGAGAGGAGGAAGAACCTAGCGCGGGTTCACTTGGGAACGACTTCCTGCACGGGGGCGCAATAGAGCTGGCAATCTTGTCAGCGGAGGGAAGGCTGGCTGGAGCCAGGATTGGCCGGCCCGTAGCTGTGGGAGTTACGGGCCCTCGACAGCGCTCCGCTTACCAGTGTCAGAAGCAGCGGGAGCATCAGCAAATAATCCTGCGAGTAGACATGAAACGCGACGATGGGACCCCCGGCAAGGGCGGCGCCCAATGCGAGCGGAAACGAGTGCCGCTGAGCCACTCGATAAACGATCAGCCCTGCCAGCAGCATCAGCCCTGCCAGGAACGCCCAAAGCGCGGGCCCGTGCAAAGTCGCCATGGCAACTGCCACCAGGGAAGACTTGGACATACCCGGATTCACCGCCGGGGAGCGAAGGGTCTGCAAGTACGCCGACGGCCACGAGGCCCCGGCGGCGAGAAACGAAATTCCCAGAAGCACAGCCGCTCCCGAAGCCAGCCCCGCGCCCAGCCTCCACATCCGCCGCGCAACTATCAGGACAGGCAGAAACAGACACAGATGAAACTTCGCCGCGCACAGTGACAGGACCAGCCCCGCTGCAAACTCTCTTCCGCGCGGCACCAGCCACGCCGCGATTGCCACCGAAAGCAGCAAGTACGTGACATCCTGCCCGTTGGCGAGATTCGCGGCGACCGGCGGGAACCAGCAGCAGATCAGCAAGGCGACCGCTCTTCTGGCGGGCCACAACCACGCAAAAACGGCCAGCGACGCCACCGACAATAGCTGCCATATGGCATACGCGGCGGAATAAGGAAGCCGGCTGAGGGGCGAGAGTATCACCGCCACGTACGGCAACCGGACGAACTGGATGTTCACGCAGACGTAGCCCAGAAGCTCGCGCTGCTTGGCAAGGAACGCCGCGGGATCGTACAGACTGCCCGTCGCCAGCATGCGTGGACCCAGATAGAAGGCTGGGAAGTCGTTCAAGCCTCGCCAGATGTGATCGTAGTTCCCCGCGGACGACAATGCCAGTGCGATGAGGCCGGCCAGACAGCCCCCAATGACTAAGCCTCTGTTGCGGTGAGCAGTGCGAGGCAGGTCCGGCTCTTCGGCTCCGATGGATGTTCCGCGTGGCTTCAAACTTTAGCGTACATCACTTGGGGTCTTTGCCACCCGGAAATGGCAAACGGGAAAATGGGTAAGTGGGATGCTCCCAATTGCCCACCTCTCGAAAGGAGCCCTGGCTTCAGTAATTGCGGTCCAGCCCAGGCCTCAATACACACCAGACAACACGACGGTCCCGATGCAGTTCTGATAGAAACGCCGGGACGAGTTTACCCGGTGGTTGAAATCCTTGCAGCCTGTGACCAAGCCGCGCTAAACGACGGCATCGCCCGTCTTATGGGGCGCGCCCTCACTCCGAGCCGCACTCGTCCTGCGGCCCGCGCCAAACTGCCTGAAATCCGGGCGGAAACGGGCCGGCATGGGTATGCCGGCCTGCTCCATCCGGTTGGGTTAGCTCGCGTTGGTGGCGGCGTTCGCCAACTGGGCGTTGGTGATGGTCCAAATGTTCTTGATGCTGCCGCCGGCGCCCAAAAACAGAGCGGCCGAAGCCAGCGCTACAAACGCCATGAGCAGGGTATACTCGATGAGGTCCTGCCCTTGTTCGTCCTTCCAGAAATCACGTAAAAACTTCATTGTCTTCGCTCCTATTTTTTGTTTACTTCTGTGATCGCTTGATCACGTGCTCGTGTTTTCGTGACCTCGCGATCACGGCCTTTTCCCCAATCGTACCGGGTATAGATCCGACTCTCACGGCTGGTCTCAACCCATGAGTTCCGCTTGGACCAACCGGCGCTTATAATGTGACCATAGCTTTCTAGAAACATAAAGTACCGTTAATGCCAGGGTTAGTACTGCAAGGACTATTTAGCGCCACTTAGCGCCACTTAACGCCACGCCACGATACAAAAACGACATGACTGTTCTCTTTAGTTAACAGTGCGGCATTCTCTTACGTTACTTTTGTTAAGAGCTCTGCGGTTTCTCGAATCGAACGGTCCCAGCAGTAGCTGGGTCACACGTTCGTGTATGATCCTCAAACGCTTCGAGAGAGCTGGGAACGCACAGGGTTTCAGTCCATCAAACAGTTCGCCCGCGTCGAAAGCGATGATCCCCAGCTTCGAGGGCTACGGCATAAAATCTATCCACCATGCAAGGAAGGATTGCGATCTTCCACCAGGCTCGCCGGCAAATCGCTCAAGCGATCGCGAGGCCCTGAAGGATCTCCGCGAGCCTCCCGTGGAACTCCTCCGGGCATTCGAGCAGTGGGAAGTGGCCGGTATGCGGCAGCATTACCGCGTCGAAGTCTCCGACGACGCGCCGGATTGCCTCCACATCGGTTGGAAAGCGGTCGCCGTTGATGCACCTTAC
>JBEKYE010000094.1:0-13357 GCA_049511275.1 Bryobacteraceae bacterium
ATTGCTTTAGCTAACCATCTGGGCTAAGATCGAGGAATGGCGGAATTCAACGTCCACGAGGCCAAGTCAAACCTGTCGCGTCTGCTTGCGTTGGTGGAGCGGGGCGAAGAGGTCACCATCATGCGCGGTGGCGAGCCGGTTGCCGATCTGGTGCGGCACCGGCGGAAATCCGGACGCCGGAAACTCGGAGTGCTGGCCGGCACTATCTCCCTGCCGGACGGCTGGGATGCGCCAATGACGAATGACCAGGCCGACAGGTTCCTGGAGGGCAAGGAGTGGTGACCTATCTGTTGGATACCGCACCCTTCCTGTGGGCGGTAGCCAGCCCGGAGAAGCTCAGCGCCAAGGTTCGCAAGCTGATTGACAACCGCAAGAATCCGTTGTTCGTGAGCGTGGCTTCGCTCTGGGAAATTGTTGTGAAGGCGCAGAAGGGCTTACTTCCCATCCAGGATCCGCCGCGTTGGTTAGACGCCGGACTCGTGGGCATCGAGGCGGCAGTGCTCCCGATCAAGCCTGCCCACGTTTACGGGGTGAGCCAACTGCCAATGATCCACAAGGACCCATTCGATCGGCTGCTCCTCGCGCAGGCGGCCAGCGAGGGTTGGGTTCTGATCAGCAGCGACGCGACCCTCCGCCAATATCGCGTCCCGACAATCTGGTAACCTGGCACGTTCAATCGGCATAATTGGAGGGCGGACCCCCTGGTCCGCGCGGGACGCCCTCGTCCCGCTCTTCTCTCGAAGCATCGGGTGCTTGCCTCCATCTAACCCACGTCTAACCCAGGGCTAGCCCTTCATTGCTGCGCCGAAAGCATCCCGCGGCGTGATCGTTGACAATTCCCGTCGCCTGCATCCAGGCATAGACAACGACCGGACCCACGAATTTGAAGCCGCGCTTGTTGCGAATCGGCTTGCCGCCTGCCATGGTCCAGACGAGGCGGGAGAAATCTTCGCCGGCCTTCGCCATGGCCAGATAAGCGCGGGCGCCCCCGATGGTGGCTTCGATTTTGGCGCGCGAAAGCACGATCCCCGAGTTCTTCCTGAGCCGGTCAATATCCCGCGCGCCGAATCGCGCCACCACGGCTGGATCGAAACCCCGAAACGCTTCGCGGAAAGTTTCCCGCTTTTTCAGGATGATGCTCCAGGAGAGACCAGCCTGAAACTCATCGAGCATAAGCTTTTCCCAAAGTGCCCGGCTATCGCGCTCCGGGACGCCCCACTCTTCGTCATGGTAGGCGCGGAGCATGGCGTCACTTTCCGCCCATTGACAGCGGCGCGGCGGCTGCGCTTTAGGGCTCATGGCAATATTTTACAGAAAGCACCCTCTTGCCGCCGGGGATTCAAGCCATATCTGGTAGAATTCCGTGTGATGTCACAACTCTTTGCGCGCAAGCCCATCGCAGCGTTGATCTCCGAGACCAAAGACTCCGGTGGGCTGAAGCGCAGCCTCCGCGCCGGCGACCTCATCATGCTCGCCATCGGCGCCGTGATCGGCGCCGGCATCTTCGGCGCCATCGGCACCGCGGCGGCCGGCCAACTGGGGCCGAACGGCGAGGTGATCCGCGTGGGCGCCGGCCCCGCGCTGGTATTTTCTTTCCTCCTCCTGGGCGGGGCTTGCGCGCTGGCAGGCCTTTGCTATGCCGAGCTGGCGTCCATGATTCCTCAAGCCGGCAGTGCTTATGCTTACTCCTACGCCACGCTGGGCGAACTGATCGCCTGGATCATCGGCTGGGATCTCATTCTCGAGTATGCCGTCGGCAACGTCGCCGTAGCCATCTCCTGGGGCGATTACTTCAGCACTTTGCTTGGTGGGTTCGGCGTGGTGCTCCCGCCGTGGTTGTCCACCGGCTACCGCACCGCGCTGCTCAGTCCGGACGCGCCGGTTCACGGGCTGCTCAATTCCGCGCCCCACATTTTCGGAATCCCCATCCTCGTCAACCTGCCGGCGGCCGGCATCGTGATGCTGATCACCTGGCTGCTGCTGCGGGGGGCGCGGGAGAGCGCCACCGCCAACAACATCATGGTGGTCATCAAGCTGCTGGCGCTGACCCTGTTCGTGCTGGTTGGCATCACCCATATCAAGAGCGCCAACCTGCATCCTTTCGCGCCCAACGGATTCAAAGGCATCCACCAGGGCGCGGCCATCGTCTTCTTCGCCTATATCGGCTTTGACGCCATCTCCACCGCCGCCGAAGAGACCATCAACCCGCAACGCAATCTGCCCATCGGAATTCTGGGGGGGCTGGGCATCTGCACGCTGATCTACGTGATTGTCGGTTTCGTCATGACCGGCATGGTGCCCTACAAGCAACTGATCGGCGTGGCCGACCCTCTCTCCCGCGCCCTGGAATTGTCCGGCTTCAGCGCCGCCGGTTGGATCGTGGCCCTGGGAGCGGCGGTATCCATGTCGGCCGTCCTGCTGGTCTTTCAGTACGGCCAGCCGCGCATCTTTTTCGCCATGGCGCGCGACGGTCTGTTGCCAAAGTGGGCCGCCAAGATCCATCGCCGCACCCGCATCCCTTGGGCCACCACGCTGCTCACGGGGATCTTCGTGGCGTTGTGGGCGCTGGTGGGCGACTCCGGGGAGACCTACGACCTGACCAACATCGGCACGCTCTTCGCCTTTATCCTGGTCAGCATCGGTGTGCTGGTCCTGCGCCACAAGGAACCGGACCGCAAGCGGCCGTTCCGCGTGCCGCTGGTGTGGCCGGTCAGTCTTCTCTCCGCCGCCGCCTGCCTCTATATCATGACCGGCCTTCCGCACCAGGCTTGGGTGCGGTTCTGCGTGTGGCTTGCGGTCGGACTGGTGCTGTATTTCTTTTACGGGTTCTGGCACAGCACCCTGCGGGCCGCCAACAAACGGTAGCGCCGGCGATCCTGTCGCCGGCGTTTGCCAGCTACGCCGGCGCCCGCTCAAGGGAGACCGGCAAGGATTCTGGAGTCTGACTGTGACAGGTAACTGGCGCCTGATTTTCCGCTATACCGAAGAAGCGAACAAGGCTGGCGACATTGACTTGATCGACTACCATTAAGGCATCTGGTCCGGACAGGGACCACCTTCTCCGGATGCAACTCGCCTATGACGTAGCCAACACGAAGCGGCACGCACGGAATATCGCAGTCAAGCGGTATGTCCCAGATGGACTCCCGGCTTCTTACCGCTTGCGCTGGCCTTGAGCCTGGTGGCGGATCTTCTTCTTCGTCGACCCGCGGGCCACGCCGGCGGCCCGTTTGGCCTTGGGCGCGGCCTTCTTGCGCGCCGCGCGCTTCAGCTTCTTGCGTTCTGTCTTGTCGGTAACTGTCGTCGTGTTCATCAGCTTCTTTTCAGTCCTGCGTATTTTTCTACCAGCTTCTTGAGGCCGTAGCGGGGAAAGTTAACCGTGATCTTAGCATCTTCGCCGTCCCCTTCGCGGCGCACCACCGTGCCCGTGCCGTACTTCGCATGCTCCACCATCATGCCCGCCCGCATTTTCCGGGCGGCGGGCGGCGCATCGGCAGGCGGTGCGGCCGCCGGCTTAGCCGCGCCAATTACCGGCGCTCCCACCGGGCCGGGCGGCCGCGGCAATTTCGGAGCGATCGGCGCCGGCGGCCGCTGCGGCGCCGCAATCGGCTTGGTGGGGGCGTTGAAGGGCAGCCCGCGCTCGCCGAAAAACTGCGGAATGTTCTCCACCGAATTGTAAGTCTTGCCCGTGAACGTGTTCCGCCGCACCACCGTCCGCACGCCGTATCGTTCCGCCTGCAGCGTGAGTTCGCCGGCCTCGTCGCGCACGCCCATTTCCGCGATCAGCTCTGCCGGCACTTCGCTCAGGAACCACGAGGGCGTCGACCGCTCCTGCTCGCCGCCGCCGAATCGCCGCCGGTACTTCGCCCACGTCAGAATCAGCCGCTTGCGCGCGCGCGTCATCCCCACGTAGCACAGCCGCCGCTCCTCTTCGAGCTCCGCTTCCGAATCCATCGACCGGCTGTGCGGAAACAACCCCAGTTCCATCCCGGAGAGGATTACCACCGGGAACTCCAGCCCCTTGGCGTTGTGCAACGTCAACAGGCTGACCGAAGCCTTCTCGTCGAACGCGTCGGCCTCCGCCACCAGCGCCGCGTGATCCAGAAAATCCGAGACGGATTCGCCGCGTTCCGCCGCTTCCGTGGCCGCCGCAATCAACTCGTCCAGGTTCTCCAGGCGCGCTTCTCCGTCCGGCGTCTTTTCCTGTTCCAGCATGCGCCGGTAGCCGGTGCGGTCCAGAATGAACCGGAGCAGATCGGGCAGCGGCGAGGAACTGGCCACCAGGGAAAGCTCCTGGATCAGGTTGCGGAACGTCACCAGCGAAGATTGCGATCGCGTGGAGAGCTTCTCGTCGTCGATAATCCGCTCGATGGCGTCCCACAGGCTGAGTCCGTGGTCCCGTCCGTACTTTTCGATCTGGTCCACAGTGGTGCGGCCGATGCCCCGCGCCGGCGTGTTGACCACCCGCAGCAAGCTCACCGAATCGTAATTCGAAGCCGCCAGCTTCAGGTACGCCACGGTGTCTTTGATTTCCGCCCGCTGGTAAAAGCTGAAGCCGCCGACGATGTTGTACTTCCGCCCGTAACGCCGCAGCGCTTCTTCGATCTGCCGCGATTGGAAGTTGGTGCGGTAGAGCACGGCCACGTGGTCCGCGGGACTCTTCGCCAGGTGCTTTTCGATGGTGTCGGCGATGAACAGGGCTTCGTTTTCGGCGTCGTAGCCGGCGAAGAGCCCCAGCTTCTCGCCCGTCGCGGCCTCGGTCCACAGCTTCTTTCCCTTGCGCGCCTTGTTGTTCTCCACCACCGCGCCGGCCGCGCCCAGGATGTTCTTGGTGGACCGGTAGTTCTGCTCCAGCCGGATGGTCTTGGCCTTCGGAAAATCGCGCTCGAAATCCAGAATATTGCGGATGTCCGCTCCGCGCCAGCTATAAATGGACTGATCCTCGTCGCCCACCACGCAGACGTTGCCGTGGCTTTCCGAGAGCAGCCGCATCAGCTCGTACTGGGTGCGGTTGGTGTCCTGGTATTCGTCGATCATCAGGTAGCTCAGCCGCCGGTTCCAGGCCTCGCGCGTGTTCTGGTCGTGTTGCAGCAGGCGCACGGCTTCCAGCAGCAGATCGTCGAAATCCAGGGCGTTGGCTGTGCGCAGCGCCTTCTCGTACGCTTCAAACACCGCGGCCAGCGCCTCGCTCTCTTTGTTGACCGCGGCTTGGAACAAATCGGCCGGCCCTTGCCTGCTGTTCTTGGCGCGGCTGATCCTGGAAAGCGCCACGCGATACTGCAGGAATTCTTTCTCGTCGAGTCCCAGCCCCCGGTAAGCCGCCTTCACCACGCCGAGCTGGTCCTCGTCGTCGTAGATGCTGAAGCGCCGCGAGAATCCCGGTCGGAGGCGCGCCAGCGGATCGCCATCGGTGCGCAGCAGGCGCACGCAAAACGAGTGGAAGGTGGAGATGTTGGGCGAGGAATCCAGGTTGACGTCGGCCAGCAGCGCCGACACGCGTTCGCGCATTTCGTTGGCGGCTTTATTGGTAAAGGTGACGGCCAGAATGGCGGACGGGGGCACGTGCCGCGCCGTGATAATGTACGCGACGCGGTGTGTGATGACCCTGGTCTTGCCGCTGCCCGCGCCCGCGAGAATCAGAAGCGGCCCTTCCGTATGGGTTACCGCTTCCCGCTGTTGCGGGTTGAGCCCTTTGAGGAAATCCATGAGATGGGGAACCACTTGAGTTTAGCATGCGTCACTGCGCGGCCTTGGGCGTCAGCAGTCCCCGCCCGCGCAGCCAGTCCGCCAACCGCCCCGGCCACGAAGACAGCGCCGGATCGCTCTGGGCGAGACCGACGCCGTGGCTTCCGTGTTCGTAGACGTGCAGTTCCGCCGGCACTCCGGCCTTGCGCATCGCCAGGTAGAATAATACGCTGTTTTCCACCGGCACGGTCTTATCGGCATCGGTGTGAAACAGAAACGCCGGTGGAGTCTGCGCCGTCACCTGCAACTCATTCGACAAGCTCTCGACCAGCTTTGGATCGGGATTCTCGCCCAGGAGGAACGTCATCGAGCCGCGATGCACGTAGCTGGTAAAGGAAATCACCGGGTAGCACAGTACCAGAAAATCCGGCCGGCTGCCGGCGCGGTCGATGGGGTCGGCCGCTTGCGGGTTGCCCGCATCGAAATGCGTCCCGGCAGTTGAAGCCAGATGCCCGCCGGCCGAAAAGCCCATGATGCCGATGCGATCCGCCTGCAAACCATACTCCGCCGCGCGAGACCGCACCAGGCGAATCGCCCGTTGCGCATCCTGTAACTCGCTGGGGTGGTGATAGCGCGGCCCCAGGCGGTATTGCAGCACGAATGCCGACACGCCGATGGAATTCAGCCAGTGGGCCACCTGGTAGCCTTCCTTGTCCATGGCAAGGTTCTGGTAGCCGCCGCCCGGGCAGATAATCACCGCAGTCCCCGGCCCGCTGCCCTTCGCCAGCAGGAACGGCGTCAGCGAGGGCTGGTCCTCCGGCGCTGTTCCCAGCGCGCCCGGCGCGCCCTTCGGCCACAACAGTTCCGCCTTTGGCGCCTGCGCCACCGCTTGCGGCACCGCTTGCGGCAACAGGGCGCCCGTCGCCAGAACCAAGCAAATCGCCAATCGCCTCATGCCTGGTAGCGCCGGCGATCTTGTCGCCGGCTCTCTTGCCGCCACAACTAAACCAATCGCCAATCGCCTCATGAGTCCCAGGCTATCACCCGTACGTCCCCCTTGCCCCACACGGTCTGGCGGCCCACTCCCACCCAGCGGGCCGCGCGCAGCCACGGCAGAAACTCCCCCAGCGGGCCCTGGTATTCCGCTTCGCCGGTAAAACCACCCAGCGGATGCATCTGCCCCGTACGCCCCGATTTCCTTTCCCCCTTTTCCCACTGCAATTGGCAATGGACCATGCGGACGTTGGCCGCGCGCCGGCCCACTTCCCGGAAGTCGAGCTCGAGCGGTCCCGCCCCGTACAACGCGCGCAGCGTGCTGATGCGGTCGCGCAGCCGGCCGAAAAGGACGGCGAACTCCGGGCGCTTTGCCAGCGCTCCGCCGCTTTTCAGTTCCGTCGGGGTCAGGAATTGCACGCACACGCGCTCCACGCGCGCGGCATCCGGATCGGAATTCGCATCCAGATTGAGGATCAGCGGCGGGCGGCCCATCTCATCCGCCCCCTCGTCCAGGTTGAGTTGTTCCACCCGCTCGAGCGAAACGCGGCCGTGGCCCGGCCCGATTCCTTGCGCCTCAAACGCGGCAAACGCGTCGTGAAAATACTCGAGCACCGGCGCGCGCAGGTCGAAGACATGCACGTCGAAGCAGAAGGGCTCGCCCCTGGCGATGGCGCGCCCGTCCAGGCTGCCCGCGCGCAGCACGAAGGGCCGCGGCCAGTCCCCGAGGCCGCTGGGGGCTCTTCCCAGGCCGCTTGACGGCTCGAAGAGGCGCGCGTAGGCGGCCGGCGAAGCCGTGTCGCGCAACACCATCCCCAAGGCGCCGCGGATCACGTTGCCGCTTTTGCCCGCCGGGAAGTACACCGGGTCGATCGCCCGGAAATGAAAGCGGAATCGGTAAAACTCGAATCGGGTCACCAGACTGGCCGGGTTTTGCACCGTTCTCCTGTTGTATAATGGTATGGCATTTGACTCTTGTTTTCCGCTTGGCGACAGATCTGAGAGGGGGTTGCGTGAGTCCATCCGCGCCCCCTTTTGCTGTTTCATGGCGGTCGGAGTCGATGCATTTTTAGCAAAGAAGGAATATAGGCAGATGAAAGAAAAAGGTACGGTGAAGTGGTTTAACGCGGCCAAGGGCTACGGTTTTATCCAGAGGGAGAACGGAGAAGATGTCTTCGTACACTTCTCGGCGATTCAGTCGGAAGGCTATCGTAGCCTGGATGAAGGCGCCAGAGTGGAGTTTGAGGTGACGAAAGGGCCCAAAGGCCTGCAGGCGACCAACGTCACAGTGTCCTGATCGAGTCAGGGAACGGCCGGTGCTTCCGGCCCCGGCCGTTCCACCCAATGTTGTGGAGGTTTATGAGTAAAGAAGACAGCATCGAAGTAACCGGCACGGTATTGGAAAAGTTTCCCAGCGGGCTGTTTAGCGTGCAGCTCGAGCACGAACGGATTGTTCTGGCTCACCTGGCCGGCAGGCTGCGCCGCAATCGCATCCGCGTCCTGGCGGGCGATAAGGTCACCATGGAACTGTCTCCTTACGATCTCACCAAGGGCCGTATCACGTTCCGTCACCGCTAGCCTCCATCCGCAGGTATTTCCGCAATTTCTCTGTTTCCAGCCAGATAGCGTGATTATTGACCCATCCTTTTTTGGAGACGCATGGTACAACCAAACTGTATGGAACCGGCAGTCACAACCGCTGGAAGTTTTTTTTCGTTTAATGGCGAAGGCCTGTAAGCCGCTATTTCTGAAGGCATTTGAGCAATCATATGAAAGACCCGAATTCTCCCCAGGCACGGCGGCGTAACCGGGTTAGGCCCTCCCCCGCCGATATAATCAAATCGGAGAGTGGGATGGAGAGACCAAAGAATTACCCAAGCCGTGCCAGAAAGCAAGTTTCCGACTCCACCGAAGACCTGGCGACGGTCCTTTCTCGCCGGGTAGTCGGGCAGCCCGACGCCACGCGCCTGATCGTTCCGTATATACAGATGTACCAGGCCGGCCTCGCTCCCGAAGGACGCCCGGTCGGCGTGTTCCTGTTGCTGGGACCCACTGGCACGGGCAAGACCAAGACCGTGGAAGCCCTGGCCGAAATCCTGCACGGCAGCGAGAAGAACGTCCTCAAGGTGGATTGCGGCGAATTCCAGATGGAGCACGAGGTGGCCAAGCTGATCGGCGCGCCGCCTGGCTACCTGGGCCACCGCGAGACACAGCCCATGCTCACGCAGCAGAAGCTGACCGCCGTCTCGAGCGACAAGTGCAACCTCTCCCTGGTGCTCTTCGACGAAATCGAAAAGGCCGCGCCCTCCATGACGCGCCTGCTGCTCGGGGTGCTCGACAAGGCGCAATTGCGGCTCGGCGACAACACCAGCGTCAACTTCGAAAAAAGCCTGGTCTTCCTGACCAGCAACCTGGGCTCGCGCGAAATGCTGCGCGAGATTAATCCGGAATTCGGCTTCCAATCGGCGCAACACTCCGAGCGCACCGATCTCATGGGCAAGCTGCAGAGCATCGGCCTGGTGGCCGTTCGCAAACGCTTCTCGCCCGAATTCGTGAACCGCATCGATTGCATCATCACCTACCAGCCGCTCAGCCAGGAAGCGCTGGCCGCCATCCTGGAACACCAGATCGCCGACCTGCAGAGCCACGTCAACACGCGCCTGGGGGACCGGTCGTTCAGTCTGGAGATTCCGCCCGAGGCACGCCAGTTCCTGCTCCAGAGAGGCACCAGCGCGGAGTATGGCGCGCGCGAGTTGAATCGCACCATCCACCGCTTCCTCACCCAGCCGCTGGCGACCATGGTGGCCACCAACCAGGTGAGCGCCGGGGCGAAGGTGCGCGTGGACGTAGCCGACCCTCCCGAAAAGCTTTCCATCCGCGCGTTGGAATCGGAAGTGGTTCCGGCGGCTGCCCATCCCACCGTATTATTGGTGGACGATAATCGCGACCTGCTGCATTTTCTGGAGCGCCTGATGGGGGACGCCGGCTGGACGCTGTTCACCGCCGAATCGGCCACCGAAGCCCGGCGCCTGGCCCTTCTGCACAAGCCCGACGCGGCGCTGCTCGACTATATGCTGCCCGATGGCAACGGCGTGGAACTCGGCGTGGAGTTCCTGCAGGCCGTTCCGCACATGCTGGTGATCGTGATGACCGGAACCATCCTGCCGCCGGAAGAAGAGGCGCTGTGCGAGGAGCATAACTTCCCGGTGCTGCGTAAACCATTTCTGGCATCGGACGTGGTGAGCCAGATTCGGGGCAGGCTGGCGGCTGCCGGCGGGGCGCGCGGCTAGGGCTCCCCGGGTCTGCGCTCTAAGAATCAAAATGCCGGCCTTACCAAGTGGCGCACGCACTCCTGCGAGTTAAGCGGGCCTGCACGGGTAGGGCTGGGGCCCCCATCAGTTCACTCGATCAGACCTTGTTGGCGCAATGTTGCTAACCCGAAAAGGCATACTTTTGGGCCAGGGATTCCGGCAATGTCTTTAGGGAGTCGAAGCCCGCGGGCAATCTGCTTCGGGTCGCTTATGCCGTTGCACGATGCCAGAAGCTGCGCCGCCAGTGGACTGGGCCGCGACACCTCCAGTTTCTGGTTGCCGATCTCACGCGTTGCCAGCAAGACGCGGGAGGCCGGCACGGCAGCCAGGGGCTCACGGGTCCTCAGGCAGTCGAGGATCCGGTGATAGTCGGCGCCGAGCCGCACGATTCGGACGCCTGCCGCGAGGCGCGGTGCGCCAGTTCGTTTTCCGGGTTTGGATGGATTCCGGTTGAGCGCCAGTTCGAAATTCAGCAGCGCACGCAGCGGACCGCGATTTCTGGCGCGGCGGAGGTACCAGGTCCGGACAAATTTCAGAAGGTCCTGCGAAAACTCACTGCGGGCATAATAGGGCGCCTCGCCTGCGCCCGGCGATTCCTGTCTGGTTGGCCGGTTTTCCCGGAGCCAGGAGAGCCAGGCGTCGAAGACCTCCAGCAGACCGCCGTTGTCCTGATGCAGGGCCACCACCAGCCAGCGGTAGCGCGGAATGGAGTGTTGCATGAAATCCCGGAGTTCTTTTATATATCCGAGGTCGAGCGATGTGGGAACGGAGTAGAAGTTCGGGAAAATATCCGGGTGCGCCCGAATCATCTCCCGGTCCGCCGGATCCTGCTGCCAACCGTGGTAGGAAATATCGGAAAGGATGTCGGCCTGCTGCAGGCGGCCGCGATATTGCTCGTAAATCGGGGTCCCGGCCAGGGGAGCCAGGAGATGGAGCTGCAACTTGGCGGCGTCAAAGCGCGCCGCATCCATCAGAAAGTCGACGGTGTCCCTAAGGTCTTTCTTGGTCTCGTCCGGAAAACCGGTGATCAGTGAGACGGTGGTGTCGATACCGTGCCGGTCGGCGCAAGCGACGCGCGAAGCAGCTTCGCGAAGATCCAGATTCTTATCGATCAGCCGCTGCAGGCGCGCCGAACCGGTTTCAATGCCGAAGAACATGCCCGTGCAGCCGGCTCGAGCCATTAAAGCGATCAACTCATCGTCAACGCAGTCGGTCCGCGCGCTGCAGTGCCACTGGAACCGTTCCCCCGAAGCCAGTAAGGCTTCACAGAACTCCACGACTCTCTTGCGATCGACGGTGAACATGTCGTGGATCAGCTCGAATCGGGTGTTCCCGTAAGTTCGGTGGATCATGCGCATCTGCTCGATTACCCGCGCAGGCGACTTAAGGCGAAAACGGCGGCGGAAAAAATCGTTCGTCGAGCAAAACGTGCAGGCAAACGGACAACCCCGGCCCAGTTCCAGGGGTACGGCGTAGCATGTGCCCAGTTTGGGATATTGGTCGAATGCCGGCATCGGAAGTGGATCGAGGTCGAGGACCACCGGGGCATTCGGGTTGCGAACTATGCTTCCCCCGCGGCGGAATGTGACTCCCGGAATTTCGCGGAAGCGGCGCTCATCGTGGAGAGCCGCGAGCACCAGGGGAAGGGTCTCGTCGGCTTCACCGCGCACAATGAAATCGATGAAGGGAAACGCCTGCAAGGTCGCGACGTCCACCACGGAAGCCTGTGGACCGCCTAAAATAACGATGCTTTGGGGATGGGATCTCTTCAACTCCCGGGCGATGCGGATGGTCAGCGGGTAGGTACTGCAGATCGTGCTGAAGCCACAGACATCGAAGGATCGGGAGGCGAGCTCCCGCGCTACGAAGGAGCAAAAATCCAGACCGCGGAGGTAAGCAACCGACCGGAGATAGCGGTAATAGGTCTGGTTTAGATCGACAACCTCAACCGTGATTCTATGCTGGCCGAGAATGGCAGCCAGGGTCAGAATTCCGATCGGGGCTTGTTCCGAGATCAGTCGCACGGCCTCGCTGTCCGCCACCTGGGGATCGAATTCGGTTACGGTTGGCGAACTGACCAGGCAGATGCGCATAGTCTCCGGCCGCGGGTGGGCGCACAATCAACTTTCGTCTTCGCCGTTGCCGTTGCCGTTGCCGTTGACGCCGTTGGTCACGCCGGTGACCACGTGGATAGCTCCTCCGAGCTTTGCCAAGGTGGCGTTGGCTTTTGGTTCCAGCGCTACTTGGAGTTTCTTAACGTCTGCCGGGGCCAGCCCCCACTTGCTCGGGACCAGCACAATCAGCTCTTTGCGCTTCGCGGAGGTACTCTTCTTCTTGGTCGCCATAGCGGCTCCTTCTAAAACATGAGATCGCCCTCAACTATACATAAACCGCATCCCGGTTTCAAGAGATAAGAAGCAGAATCTCACTTTTGGCCCGTGCCCGTTTGCATCATCCAGAGGTTGCCCTTCACCTCCAGAAGATTGAAAGCCAGCTTGTCTGCCGCAACCGAGAACCCCAGCCTGTCCAGGCCCATGTGCATGATGGAGAGCCCCGTGCTATGGAAATGATGAATGGCCAGCGGCGGTCCCACCGGCTTCCTGGTGGTCGGATCCACAGCTTGCTTCCAGATACATCCAAAGCCGTCCCGCCTGGAATAGAAGTAGATGAGATTTCCGCGCTGCGACCAGCGGGGCCGGTCGTCCCACGACGCACCGTCCGTGACAGGTATCCACTGGTCTTCGGAAACTGCCGCCCCATCCCGAAGCGGAACGGCGAAAATCCGTGTATGACTTGGATCGATGTGCGCCAGCACGCTGATCCAGGCCCCGTCGGGAGCGAATTGAGCCTGGTCGATGCCGTAGCGGGCGGACTGCGCAATCCTGGCCTTCCGGCCCGTAGCTACGCTGAATGAGCCGACGGCTCCGGGTTGGCCGTATATGTAGACGATCCGGCTGCCATCCGGTGACCAGTCGACTGGTACGCCGCAGTCGTCACACACCTTTTCGGGAACGCTCGAGCCTGGCGACAGGCGGGCGTCGGCAACATAAATCGGTTGCGTGGCCTGCCCGGAGATGGTATACGCCACCTTCCTTCCGTCGCCGGAAATAACTGGCGACGCCTCGTCCAGAGGAGTCGAGGTCAGAGCTGCCTCCCGCCCGGTTTTCAGATCTTTGATCCACACGTCCCGGTTTCCAAGCCGTCCGGAAGTAAACACCAGTTTTGTGCCGTCATGCGAGATCGAGGGCGTGGCCTCGTAGGCATCGCCCTCGGTGACACGCCGCATTTCGCCGCCTGCTTGCCCGCGCCCATCAATTGGCAGGAGCCAGAGATTATTGGCAAATCGCACACTGGCGACGACCACCCGG
>JBEKYE010000095.1:0-21922 GCA_049511275.1 Bryobacteraceae bacterium
TCAGGGCCGTCGGGACCGTCGGGGAGCTGTAATCCGTGATCGTATCGACGTCGGCATACCAGTGGTCCGAGCTTGGGATAAACACGTTCGTTCCTGAGATACACGTCGCCCACTCAGTGGCGCCATTGACCGTAAGTTCGTACGGGGCCCCATACGGGTCACTAATGAATATAACGGTTGCAGGGGTCGCTGAGAGCGAGAACGCCGTCAGTAGCATTCCCGCCAGCAGCGTTAAAGTCAGTTTCGTCATCGCATTCCTCTTCCTCTTTTGTTTTTTCATCCGTCCACGGCCCCGGAAAGGTCCGTCACCAAAGGCCGCTTCTCCGTTCGCACGACCATACGACGCACCTAAAAAGGAGCAACATGGTCGTTCGCATGCCTTCCATGATACAAGGACTGTCTACTTTAGTTAATAGACAAATGTACCGATTGTGTTCTAGTACGAGTTAACTTTAGAGTATTAGGAAAGCCTCGGATATTCCTGAGGATATTTGTGGCTAAGCTGTCACCACTTAGCATGTAAGCGCATCGAATATGCCTCTAAGAAGGGGTTACTTCGAGTCTAAAGTACCAGAAAGGCCTCGGATGTTACTAAGAGAGTCTAGGATATTTCTGATGACTGCTGCGGCTTCGCAGTCACCACCGGCTCGTGCGACACCGCGAAGTTCATCGACCGCGCCAGGGCGCACAACTCGTGAGCCCGATCATGCAACGCAATCGCATAGCCGATTCGGCTGGCATCGCTGATCGTCATTCGAGGCCGCAGAACCACCTGCCGGAATTCGCCCGATCCGTCCGCGTGCTCCACCATCTCGCCCCAGGCTTCGTCGACGTATTCCGTCACTACCACGCCTGCGTCCGCGCACAGGTGCAGCACCCACAGCATGTGGCAAGCGGAGACGGCGCCCACCAGCAGTTCTTCGGGGTTGTAGCGCGAGCGGTCGCCGCGAAACTGCGCGTCCGACGAGCCGGCGATTGCCGCCGTCTTTTCCGCGCCGCTCAACTCGTGGTCGCGGCTGTAGGCGCGGTAACCCGAGGTTCCCTCGCCCCGATTGCCGGTCCAGTGGTTTGTCACGCGGTACTCGTGGATGCGCTCGGCCGCCATCGGTTCTCTCTTCAATATACGAGGAAGAAGGGGCCCATGCCATTCTCGCGATGGCACAGGCCCCCACGGGGCTTTGTCTGCGCGGGCCGGTGGTGGGCAGAGGATGCTTGTGGCCCGTTTCCATCCTCCGTTATGCAGGCTCTACGAGGCGTGCTTGCTGACTGGGCAGAATCGGAGGAGGACCGGACGAGTGTTCCTCCGATCATCACTCGTCCGTACTCCAACCGGGGGGCTACCCAACGCTATCTCCCATATTGCAGCCGCAATGCCAAACGAGAAGGAAGAACAAGTATTTTGTTTTCAACAAATAAGCCGCTCTATGGCTGTCCACCTTCTTGACGGCACGTAAACTCTGTGGTCGCTGTGTCAACTTAGTAGACACTAGCATTCCGGTGGGGTAGACTGGAATGGCTATGGGGCCGATGCAACCGGAATTGCATGAGAAGCTCGCCGCCCTGCTCGCCATCTGCCAGAAGATGAACTCCGAGCGGGACCTCGGCGCCCTCCTTGACCTGATGGTCCGCGAAGCCACCCACCTGCTCGATTGCGATCGCGCCAGCATCTTCCTGCTGGACCGCGAACAAAACCAGCTCTGGTCCAAGGTGGCGCTCGGCTCCGATGAGATCCTGCGCTTCGACGCCCGCATGGGAATTGCCGGCAAGGCCGTTCAAACCGGCGAGGTGGTCAACGTCAGAGACGCCTACAGCCATCCCGAGTTTTACAACGCCATCGACGATCAAACCGGCTACCGAACCCGCAACGTGCTGGCTGTGGCCGTCCGCAACCCGCGCGGCGAAATCGTGGGCGCGTTCGAAGCCCTCAACAAACACACCGGCGCGTTCGGCGCGCGCGATGAGGCGGCCCTGGATGCGCTGGCTTCGCACGCCGCCATCGCCATTGAGAACGCCCAGTTGATCGGCGAGTTGCGCCGCAGCCAGGACCAGTTGGCCGAGCAGAACGCCAACCTGATGCGCGAGATCGTCGGCAAGTTTTCGGTC
Organism: Bryobacteraceae bacterium; assembly: GCA_049511275.1. GTDB lineage: Bacteria > Acidobacteriota > Terriglobia > Bryobacterales > Bryobacteraceae > PALSA-129. Next base: position 2,104 of record JBEKYE010000095.1, read on the forward strand.
CACGGCATCATCGGCGCAGGCGTCAGGATTCAGCAGGTGGTCCGCCTCATCGAACGCATCCGCGACAGCCTGGTGAATGTGCTGATCACCGGCGAAAGCGGAACCGGCAAGGAACTGGTCGCCAAAGCCATTCACTACTCCAGCCCGCGCGCGCGCCGGCCCTTCGTGGCCCTGAACTGCGCGGCGCTGCCGGAAACATTAGTCGAAAGCGAGCTGTTCGGGATCGAAAAAGGCGTCGCCACCGGAGTGGAATCGCGCCCCGGCCTGTTCCAGAAAGCCGATAGCGGAACCCTGTTCCTGGATGAGATCGCCGACCTCAGCCCGGCCGCTCAAGCCAAGATTCTGCGCGTGCTTCAGGAGCGCGTGCTCGAACGCGTGGGCGGCCGCTCCCCGATTCCCGTGGACGTGCGCCTGCTGGCCGCCACCAACAAAGACCTGGAAGCCGAAATCGCCCGCGGCGCCTTCCGCGAAGACCTCTACTATCGCATCAAAGTCATCCACATCCACATGCCGCCGCTGCGCGAGATCCGCGAGGAGATCCCACTCCTGGCCAATCATTTTCTGGAAGATTATTGCCGCGAAACCAATCGCGGCGCGATGGAATTCTCACAAGGCGTTCTGCGCCGCCTCTTGACGGCTCCCTGGCCGGGCAATGTGCGCCAGTTGCGCAACGAGGTGATGCGCCTGGCCGCCCTCACCCGCCAGAACGTCATTCCGGAGGAGGATCTGTGGGACGACTTACCCGCGCCGCCACGCGTTCAGCCGGCGTTGCCGCCCGCACCGCGCCAACAGGTCCCGCTCAAGAAGGCCGTGGCCGATGTGGAAAAGCGCATGATCGCCGGCGCGCTTGAGAGCACGCGCAACAATCAGCAGCAGGCCGCGCGCCTCCTGGGCCTGAGCCGCCAGGGGCTGATCAATAAGATGAAGCGGTATTCGATCGCGGGTTAACCCAGGACTAGCCCTCGACTGGTACCTTGACCACATGATGTTGTTCTCTTGCGGGCAACCGCTCCCTCACGGTCGCGGCTCGCATCGGGGCCTTTGGCATGAGCGATGGGTCGCACAAAGACCTCAAGTCAGGCGGTCAGAGTAAGCCAGAGCCAGTGGGACGAAGCAAGCTCAAGTGAAGGGTATTGAGGCTAAGCGACCTTCTGGACTTTATTGGAGCGGATGCACGAGGTGCACACGCGAATGCGGCGCCCGGCGCCGTTCACCAGCGCGCGAACCGACTGCAAGTTCAGGTTCCAGCGCCGCTTGGTGACGTTGTGGGCGTGACTGATGCGGTTGCCGAATTTGGGCCCGCGGCCGCATACATCGCAAATTTGTGCCATAAGACAGAAATCTCCTGCTGGGATCGAAGTCCGATTATAGCAATCCCGCGCCATCAGCGGCAACTGCCTGGCGGCGCCTTCCGTGCCATCCACTCTTCGGCCGTAATCTCCCACACCTCGCCAGGCAGCCGGCCGCACACATATTCACCCTCGTAAGTGGCTATCAGTCGCATACCCTGCTTCTCAGAGATACGGCGCGATGCCAGATTCGCGGCCGCCTTGGGCGCCCGCAGGACCGGCTGGCGCAGCACGTCGAACCAGTAGCCGGTTACGGCGCCGCACGCCTCGGTCATCAGTCCCCGGCCGTGCCAGGGCGGCGCCAGCCAGAATCCGCGGTTGTGCTCCGGGGTTCGCATCAGCGAGATGAAGCCGATCATGCGGGCGGGTTCGCTCTTCAGGCGCAGGGTCCAATGCCACGCGTCCCCGCGCTCCATGGCAGGCAGGGCAATGTCGCGAAGAAAGGTCAGCGCTCCATCGGGCGGATAGGGCCAAGGCACGTGGTTCGCCAGGTAGCGCACAACCTCCCATTGCGGGAACAGGATCTGCGTCTGTTCCGCATCGGACAATTGCGCCGGAAGCAGGAGGAGCCGCGCCGTCTCCAGTTGTGCGAGCACCTTCAGACGATTATAGGGCGCACTCTCGCCGCCTGTGACCCGGCCAATCCCAAATTCTCCTGGCCGGCGCTTTCAGCCGACTGGACCGACTGGCCTGGGAGTTCGCTAGACACAGAACACGCCCCGCGATTGGCCACCTTGCTAGATTGAAGTTGGGTCCCTTTCTCTGCGGCTTTGACGATGGATACTATCGAGATGGAGGCCAGAGCATGAACAAGATCACACCGTTTCTGTGGTTCAACGACAACGCCGAAGACGCTGCGGAGTTTTATCTCTCGGTGTTTCCGGAGGCAAAGAAGGTGGGCGAGCTGCGTTCGCGCGGCGCGGGGCCGTGGCCCGCCGGAAAGATCGCGACCATCACCATCGACCTTATGGGCCAGCAAATGACGTTCCTCAACGGTGGCCCCGCGCAGGCGCTTACGCCGGCTTTCTCGTACTCCGTCGCGTGCAAGGACCAGGCCGAGATCGACCGCTACTGGGACAAGCTGCTTGAGGGTGGCAAGCCCATGGCCTGCGGCTGGCTGACGGACAAGTTCGGCCTGTGCTGGCAGATCGTGCCGGAGAAGATTGGCGAGATCCTGAAGCATCCCAAAGCGATGGCTGCGATGATGAAGATGGTGAAGTTCGACATCGCCACGCTGGAGGCCGCGGCGAAGGAATAACGGCGAGCGGCGAAGCCAAAACGGCGAAAGCCCATTCCCACTAGCGACGCCGCCCTCTGCGATTGCTGAGATCGTCGAAGCAGCGATTTTCAAAAATGTTGTTCTCTCCGGATTGCCGACGATTCGCTCGGAACAACTACCGATGCTTCCCCGAACGCCTGGGGTCAGTTTCCGAATCGGTGGACAGGTCCGCCGGCGACGCGGGGTCGAGGAGCGCGTGAGAACTGGATTAGGGGCACCTGCACAAGCTTTGGCGAATTGCCACGAAGGTCATGCCAACGTCATTTATCAATGCCGGACACTATCCCGTTGATCGGCCGCAATCTGACGACGAGCGCTTCCGGCCCAGGCGCTCACTTCATCTTCTCCAGCTTCCTGCGGATCTCCGCCGCGTCCTTGGCGTCGGGAGCCACCGCCAGGTACTTGGTATAGGCGGCTTTGGCGCCGGCCGTGTCCTTCAGTTTCTCATCCGCCTTCGCCAGTTTCAGCCAGGCTTCGGCGTTGCCGCCGTTTAACTTGGTGGCGCCGTCGTAACGGCCGGCGGCGGCCGTGTACTTGCCTTTCTTCCAATAGAAGTCCCCGCGATCCACCCACTTCTGCGATTCCAGCGGGTTGAAGCTGTAGTCCTCATTCGCCAGCGTCTTGTCTTCTTCCGGCGGCACCATCTGTTTGCCGGAAGTCTTCGGCTTGGGCCGGTCCTTCAGTTCTCCCTGCGGGGGCGGCGCTGTCGGCGGATTCGTCTGGTCCTGTGCCGCAAGCGGCGCGAGACCGGCCACGAGCAGTATCGGAATCCAGCGTGACATAATCAAATTATAGCTTCCCCCCCGATGGAACTCCGCGACAAGGTGTCCCAGCTTCCTTTCTCGCCCGGAGTGTATCTATATAAGGACGGCGCCGGCCGGGTCATCTACGTGGGCAAGGCCAAGATCCTGCGCAACCGCGTCCGCAGCTACTTCTCGGAAGACAAGCTGGCCGACATCAAGACCGGCACGCTCATCTCCGAAGCGCGCGACATCGATTACATCCTGGTGGATAACGAGAAGGAGGCGCTGGCGCTCGAAAACAACCTCATCAAGCAGTACCAGCCGCGCTTCAACATCCTGCTGCGCGACGACAAGACGTATCCGTACATCAAGCTGACGGCCGAGAAATATCCGCGCGTCTATGTCACGCGCCGTTTGCGCAAAGACGGCGCCACCTACTTCGGCCCGTATTTTCCGGCCAACCTGGCCTACCGCCTGGTGCATTTCATCCACCGCCATTTCAAAGTGCCGTCCTGCAAGGTGGACCTGACGCGCTTCCATCCGAAGCCGTGCCTGCAATACCACATCCACCGCTGCCTGGGCCCGTGCGTGGAAGGCTTGACCACAGACGCGGCTTACGCCGGCGCGGCGCGCGACGTCAAACTGTTCCTGGAAGGCCGCCACTCGGACCTGGCCCGCGAGCTTCGCGCACGCATCGAAGAGGCCTCCCAGGCGACGCGCTATGAAGAGGCCGCCGGGCTGCGCGACCTGGTCACCACCGTCGAAGAGATCGAGGAGCGGCAGAAAATGTCGGCCGCCAAGGGCGACGATATCGACATCCTGGCCTGCTACGCCGAGCCGCCGCTGGTGGCGCTCAACGTCTTCCACCTGCGCCACGGGCAAATCGTCGATCGGCGCGAGTTGTTCTGGGAAGACCAGGCCGAATTCGACGAGCCGCAGTTTTTCTCTTCCCTGCTGAAGCAGCTCTACCTGGACCAGCAGTACATCCCCGCGGCCATCCATGTGCCGGTGGACTTCGAAGACCGCGAGGCGCTGGAAGAGCTGCTTTCGGAAAAACGGGCGCGCCGCGTGGAGATCCACACTCCGCAACGCGGGCAGAAGAAGGCCATGCTGGACCTGGTGGATACCAACGCCAAACACAGCTTCGAAGCGCGGTTCCGCGTGCTGAAGCCCTCGTCAAAGGCCATCCAGCAGGCGCTCGAAGACGCGCTGAACCTGCCGGCGCCGCCCAGCCGCATCGAGTGCTTCGACATCTCCCACATCCAGGGAACCGACAAGGTGGCCAGCATGGTGGTCTGGGAAGAGGGCCGCATGAAGAAGGCCGGCTACCGCAAGTTCATCATCCGGACGGTGGAAGGCAACGACGATTTCGCCAGCATGCGCGAAGTAGTGGGGCGGCGCTACGCGCGGCTCCAGGAAGAGAAGCGGCCCATGCCCGGCCTGGTGCTGATCGATGGCGGCATCGGACAGTTGCACGCCGCCGCGCAAGCCCTGGAAGCCATCGGCATCAGCGACCAGCCGCTGGCCTCGATTGCCAAGCGCGAGGAGATCATCTACGTCTACGGGCAGGAAGACGAGCCCATCGTGCTCGACCGCTTCTCGCCCATCCTACACCTGGTTCAGACTATCCGCGACGAAGCCCACCGCTTTGCGGTGACGTTCCACCGCTCGCGCCGCAACGCCCGCCAGCTCACATCGGAGCTCGACTCGATTCCGGGGGTGGGCGCAAAGACCGTGCGGAAACTCCTGAAGCAATTCGGCAGCTCCGAGATGGTGCGGGCAGCCACCGAGGAGCAGTTAACGGTGGTGGCGGGACGCGCCGCGGCGCGGCGCGTGCGCGCGCATTACAGCGGGGCGTGACCGGAGGGTGGGATCTTTTCCAGCGGGCCGGGGACGCGGTTGCGCCCATGGACACGGAACCGGCAGGCAGTCAGAACGCTAAATCTCGAGGCGGCCGGAGCCTTGGCCGCGGAGACGGCTGGGGGCGGCTCGCTGGCGGAGTTCGAGGATCAGAGACATTACCATTTTTTCGATCTGATCGCGGATCTCGCAGTGCTGTTCGTACCTGGTGAAGACCGGGTCGTCTACTTCCCATTCGAGAATCTTGGTGCGGGAGGCCAGATCTTCGGGGACCGAACAGCCACTCAGGTTGACGACCAGGTCGAATTCCGCGCGGCCGAGATGGCGGAGGCCCTTGGGAAACTGGTCGCGCAGGTCGAGGTTTTTTTCGGCCATGGCCTTGAGAGTGTCGGGGGCGATCTTCAGGGCGGGCGCCAGGCCGGCACTGGCGGGGACGAGGATGTCGGCGCCGTAGGCGCGGGCGAAGGCTTCGGCCATCTGGCTGCGGCAGGCGTTGCCGATGCAGAGAAAAAGGACGCGTTTGCGCTTTTCGGCGATCACAGTTTGTCCCTTCATAATTTCTTCAGGAAAAGCTCGTGGACGCGCGAATCGGCGGTCAGCTCGGGATGGAAGGTGGCCACCAGGTGGCGGCCCTGTTCGACCAGGACCGGGTCGCCGTGGTAGCGGGCGAGGATGCGGGCGGCGGGGCCGGTGCGACGGATGATGGGTGCGCGGATGAACACAGCTTCCATTTTACCGGGGGCGGTGCGCGAGAGGAATTCCGGTTCGGGTTCGATCTGGGTGACGCGGCTGTCGACCTGGCGGCCGTAGGCGTTGCGCTCGACGGCGATGTCCACGAGGCGCAGGCTCTCCTGGGCGGGGCCGGAGACTTCATCGGCGACCAGGATGGCGCCGGCGCAGGTGCCGAAGACGGGTTTGCGGCCGCCGAACTCGGCCACGGCATCGAAGAGGCCGTCGAAGCGCATGAGCTTGAGCATGGTGGTGCTTTCGCCGCCGGGGATGACGAGGGCGTCGAGCGAGCGGAGGTCGGCGGACTCGCGGACGTAGACGGGCCGGGCGCCGGCGCGCTCCAGGGCCGCGCCGTGCGCCGCGAAGTCCCCTTGCAGCGAAAGCACTCCCACCTTCTTCATGTTCGAGTTACCAGCCGCGGGTTTGCAGCAGCTCGCCTTCGGGAATCTTGGAGATGTCGAGGCCGGGCATGGCTTCGCCGAGCGAGCGGCTGGCTTCGAGGAGTTTATCGGGATTATCGAAGTTTTTGGCGGCCTGCACGATGGCTTTGGCGCGCGCGGCGGGGTCGGAGGACTTGAAGATGCCGGCAGCTTGCCGTGACCGGCCACCCATTCCACGAGCTCGAGCGGCGCGGCCAGGGTTTTGGCGTGCTGGTAGAGTTCTTCCTTGCCGAGCACGGTGAGCTGCTTCATCTCTTTGACGATGGTGCGGATGTGGCGGACGGCTTCGACGATATTGCCGGAACCGGCTTCGCCCTTGGTGCGGACCATGGCGGCGCCTTCGCCGATGCGGCGGAGGGCTTCACCCAGGTTGCGCGCGCCGCAGACGAAGGGAGTCTTAAAGGCGGTCTTATCGATGTGGTGCTCTTCGTCGGCGGGGGTGAGGACTTCGCTCTCGTCGATGAAATCGACGCCCAACGCTTCCAGAATGCGGGCTTCCATGAAGTGGCCGATGCGGGCTTTGGCCATCACCGGGATGGTGACGGTTTTCATGATCTCTTCGATGATGGCGATGTTGGCCATGCGGGCGACGCCGCCATCGCGACGGATGTCGGAGGGGACGCGTTCGAGAGCCATGACGGCGGAGGCGCCGGCATCTTCGGCGATTTTGGCCTGTTGGGCGTTGGTGACGTCCATGATGACGCCGCCCTTCAACATTTCGGCGAGGCCGACGTTGACTCGAAACTGTTCACTGGCAAATTGAAACATATCATTCTCCTGAAAGGCTAGAGTGGTGTCTCCTGGAAAGACTGGCAACAAACGTGGGGCGGCCACTCCTGGCCACGGCCGGCTTTCAGCCGGCTGGACCCGCTGGAAAGCGGGTCCGCAGCCTGAATAGGCTGCCCCACATCGGCGGAAATTAGAACGGACAGCATACTAGAGTGCTCACACCATGGCGGAGGAAGGAGCGGCGCCGGCGGAGGCGCGGGCGATTTCCTCCGCGACGATTCTTCCTAACACAGCGAGGCCGCTCCGGATCTGGTCCGGGTGGAGGCCGGCAAAACTGAGACGCAAGGCGCCAGGTTCCTGGCGCGAGACGGCGAAATAGCGGCCGGGACTATAAGCCACGCCTTCCTTCTGGGCGCGCGGCAGCACTTCGCCGGCGTCGAGCGGTTCCGGGAGGCGGACCCAGACGTTCATGCCTCCCTGCGGGCGGGTGTAACGGGTGCCGGGCGGGAGAAAGCGGCCGCAGGCATCGAGAGTGGCGGCGAGGCGTTCGGCGCCGGCTTGCAACATGCGGGCGCGGTGAGAATCGAGGCGTCCGGATTCGGCGAACTCGAGGAGCACGGCCTGGGAAAGCTGGTCGGTATGAAGGTCGGCCGCTTCCTTGGCCTGGCGGAGGCGATCGATCAGCGGCTTGGGGCCGACCACCCAGCCGACGCGTAGGCCGGGGAAACTGACTTTGGAGAAGCTGCGGAGCAGGACGGTCGAGCCGGATTCATCGAGCTGCTTGATGGCGGGCAGAGGGTCGCCCGAGTAGCGGAGCTCGCCATAGGCGTCGTTTTCCACCACGGGCACGCGCGCGGCGCGGGCGGCATCGAGCAGGGCGCGGCGGGAGTCTAGCGGCAGAGTGGCGCCGGTGGGGTTTTGGAAATTCGAAGTGACCACCAGGAAGCGCGGCCGCGAGCGTTCGAGAATGGTCTGGAGATGGGTGACATCCATGCCATCGAGCGAGACGGGGATGCCGACGAGCTGGGCGCCGTTGGCCAGTAGCAGGTTTTTCAAGCCGGTGTAGACGGGATCTTCGACGGCCACGGTATCGCCGGGGCGGAGAAGGACGCGGGCGATGAGGTCGAGGGCCTGCTGGCAGCCGTTGGTGATGAGGAGATCGTCGCCGGGGGCGGCCAGCGCCTGGTGGCGGGCTTCGTCGATGAGGTGGCGGCGGAGGGGTTCGTAGCCGCTGGGAGAGCCGAGTTGGAGGATGGCGTCGAGATCGGGGCGTGCCATCACGGCCTGGCAACTGGCGCGGAAGTCGTCGAGGGGGAAGAGAGCGCGCGCCGGGCGCGACATGACGAAGCTCGCAACCTCGCCGCCAAAACCGCCGGACGGGCCGGATGGAGGGAGGCTGCCGGGTTCGAGCAGGGCCGCCCAATCGAAGGATCCGGCGGGCGACGGCGTCATTTGTCCGGTGACGAAGCTGCCGCGGCCCACCTGTCCGGCGATGAGGCCTTCGCTTTCCAGCATGTCGTACGCGGCGGAGACAGTGGCGCGGTTCAATCCAAGCAAGCCAGCCAGTTCACGAGTGGCTGGGAGGCGTTCGCCACGGGAGAAATTGCCGGAGCGGATGCTAAAAGCAATTCGTTCATAGAGTTGGCGGTATAGTGGCACTTCGGACTGATGGTTGAGGGCTGGCGTAAAATCGGCCAACGGCAGGCTACGCATTCAGCCATAGCATACCATATTGGATGAGGAATACAATCCCGGCACAGATTTCTCTACAATGGGTGTACGCTAAAAACAGAGTAAAGAGTCCGAATATGGACCAGACAGCCCGCGGTCACTTGATGGTGAGCGAATAATCGCCGGCGGTCTTGGACTGGCCCCAAACCTGGATGTAATAGGTCTTGCCGGATTCGACTTTCATGGAGAAGTGGAGGTCCGAGCCGGGGGCCGTCAGTTTGGGGCCAAAACCACTGTTCGTCATTTCGGGAGTGAAAGTAGTGAGAGCGGGGATGAGGGTCTTGGAGCGGTTCCGAATCTCAATGGCGACGGCGCCGCGCTCGGAGCCCCGGAAGGAGTAATAATCGGTATCCTCGCCGTCCATGATATTGGCTTCGACGTTCTGATTGAGGGCAATTTTGGTGGCGGTTAGGATGTCGTCGTTGGCCTCGAAAGCGTCAAAGGCTTTCATGGGAGAGACGGTAAGAGAGTAGGCGCCGGCAGTATCCATGAGGCCTTCGACGCGGAGAAAGAGAGTGGTATTGGGAGGCGGCGAGATGACTTCGCGGAGAGAAGCTCCGGGGTCCTGGGATTCCTTGGACCAGTCCAGGGGACGGCCATCGGCATCGTAGAGGCGGAGGCGGGGAGCCAGGGTCTGGGAGCGGTTGACCAGTTGGACCAGCAGAAGATCGCGGGGCGCGGGCGGAGACGTGACGCGGAAGCAATCGACATCGTTGACGTCGGGAGAGATTTCGGCATCGACGGATCTGCCGAGGGAGATGACGTTGGCGAGGCGGTCGGTGCCGTTCGGCTCGACCTCGCGGGCGACGGGGTCGGCGGAGTTGCCGAATTTGAAGCGCGCCAGATTCTGACGGACGGGGGGATAGTCGAGATCGCGGGCGAGAACCTCACGGAATGCGCCGACGGCCTTGGCGCCATCGTCGAGTTTGACGTAGAGGACCCCGAGGTTGTTATAGACGACGGGAAGCGGGGCGGACTGGGCGACGGTTTCGAGAAGGACGGCCGAGGAGGGATACTCGCCCTGTTTCATGAGGTCGGAGGCGCGGTCGAAATCCCGTTCGATGGCGGGATCGGCGAGGGGCTTGCCTTGAAAGCGCAGGAATTCCTGGCGGAGCAGGCCGGCGTCGCTGATGTAGCCGGGGAGCGGCAGATGGCGCGGGGCGGGCCGATGGGTCCACCAGTAAGAGATCCCCGGAGCGGAGAGGACAATGGCGGCGAGAAGGATCAGCCACCAGAAGCGCCGGATCCACGACGGCTTTCCCCGGTGGCGCCGGCGGCGGGCTCCTTTGCCCTGGAGCGGTGCCGTCGGCTTGCTCTCGGTGGGAAGCATGGTCTGGTCCGGGCGATCGGGGGTCGCTTTGCTACAATCCTAATTCTATGCGCTTTGCGCGCGGCCGCGTTGCGAAAAAAGGGGTAATGCTGGCCGCGTTAGCCTGCGGGCTGGGGCTTCTGGCCTTTCCACAAAAGAAGAAGGACGAAACCCAGACGCTGCAATTGCCCAGGGACCTTCCCACGGCGGTAGAAGGCAATCCGCGAAAGTTCGTGTTCCATGTGACGCCGCTCTCGGCCAAAGGCCTGTTGACGAAGCAGGTCCGCGAAGCGCTGAGCGCCCTGATGCGCGAATCGAAGGGCGATTCGATCCTGAAAATCCGGGCTTTTGTGGCGGGCTCGGGAGATGCGCGGCGTGTGCGCGACCTGGTGAGCGAAGTCTTCACGGAGCGAAAGCAGGCGCTGCCGGTGCTGAGCCTGGTGCAGTCGGGAGGGCTGGGGCTGGAAGGGGCGCAGGTGGTGCTGGAGGGAATCGCCGAAGGCAAAAAGGAGATGAGCCGCTACGGGCTGGCGCTGATCTCGGCGCAATCGGCATGGTTGGAGAATCCGCTGGACGCAGTGGGGCCGCTGGCGGTGAAATCGTTGGGGGCGCTCGGAGAGGCGGTGAAAGCGGCTGGTTCGGAGCCGGCGGATGTAATGCGAGTGACGTGTTTTCTGAGCTCGCTGGACGGGTTGGATGCGACGCGGAAGCTGGTTGGCGGGGAGTTCCCGGGCGCGGCGGCGAACTTCGTGCAGACGCAACGGGCGCCGGCCAGGGCGCTGGCGGCATGCGAAGCGGTGGCGCGGTTGCGGCGGGAGGTGGGTGGGCCACTGGCGGTTTTGAACCCGGCAGGCCTGCCGCGAGAGGCGGGACAATCGCAGGTGGCGTTGGTGGGCGCGTCGAAGGTGGTGCTGACGGGCTCGCAGGTGTCGTTTGGATTCGCGGAAACGGACGCGCGGCTGGCGTTCGAGCGGCTGGAGAAAACGCTGGAGCAGGCCGGAGCATCCACGCGGGGCGTGGCGTTCGCGGACTACTATGCGCTGAGGTCGGGCATTGCGGAGCAGGTGCGCAAGGTGCGGGGGGAATTCTTCGACGCCGCGCGGCCGCCGGCGGGATCGCTCGCGCCGGTGGAAGGTTTGCCCTCGATGGACGCCGGTTTCGCGATGGATGTGGTAGCGGTTAAGTAGGGGAGGGATGGAAGTTGGCGGATCGCGCTAGAATAAGGACAACGCTGTGACCACCATTTTGCGCGCTACCGTGATTGCCTGCGCCGGAGGGTTGCTGCTGTCGATGGCGGGCTCCCCGCAACCGGTGCAACAGAGCCAGCCGCCGGCACAACAGCAGACGCAGCAGCCGACGTCCGTGCCGACCATCCGGGCGACGGTGACGGAAGTCATCCTGCCGGTGACGGTGACCGACGATAAGGGCCGGTTTATCGACAACCTGGAACAGAGGGACTTTCGGATCCTGGACGAGGGCCGGGTGCAGAGAATCACGTTTTTCAGCCACGACCGAAGGCAGCCCACGGTGATCGGCTTTTTGGTGGACATGAGCAACAACAGCACCATTCACTGGCAGAATTACAAAGACGCTGTGAAGGAAATGATTTGGGGCCTGTTGCCGAACGACAAGAATTACACAGGTTACCTGATTTCTTTTTCCACCACAGCGGAGCTGTTGGTGAATACCACTTGGGATCCGGATAAGCTGACGACGCAAGTGGACCGGATGAGACCGGGCGGCGGAGCAGCGTTGTTCGATGCGATCAAGCGGGCGTGCACGGACCGGGCGCTGATTCCGGGCGAGCCCTACCGGCCGCGGCGCATCATCGTAGTATTCGGAAACGGGCACGACAGCGCGAGCGAGTATACGATTGACCAGGTGATCGAGCTGGCGCAGAAGAACCTGGTGACGATTTACGGGGTGAGCACGGCGGCTTACGGGATGGACGATCCGGACCGGGACCAGTTGGAGAAGCTGGCCTCGACGACGGGCGGACGGGTATGGTATCCGCTGGACAACCCGTATTCGGAAGTGTCGGGGTACCTCTCGCAGCCGTCCGACGAAGGCAATTATGCTCTGCATGTCGGGACCGGGGGATATTCGGCCGCCATCAATTCCGCGATTTATAAGTCGGTAGGCGCGCTTGAGGGCGAGATCACGACGCAGTACATTTTGCGGTACTCGCCGGAATTCGATGCGGTATCGGCGAATAAAGACAAGCACAGGATCAAGGTGGAGATTCCGACGCTGCCGCCGGGATCTTATAAAGTGTCCACGCGGCCCGATTACTATCCCAACCGGATCGGGCAGTAGACTTTTCCAGAGGCAACAATTGTGGGGCGGGCAATCCTGCCCGCAGCCTGAAGGGCTGCCCCACGTTGGGACCAACCGGAATTGTCGGAAACCGGAACGGACAACCTGCCAGCTCTAGCCGGCGTGGTCGATGGTGTCGGCGTGCGGGATGGCGCGTTGGTGGGCGGCTTCGGTGAGATAGAGGAGGGCCTGGCGCGCGAGTTCGGCAACGCTGGGATCGGGATGGCGGAGCAAGGCAAGCAGCATACGGAGCCAGCGAAGCTCGCGGGGGTCGATTCCGATGACCGCGACCGGTTTGGGCATAGGATCCTTTTGCCTAACTCTTCGGCGGGGATGGGGGATTCGTGATTTACAGTTTTTGAGTGGTGGGCCGATAAGGAAGGTGCGGAGAAGGCGGGTGCGGCAAAGGAAGGGCGTGTCCGGGCCCGAGTTTCCCCCGAGGAGCTGTTATGGATATCACCGCTCTGAATCGAATTTCGCAGGATTTACCATCGGCAGCGACGCCCGTTCCAGCGGAAAAAGCGGCGGAGAACCGGGAAGTGGTTCAAGCCGTCAAGGCGCTGAACAGCACGGAAATGTTCGGGCAGGAGAACGACCTGGTGTTTCAGAAGGATCCGCAGACGAAGCGCATGGTGATCAAGGTGGTCAATCGTAAGACCAAGGATGTGGTTGCGCAGATTCCTCCGGAGTACGTATTGCAACTGGCGGCAAATCTGAAGACGGGCAAAGGCTGAGGCGTAAGGAAGCTGCCCGATCTGCCGATGAGAGGGAGTGGGGAGAACGCGAATGTGGCAGAACGCGCACGACGCATATCTGGAAAGCCGGGTGCTTTCGGCGGATCCGCTGGAACTGGTACATCTGTTGTACGAGGCGGCGATAGCGGCAGTGCGGGAGGCGCGGCGATATCTGGCGGAGGGAGAGATCGCGGCGCGGTCGCGTTCGATCACCAAGACATTCTCCATTCTGCAGGAACTGGTGGCGGCGCTCGATCATGATCGCGGCGGCGAGATCAGCGGGCGGCTGGCGCAACTATACGATTACATGCAGCGGAGGCTGCTGGAAGCGAATTTCCGGCAGGCCGACGAGCCGCTGGCCGAAGTGCTGGGGTTGCTGGCCACGCTGGCGGAGGGGTGGCAGGGGGTGAAGCGGCGAACGCAGGCGGCGGCGCCGGCCGAGAATCCCTGGACACAGAGCCCGCCGGTAGAGCCGGCCACGGCATACGGGCCGTCGGTATGGAGCTTGTAGCCAAGGGCTACCGCCCTTGAAATCCCCGCGGGATTTAGGAGTCAGGAGCCAGGAGTCAGAAGTCAGAATACGGGTGACGCTCAACTCCTGTGGTCGCGCCGTAAGGAAAGGTAGCGGAGAATCCGCGCGAAGCGCGCTCCACCATTCTGCCCTTCTGACTTCTGTCTTCTCTATTCGCTTTTCCGTTCCAGGCCTTGGGCGATCATCTTGGCGAGACCCAGACCGCCGTTTTTGGCCATGACGACGGCCAACTGCTCTTGGGCGTAATCGCCGAGGCTGTCGCTCGAGGAATCGCCGCCCTCGCCGAGCCAGCCGCTTCCGGCTTCATGAGCGGAGCGGAGAATCTGCGCCAGCAGCAGAGCTTCGAATTGCTGGGCGGCATCCTTGATTTTGGCCGGACTGTCGGTGGCGGACGCCGGCGGTGTGCGGGTGAGCGCCAGCGAGGCCGCCAGTTGGCCCAGCGAATTCGCGGGGTTGACGGAACTCATCAGATCACCTCAATTTCGGCTTCGAGCGCGCCGGCGGAGCGCAGGCTCTGCAGGATGGCGATGATGTCGCGCGGGGTGGAACCGATGGCGGCCAGCGCGCGGCAGAGTTCCTCGACGGTGGCGCCCTGCTTCAGCACGATGCTGCGCGCCTTTTCCTCTTTGGCGCCGACGGTGATTTGCGGCACCACCTGGGTAGATCCCTGCGAGAGCGGGGCGGGCTGCGACACCTCCAGGCTGGTCTGGATTTCCACGTTGAGATTGCCGTGCAGAATGGCCACCGGGGCGACGCGCACGTCCTTACCCAGGACGATGGTGCCGGTGCGCTCGTTGACCACCACGCGGGCGGGACGGTCGGCCTCCACGGTAAGATTTTCGAGCTCGGAGAGGAATTCGGTGGGGCGGGACGCGAAGGGGGCCGGAATCGACACGCTCACCAGGCCGGAATTCTCGGCGTGCGCGGCGGGAGCATCCTTGGCCGGGAACTTCTGGTTGATGGCCGCGACGATACGGGTCGAAGTGGTGGAGTCGGACTGGCGCAATTGCAGGCGCACGGTGGATTTGGGAGCGACCGAAGGAGCGGGCCGCTCGACGGTGGCGCCGTTGGGCGCGCGTCCCACGGTGGGATGGTTGACGGTCTGGCTCGCGCCGCCGCGGCCGGCCACGAAACCGCCGGTCACCACCGGACCCTGCGCTACGGCGTAGACCTGGCCATCGGCGCCGCGCAGGGAGGTCAGGATCAGGATGCCGCCCTGCAGCGTGGCGGCGTCTCCAATGGCGGCCACGGTGGTGTCGATGCGCTGGCCGGGCTGGGCAAAGGCCGGAAGCGTGGCGGTGACCATGACGGCGGCGGTGTTCTTCACCCGGATGGCCGTCGGAGAAACCGCAACGCCCATACGTTCCAGGAGGTTGGTGAGGCTCTGATTGGAGAAAACCGTCTGCTGCGTGTCGCCCTTGCCGGCCAAACCGACCACCAGGCCGTAACCGACCAACTGGTTTTCGCGGACGCCCTCGATATCGACGAGGTCCTTCAAACGCGCCGCCGCGAGCGAGGAGGCCAGCAGCAAACAGGCGATGGAGAGAGCCGGGAAGGATGGTTTCATCTTCAGAAAGGCAGCAGCCCGAGCAACAGGCGGTAGAGGAAGAAGGGACGTTTGATGGCGTCATTCACCACGCCCTTGCCGTTGACGCGCACTTCCAACTCGCCGAGCCGGTTCGACTGGACGCTGTTGGTGGGATCGATGTCGGCGGGGCGGACCACCCCGCGCACGGTGATGATCTGGCGTTCGGAATTGATTTGAATATCCTTGGTGGCCTCCACCTCAAGACCGCCGTTGGGCAGCACGTGCGTGACGCGGGCGGTGAGCGTGGTGGTCAGGGTGGTGGTGCGGCTGGTGGTTCCCTGGCCGTTGAGTTGGGTGTTGCCGGCAATGTTGGCGAGATTGGCCAGCGCGCCGGTGGCTTTGGTGATGCCCGCCAGGGCGGCGATGCTGTTCTGGGTGCTGGAAGCGCGCTGCGTCTTGGTGTTGCCGGTGCTGACGGCGGAAGCCTGCTCGGCGACCACCACGGTGAGCACGTCGTCCACCTGGCTGGCGCGCACGTCGCGGGCGGCGTCGGCCAGGCGCGAGCCGGCCAGCCAGATGGCGCCGGGGGTGGTCGAGGCCGATGCGGCGGAGCGGCGGGCTTCGGCCTCGGCCACGTAGCGGTCGAGCGGCGCGGGCGGGGTGGGACCGGCCGTGCCTTTCTTCTTGGCCGCCGCGAGCGCGCCGTGGGGGCACAGGGCGAGTGAGAGCGAGACTGCCAGAATACGAAGCCGTTTCATGGATTCACCTTGGGGAACGAACTGTCTACCGAAACGCGGCCCGGGCCTTCGACGCGTGCCCGGAACCGCCGGCGGGAAGTGGGATTGGAGACCGGGATGGTATCGCCGCGCGAGCCGGAAGCTTCCGCGCGGGCCACCAGCGAAACCAGCGCCCCGCCATCGCGGACTTCGACGCGAACGGTTTCTCCGCGAATCACGTCGGGAGGGACCTGAAGCTCGGCGGCGCGGATGGAAGAGCCGGCGCGAATGGCAACCCGCGGCCATTTGCCGGCCACCTCGCCGACGGACTTCGGAGAAGCGCCGTCGGAAAGGGACTCTTCCCGGGTTTCGAGGCGCAGTTGGGCGGCGTCGATGGGCCGGTTGGGGGCGAGATCGGCGGCGGCGACCACTCTCTCGACCCGGATAGAGAGCTTGACGCGGGCCCAGACGGTGAAACGCCGGTTGCCGGCGTAGCAAACGTAGCCGATCCAGAGAGTCTCCCGAGGGGCGCGGCCGAGAGAGGACGCGGGAAAGGCCAGATCGCCCGCGGGCGCCGGCTGGCGGCTGTAGTCCTCAATTTCGATGGCGGCTTGCGGCAGTTCCTTCCGCATGGCGGCCAGAAACAGGGCGGGATCGGGCGGCGAGACCGGGCGGACCACGCAGACTTCCGAAGCGGGCGCGACCGGCAAATGGAAGCGCGCGGCCAGACGCCGCAGCTCCGGCAGCCGGAACACGCGCTCGACGCCGGGCGCCGGAGCCGGCGCGACCGAGAGACCGGATGCGGCCGGTTCCAGGCCCGGAAAGGCGCCGGCCAGATCGCGGAGCAGGATCTGATCCGCGCCGGGGCTGACGGCCAGGCAAGCGGAGACGGCTAATGGCGCGAGCGGGATCATCGCTGGAGATTGTTGACCTGCTGATACATGTCGTTGGCGGCGGAGACCACTTTGGAATTGGCTTCGTAGCTGCGCTGCGCCTGGATCAGGTTAATGAACTCGTCGACGATGGAAACGTTGGACTGTTCGGTGTATCCCTGCAATAGGGAGCCCATGCCCTCGGCGCTGCCGGGCACGCCCACGGTGGGGTCGCCGGAGGCGTCGGTGGGCAGGTAGAGGCCGTTGCCGAGGCTGTTGAGGCCGGCGGGATTCTGAAAGCTGGCAAGCTGGATCTGCCCGGCCTGCTGGGCGGCGATCTGGTTGGGGAGCGTGTAGGAGACCGTGCCGTCGGAGGCGATGGTGATGGCCTGGGCCTCCGGCGGAATGGTGATCTGCGGCTGGATGGGGTTGCCGTTGGCGTCGACGATGTTGCCGTTCTTATCGAGCTGGAATTCGCCGGCGCGGGTATAAGCAAGGTTGCCGGTGGGCTGTTGCACCTGGAAGAATCCGTTGCCCTGAATCACCAGGTCCAGCGGATTGCTGGTTTGGGTGAAGGCTCCCTGGCTGAAGATGATCTCGTTCGAAGTGGCGCGCGTGCCGAGGCCGAGTTGCAGTCCGGCCGGCACGATGGTCTGCTGGCCGGAAGCCGTGCCGGGCTGCAGCACGCTCTGGTACATCAAGTCCTGGAATTGAGCGCGGCGCATCTTGTAACCCACGGTGTTAGCATTGGCCAGGTTGTTGGCGATGTTATCGATGTTGGTTTCCTGCGCCTTCATGCCGCTGGCGGCGCTGTAGAGTGCTCTGGTCATGGGATCTCCTGTCAGGAACCTACCCGGGCGACCTGCTCGATCGCCTGTTTGCCCATGTCGTTGCCGATCTGGGCGGCTTTTTGCAGCATTTCAAACTGGCGCATGATGCCAACCACGCTGATGGCCGCCTGGGCGGAGCCGGCATTGGAATCTTCGAGCTTGCCCTGCTCGACGGAAGCGCCGGTGGCCGCCGCGGGCGTCTGGTCCGGATCGACGGCGCGGAAGTAACTGGAGCCTTGCTTGAGGATGCCGGCCGCGCCGGCGAAATCGGCGATGGAGAGTTGCCCCACGGTCCGGCCGCCTTGCAGGATAGAGCCGTCGCTTGAAATATCAATGGGGAGCGAAGCTTCCAGGGTCATGGCGCCGGCCGCTCCCCGCACGGGGTAGCCATCGGCGGTGACCAGTTTACCCGTGGGGTCCAGGCGAAAGTTTCCGTTGCGCGTATAAAGCGTTCCGTTGGGGCCATCGACGGTGAAGAAACCTTTGCCGGAGAGTGCCAGGTCGAGCGCGTTTCCGGTGGGGCGGAGCGTGCCCTGGGTAAGGTCGGTCCAGCGGCTCTCGATGAGCGGCATGGTGGTGGAGGAACCGGCTTCCCGAGCTTCCGGAGCGACGTAGAGGCTGTAGAACTCGCGATCGGCTTTGAATCCGCTGGTGGAGGAGTTGGCTGCGTTGTTGGCCATGAGGTCGAGCGATTCCATGCGGGCACGAAGGCCGCTGGCCGCGATAGCGGTCAAGGGATCCATAGCGGGGAGAAGAGTGCAAGCCGGGGGCCAAGGAGAGTAAAAGATGTTAAATCTCTCAAAATGCGCGGATGGCGGCCGATGAGCACTGGCGGGGAAGTGTTGAGGCGCGGCAGCTTCCTGCCGCGGAGAGGCCGCATGGCAATCTCTTGCCGCGCTCGGACGCGGTAACCGGTTGAAGAATGTGCGCGCGCCGTTTGGACGCCGATCTGCAATGGAGGCGGCGTGCAGCCTGTCGCTCCACCAGCATTTCCCACCGCCGGCCAGACGCCGGCGTTGCCTCTCGTGGGAAACCCGCTCGACGGGTCTTCCGGCCCGTGGCGCAAGGAAGCCGGCGGCGCGACAGCGGCGGGACCGGCCGCCACGCCGTCCGCGAAACCGCGGGCACAGTTCACCGCGCTGCTGGCGAGCCTGGTGGAAACCGGCAACGCCCCGGCGATCCAGAAAGACGCGCCGCCCGTCAACCAGGAAGACGCGCCGCGGGTGGCCTTCTGGATGGCGGCGGCGACAGCCACTCCGCAGGTGAGCCATCCGGCGAAACCGGCTGATGGCGCCGTGGACCCCGGGGATGGGGCCCACGCGGACGATAGCCCAACCGGCGAGCGAGCAGCGACGCCCGTAGCGCAGGCGACGGCGCAATCGGGCGCACCACTGCCGGTGGTCCTGGCAACACCAAAGAGTCCCTGGCCGGACGCGCCGCAGGATGGTGCGGAGCTGCCTCAGGCCGCGGCGCAGACGATGGAGATCGGCGCGCCGGATGCGAAGCTCGCCGCGGGAGCGGCCGTGGCAGAGCCGGAGACGGCGGGGCGAACTGCGGCGGACTCTCAGCGGTTCCGAAACGCCGCGCAGGCGGGCGCCGCTCGACCGGTAGCGGGCGGTGAGCGGGATCGCAACCAGGCCGCGTCGGAGCAGGAGACGCCTGGCGGGGCTGCGGCGGTGTCTCAGTGGACCCCAGACGTGATGCACGCTGGCGCGGAGGCAATCCCCCGCCCGACCGCCAGCGCTCGACCGGCGCCGGGCCAGGCTGGCAAGCAGGCCGCGGCGGAGCAGGAAACGGTTCCAGGCCTCGCCGATGGTTTCGAGGTTTCGTCCACCGCAGGGATAGCCCCGTCGCAGCTCCCCGCCGCCGGGTTGCCGGCAGCCGGGCAACCAGCCGCAAAAACGTTCGATACCGGCAGGCCGGCGCGTCCCCGGAGCGAGGCGCAACCGGCCGCTCCCGGCGCGACCGGGAAGAACGATGCGACGAGCGCGGGGACCGTGGGCGGCCAACCACTTGCGGCGCCGGCGGTCGGGGGGCGGACCGCGGCAGTGAGCCAACCGGATGCGGGTTCGGCTCAAAGCGGGGGTGATCCGGAAACGGCCGCGGCCGCCCGGCAACCCGC
>JBEKYE010000096.1:0-13345 GCA_049511275.1 Bryobacteraceae bacterium
GCGCTCGACCGGTCGCTCATCGGCGTGCGCCAGCCCCTCTTCCGGGAATACATTGGACGCTTTTTCAACCTGGTGATCCGCGCCGTCACCGGCCTGCCGTTTCACGACACCCAGTGCGGCTTCAAACTTTTCGAAACGGCCGCGGCCCGCGAGATTTTCAAACGCCAGCGGCTGGACGGTTTCGGGTTCGACGTGGAGGTGCTGTTCATCGCCCGGCGGCTGGGATACCGCGCCGTGGAAGTACCGGTGCGGTGGAACGACGCGGCCGGCACCACGGTCGGCATGTGGCGCGGCATGGCGGCTTTTTTCGACCCGCTGAAAGTCCGCTGGAATTCGATTCTGGGACGCTACCGATAGCGGCGGCGGACGCGTCTAATCTGGGGAGACCGGACTCGATCGAGTCCGGTTCTGAGGCCTCAGCCCTTTGTTTGCGTTAGAAAGTGGACTCGATCGGGTCCACTTTAGTGAGACACCCATGTGGAAAGACATTGTTTTCTCCTTCCGCACGTTGCGGCGCAGCCCCCTGTTCACGGCCGTCGCGGTGGTTTCGCTGGCCCTCGGCATCGGCGCCAATACCGCCATCTTTTCCCTGCTCGACCAGGTGACGCTCCGCTCGCTTCCGGTGGCCGATCCGGAACGCCTGCTGGTGCTCCACTCCACTTACAATGCGCCGGGAACCAGCACCAGCGACAGCCCCGGGACTTCGGTCTATTCCTACCCGATGTACCGCGACTTGCGCAACCGCGACGCGGCCTTCAGCGGCATGGTCGCGCGCATGAGCGCCGGCGTCACCCTCACGCGCCAGGGCAGCTCCGAGCAGGCCGACGCCGAAATGGTCTCCGGCAATTTCTTCCGCACGCTGGGGGTGGGAGCCGCGCTGGGGCGCGTGCTCGCTCCGGATGACGATGGCGCGCCGGGCGCCAACCCGGTTGCGGTGCTGGGTTACAACTACTGGGCGAACCGGCTGGCATCGTCGCCCGCCGCTTTGAACCAGACCATCGCCATCAACGGCCATCCGCTGGTGGTGGTGGGGGTGGTGGAGGCGCGTTTCCACGGCCTGCTCTCGGGGCGAACGCCCGATCTGTATGTGCCCATCGCCATGCAGAAGGCCGCGCGGCCCACGTGGGACGTGCTGGAAGACCGCAAGTTCCGCTGGTTGAACGTGTTCGCGCGACTCAAGCCCGCGACCACCATGCAACGGGCGCAGGCGGCCACCGACGCGGTCTACCGCTCCATCCTCACCGAGGAACTGGCCCGCATGGGGAACATGCGCACCGATAAGGCCCGCGACGAATTTCTCAATCACCGGGCGCAGCTCAAACCAGCGGCCCATGGCATCAACGCGCTGGGCGACCAGTTCGGAGAACCGCTGCGCGTGATGATGGCGATGGTGGGGCTGGTGCTGCTGATCGCCTGCGCCAACGTGGCCAACCTGATGTTGGCGCGCGCCGCCGGACGGCAGCGCGAGATTGCCATCCGCCTGGCCGTCGGCGCCAGCCGCGCCTCGCTGCTCAAGCAATTGCTGGTGGAGGGTCTCATGGTGTCGGTGGCGGGCGGCGCGCTCGGCCTGCTGGTGGCACGCGGCAGCCTGGCGGGCTTGCTGCGGCTGTTGCCGGAGGATGTCGCCGGACCTTGGATCAGCGCACAATTGAGCGTGCCGCTGCTTGGTTTCACGGTGGCGCTCTCGGTGGCGAGCGGCCTCTTGTTCGCGCTGATCCCCGCGCTCCAGGCCACCAACGTGGCCGGCGGCCCGGCGCGCGTCCGCCAGGCGCTGGTGGTGGCGCAGGTGGCGCTTTCCCTGCTGCTGGTGGTGGGCGCGGGCCTGTTCACCGGCAGCTTGAGGAACCTCACGCGCGTGAACCTGGGCTTCCGCACCCAGCGGCTGCTCATGTTCGGCGTGAACGCCTCCACCAGCCGGCCGCAGGCCGCCGTGGCGACGGCTTTCTACCGCGATTTTCAGGCGAGGCTGGCCGCCATTCCGGGCGTGACCGGCGTGGGCGCGGCGGACAACGGACCATTCTCCGGCAGCAACAGCGGCGGCAATCTCACCGTGGAAGGCTACCAGCCGGGGCCGGACGAGTACGTGGGAGGTTCGATTGTCGGGGCCAGCGCAGGCTTCTTCCGCGCCCTGGGAATTCCGTTGCGCGGCGGCAGGGAATTCACGGACCGCGACGAAGCCGGCGCGCCCAAAGTCGCGCTGGTCAACGAGGCCTTCGCGAAAAAGTATTTTGCCGGGCGCGACCCGGTGGGCCGCCACATGATGAGCGGCGGCAGCAGCCATCCCGTGCTGGACATCGAGATTGTGGGCGTGGCGGCGGACAGCCGCGTGGATGTTCGTAATCCGGCCACAGAGACGTGGTATTACCCCTACGCGCAGTGGGCCAAACCGGACCGGCTGCAGTTCTATGTCCGCACCGCCGGGGACGAGAGCCGCGTCGGCTCCGAGATCCGCCAGGTGTTGCGCGCCGCCGACCCCAACGTGCCCATGGGCGGACTGAAGCCGATGGACGTGTGGATCGGCGAATCCATTTATACCGAGCGGCTCATCGCGCTGCTCTCGGGCGCCTTCGGCCTGTTGGCGACGCTGCTGGCGGCCATCGGCTTGTACGGCGTGGTGGCCTACGCGGTGGCGCGCCGCACCTCGGAGATCGGCGTGCGGATGGCGCTGGGAGCGCGGCCGGCGGCCGTGCTGCGCCTGATCCTGTGGGAAGCCAGCCGCATGGCGCTCCTGGGGATCGCGATCGGCCTGGCCGCCGCGCTGGCGCTGAGCCGCATGGTGGAATCGCAGTTGTTCGGCGTCAAAGGGGCCGAACCGGCCGTCCTGGCGCTGGCCGCGGCGGTGCTGGCGCTGGTGGCGCTGCTGGCGGCGCTGGCCCCGGGCTGGCGCGCCTCGCGCATCTCGCCGGTGGCGGCGCTGAAATACGAGTAGGCCTCCCGGCCGGTCCTACACCTTGACGATGACTTCGCGCAGACGGTCGCGAGTCAGGAAGAACTTCACCGACTCGGCCCGGCCGAAGAGTCTCTCCAGGCTGCGGTTGTTGAACAATTGCGCCGGCTTGCGCGTGCTGGTCTGGGCCACCTGCAGGCTGTTCATGTCCTGTATGCGGAAGGTGTAGAACGGCACCGACTCCAGCTTGTCGTCGGAGTGGAAGAACGCCAGCATGTAGCCCTTGGGGCGGGCGATTTTCATGAGCCGCTCCACCACCGCGGCCAGCAGCGCGGGCGCCAGGTATTCCAGCACGTCCCAGATGAGCACGCCGTCGAAATGGCCTTCTGGGTAGTCCAGCGCCTGGCGCAGGAAGTAGTCGATGCTGCCGGAGTTGGATTGGGCCGCCAGGTCGTCCGGGCCGAAGCTCTCATTGAGAAGGCGCAGGAAGTCTTCCGCATAGAGGCGGTGCCCCAGGTTGGTGATGAAACTCACGTTCTGCTGGCTGGCGCTGCCGAGATCGAGGATGGTGAGCCCGCTCTGGTCGCGGATGGAGTTGAAGAACTCCTCGATACCCCGGCTGGGCCGCGTGGTGGTGGTGAATTTCTGAGCGCCGCCGGGCTGCTGCGAAACCGGCCGGCCGGCTGCATTCGCGGACTTCTCACCGGCGGGTTGGCCGCCGCGCGAGCCGCGCATGAAGTTCTTCAGCGGTCCGGGAAACGGCATGAGCGCCTTCGTGGCTTATCGTTTTATGTCCGGAGCAGCGGCCACAACCGGCACGGCGGCAGCCGGAGCCGGCGCGGGCGCCGGCGGCTTGGGGGCCACCTTGGCCGGTTCGGGCCGGATGATATCGATGCTGCCCTTGAAGTAGGCGCCGTCTTCGATGACGATGCGGGCCGTGCGGATATCGCCCATCAGTTTGGCGTCCTTGCGGATCTCGATGCGCTCGGTGGCTTCCACGTTGCCTTGAATGGAGCCGAGCGCCAGGACCTCGCGCGCCTTGATGCCGGCATGCACGGTGCCGTGCGGTCCGATGGTGAGCTTATGTTCCAGGGCTTCCACCGTGCCTTCCACGGCGCCATCCACGTAGAGATCTTCCTTGGCGAATATCTGGCCGACCACTTTGACCGATTTCCCAATGGTCGCCGCGCCGCGGCTCTCGGGCTCGAACGTTCGCACGGGCATGCTGGACATAGGTGTAGCCTCCTTTTTCACTTCGACGGCATTTGGCGCCGGCGGCGCCGGAGCCGGCACGATTCCCTGGGAAATGGGCTTGGGTGGTTCTTCCTCGCGGCGTTTATTCCACATGCGGCCGCCCTCCCGAATTGCATATCAGTTCGTTCATGGTGACTGCTTTCTAGTCTAAGGGGCCTCGCCGGAAATGGCAATCCTGATCTGTCAGCGTTTAGCCGCCTTGGTCTTGGCGCGGGTCTGGAGCAGGATGGGCGTGCCGCGGAACCCGAACCGTTTGCGGATCTGATTGACGATCTGGCGCTCGTGCGAGAAGTGCAGCGGGCCGCCGCGGTCGGTGAAGATGGCGAACGCCGGCGGGCGAATGGAATGCTGGGTGATGTAGAAGATCTTGCGTTCCTCGAAGCGGAGGTTCTCCACAAAGCGGTTCAATTCGCCGGTGGTGATGCGCCGCGAGGCCGATTCGTACACTTCCTTGATGAGCGGGAACAGGGTGCGCACCCCCGAGCCGGTTTTGGCCGAGAGGAAAACGATGGGGGCGTAGTCCAGGAACTTGAAGTTGTCGTGCACCTCGTGCTCGAAATCCAGTTTCTTCTTGCCCTGGACGCCGTGGGCCTCGTCCCACTTGTTGACCACCACGATCACCGCGCGGCCGCCTTCGTGCGCGTAGCCGGCGATGGTAGCGTCGAGCGCCACCACGCCTTCGGTCGCATCCAGCATCAGCAGCACCACGTGGGCCATGCGGATGTTGCGGCGCGCCATCACCACGCTCAGCTTTTCGGCCATGTCCCTGGTCTTGCCTTTGCGTCGGATACCGGCGGTATCGACGAAGACGTACTCCACGCCATCGCGGATCACCTTTTCATCCACCGCGTCGCGGGTGGTTCCGGCGACGGGAGAAACGATGGCGCGCTCCTGGCCAGTGAGGCTGTTGAGCAGCGTCGATTTGCCGACGTTGGGGCGGCCGATGATGGCGACTTTGATGCCGGTTTCCGGGGGCGCCTCTTCGGGCGGCAAGGTGGAGAATCCTTCCGTGACGCGGTCCAGCAGGGCGTCGATGCCGGTGCCGTGCTCGGACGAAACGGGGCAGACGCCGGGGATTCCGAGCTCGTGAAATTCGTGGGCCAACACATCGCGCCCGGCGGAATCGATCTTGTTGACCGCCAGCGTCACGGGTTTGCCGAGCCTGCGGAGCATGGCGGCGAGATCGCGGTCGGGGGCGGTGATTTCGGCCGTGCCATCCACCAGGAAAATGATGTGGGCAGCGCTCTGCAGGACCATTTCCGCCTGGCGGAGGATCTGCGCGGGAATGTACTCCTGGTCGTGGATCACGATGCCGCCGGTATCGATCACCTCGAAGCGGCGGCCCTGGTGTTCGGCAAGCCCGTGGATGCGGTCGCGCGTGATGCCGGGCTCATCGCCGACGATGGCGCGCCGCTGCCCTGTAATGCGATTGAAGAGGGTGGACTTTCCAACGTTGGGCCTGCCCACAATGACGACCGTGGGAATGGCATGGGACATGAAACTTCATGATAGCAGGGCGGGTGGTTCAGGAAGAAAGAGCGATTTCAACGCGGAGGCGCGGAGACGCGGAGACGCGGAAAAAACTGAGGAATTGGAGAGTCGCAAATAATGATTACCGGTATTGCGAAAGGAGAGGTAGTCTCAATCGCGAACCTCATTTCTCTCGTTTTCTCCGCGTCTCCGCTCCTCCGCGTTTGATCCGAAGCTTGTCATCGTAAGGGAACCCGCTTGCTAGAATCAAAACATCCGATGCCCACCCAGGCCCGCACATCCTCCGCGCGTTCTTTCTTCTCGCGGCATGGGACCCTCTCCAAGTGGCACCCCAAATACGAATTCCGGAAGGGACAGGTGGAGATGGCGGAGGCCGTGGAATCGGCGCTGGCGGAACGGCGGCACCTGATTGTGGAGGCCGGCACGGGCACCGGGAAGACGCTGGCATACCTGGTGCCGGCGCTGCTTTCGGGCAAGCGCATCGTGGTCTCCACCGGCACCAAGAATCTGCAGGAACAGCTTTATTTTAAGGACGTTCCTTTTCTGCAGCAGCACTTTCCGCGGCCGCTGAAGGTCTGCTACATGAAGGGGCGCAATAATTACGCCTGCCGGCAGAAGATCTACGATGCGGAGAAAGCGCCGGTGCTCACGGGGCTGGAGGAAGTGGCGGATTTCGAAATCATCCGGCAGTGGGAGAAGACCACCGAATTCGGAGACCGCTCCGAGATCAAGCGGCTGCCGGAAGCGTCGACGGCCTGGGCCAAGGTGGACGCGCGCGGCGACCTGTGCAGCGGCCAGAAGTGCCAGAACTTCGAGCGCTGCTTCATCACGGCCATGCACCAGCGGGCGGCGGAGAGCGATATCATCATCGTCAACCACCACCTGTTTTTCGCCGACCTCGCCTTGAAGGACGAGAGTTACGAGGGCGGAATTCTACCGGAATATCACGCGGTAGTGTTCGACGAAGCCCACGAAATCGAGGACGTGGTGGGCCAGTACTTCGGCGTCGCGGTGAGCAACTACCGCTTGCAGGACCTGGGGCGCGACATCGGCGTGGTCAGCCGCATGAAGAAATTCGGCACGCCGGAGCTGGACCGCACCCTGCAACGGCTGGATGAGCTGACGGCGCGATTCTTCGGCCTGTTCGGAGAGACCGAGCGGCGGGTGGCCTTTCACGGACGCGACGCCTTTCGCGAGGACAACGAAGAGACCTATACGGACCTGCTGGCGGCGCTCGAATTGACCGGCTCGCACCTGAAACTGCTGGCGACCCCGCCGGAGGAGGTCATCCCGTTGTTCCGGCGCACGCAGGAACTATCCGCGGCGCTGCGCTTCGTGATGGAAGAGGACGACGAACGGTTCGTCTACTGGGTGGAGAAGCGCGGGCGCGGCTGCTTTCTGCAGGCCACGCCGATCGAAGTGGCGGAGATTGTCTCCGAGCGGCTGTTCAGCAAAGTGGATACGGTGGTGCTGACCTCGGCGACGCTGGCGGTGGCCGGCGGATTCGATTACGTGCAGAAGCGGCTGGGGCTCGCGAACCCGCGCACGCTGATTGTGGGCGGCCACTTCGACTACCAGAAGCAGGCGCTGTTTTACGTGCCGCAGCACCTGGCGGAGCCGCGCAGCCCGGCCTATACGCGGGCGGCCGGCGAGGAAGTGATCCGCATTCTGAACCACAGCCGGGGCCGCGCTTTCGTGCTCTTCACCAGCTACCAGCAGATGCGGCTGATCTACGACGCGGTCTCTTTCGAAGTGGAATACCCGACGTTGCTGCAGGGCACCGGGCCGCGCAGCGCGCTGCTGGACGAGTTTCGCGCGACGCCTAACTGCGTGCTGTTCGCGACGTCCTCCTTCTGGCAGGGCGTGGACGTGCCGGGCGAGCAACTGAGCTGCGTTATCATTGATAAGCTGCCTTTTGCGGTTCCCAACGACCCGGTGGTGAGCGCCCGCATCGAGAGCATTCGCAAGGCGGGCGGGAATCCATTTTACGATTACCAGATTCCGCAAGCCGCCATCGCGCTGAAACAGGGGTTCGGACGGCTGATTCGCAGCAAGACGGACCGCGGCGTGCTGGTGCTGCTGGATAACCGGATCACCAAGCAGCGGTACGGGCAGGTGTTCTTCGACAGCCTGCCGGACTACCGGTTCACGACCCGGCTGGAAGACGTGGAGAAGTTTTTCGATGTTTGAAGTGACCATTGAAGAGACATTCGCGGCCGGTCACGCGCTGCGCAACTACAAAGGCAAGTGCGAGAACGTGCACGGCCACAATTACCGGTGCCAGGTGACGCTGGAAGGCGCGGAGCTGGATTCGATCGGGCTGCTGGTGGATTTCGTGGAAGTGAAACGCGTGGTGCACGGCGTGCTGGACCGCATGGACCACCAGTGGCTGAACGAGTTTCCGCCGTTCGATAAGATCAACCCGTCGGCCGAGAACATGGCCAAGTACATTTACGACGAAGTGTGTCAGGGATTGAAGACACGGGAAGGCGTGCGCGTAAGTTTCGTAAGACTGTGGGAGACCGATACGGCATTTGCGACGTATCGGCCGTAGGAGCTGTCGCCGGTGTCAGCTTTCAAGCTCAGGGAACGTTCCGTCTGTCGCTGGCTTACTTGTCGCTGGCTTACTTGTCGCTGGCTTACTTGTCGCTGGCTTACTCAAGGATTGCAATCTTACGTTCCCAAGCGTTCAATGAAAGGGTGAAACGATGAGAATCTTGACCGCTCTTTTCATGGTGGCTTGTACCGCGGGCGCTGCCGCGCAAGGATCCCCGACGAAACGGGTTGCGACGTGCTCTCAAATCTCATTAGCGCGACCGGGATTCGGGGTGTCCTATCGGGGCGCGATTCGAAACGACGACTACAAGCTGAGCGTGACCATACCCCAGGGCTTAACCGGGTGGGGAGCCGATTCCGTAGCGCCGTTCCACGGATTCACCATCTTTCTCTCTTCCGAGGGTGGTCAATCGAGTTGCCTCATGCTCGAAATCCACCTTCGCGTCGATCCTGATGACAGGGCTGGCGTGGGGCATGGCGCAAGAATCGCGATCGGCAGCGTCACGGGCTGGAAAAGAGAAGCGAACGGTATGATAAATGGGGCGGAATAACAGTGAAGTTAGCATTCGGTTTTCCGAGGCCCACGATCAAGAAGTGGACGACGGAAGTATTTGGCTGATAACACCAACGAAGGACCTCAGCAAGAACAGATCCATATTGGAGGGGTTTTTGTCCAGTTTTAGATTCGGCCCGCGTTGAACGCGGGTTCCTTGAAAGACTTGCTGCCGCTCTCCCGCTCAGGCGGCCTCGAGATGGACCCGCACGCGGCAACCCAGCGCCGTCGAGATGTTCACCAAGGCGTCCAGCGAGAAGCGCGAGACACGTCCGCGCAACAAATCGTTGATCCGCGGCTGGGTCACTCCGCAGTGCTTTGCCGCCGCGACCTGCGTCCAGCCCTTCCGTTTCACGAAGGCCGCGATCTGCCGCATCAGTTCGGCCCGCGCCCGCAGGTTCGCCGCCTGCCCTGGCGTGTCCACGATGGCGTCCCAAACACTGGCGTAGCTCTCGGGTTTGCTCATTTCGCACCTCTCGGTAATTGCGCAAAGCGTTTCCTGGCGGTGTCGATGTCCTTCTTCGGGGTGGCTTGCGTCTTCTTCTGGAAAGCGTGCAGCACATACACGGCATCCGCGCGCCGTGCCACATAGATCACGCGGTAAGCGCCGCTCTCGTCCGTTATGCGAATCTCCTCGACACCCTTGCCAATCACGGCCATCGGCTTGAAATCTTCGGGCTGCTCCCCCCGTTGCACCTTGTCCAACTGATAGCCCGCATCGTGTCGCGCAGACTCAGGGAAGTCTCGCAGGCACTTGAGCGAGTCGCCGAGGAAGCGCACGGGCCGCATGTTCTGATTATATCCAATTGGATATAGGACGCAAGTGCTGGGCGATGCCGCGGCGGCCCCATGGCCGCTGGGAGCTGAGCGCTGAAAGCTGACCGTTGCTTACCGGCCGTAGTAGGCGGCGTTCCTGGCCGTGAAGCTGTTCCACTTTTCCGGCAGATCGTCGAGCGCGAAGATCGCCGAAACCGGGCAAACCGGAACGCACGCGCCGCAATCGATGCATTCCACCGGGTCGATGTAAAGCAACTCCGCTTCCGCGTGGTTGGGCTCATCTTTCTTCGGATGAATGCAATCGACCGGGCAGGCGTCGACGCAGGCGGTATCCTTGGTGCCGATGCAGGGTTCTGCTATTACGTATGCCATTGGTGTTGTCCCAGGTATTAATAAATAGCACAGCCGGCGTGGAAACACAAATTCAACAGTTGCCAACGGTGCCATGGCGGCACCAAACTGGAGGAGATGACCGCCAAAGTGCGCAAGGCTGTATTCCCGGCCGCGGGGCTGGGCACGCGATTTCTTCCCGCCACCAAGGCTCAACCCAAGGAAATGCTGCCGATCGTGGACAAGCCCATCATCCAGTATGGGGTGGAAGAGGCGGTCCATTCGGGTATCCAGAACATCATCATCGTGACGGGCCGCGGCAAGACGGCCATTGAAGATCACTTCGATGTGAGCTTTGAACTGGAGAACCTGCTGGAGATGCGCGGCAAGAAGGAGCTGCTGGCGATTGTGCGCGGCATCTCCGACATGATCGACGTCTCCTACGTGCGGCAGAGAGAGGCGCTGGGGTTGGGACATGCGGTGTTGCGCGCTTCCGCGCTGGTGGGGCAGGAGCCGTTTGCGGTGGTGCTGGCCGACGATGTGATCGAGGCGGAAACGCCTTGCCTGCGGCAACTGCTGGATATCTACAGCTTCTTCGGGGGGCCGGTGCTGGCGGTGATGGAAGTGCCGCACGAGAGCATTTCCGCCTACGGCGCGATTGACGCCGAGCCGGTGGCGCACAACGGCACGCACGACCGGGTCTACCGCATCCGCAACCTGGTGGAGAAGCCCAAGGCTTCGGAGGCGCCGTCGAACCTGGCGATCATCGGGCGCTACGTGCTGACGCACGACATTTTCGAATCGCTGCAGGCCATCGACCCGGGTTCGGGCGGCGAGCTCCAGCTCACCGACGCGCTGAAACACCTGTTGCGCACGCGGCCGATCTACGCCTACCGCTTCGAGGGCACGCGCTACGACGCGGGAGACAAGCTCGGATTCCTGAAGGCCACGGTGGAATTCGCGCTGCGGCGGCGGGACCTGGGCGGCCCGTTCCGGGAGTATTTGAAGGGGCTGAAGCTATAAATATGCCGCCGGCTGGCTTGAGGGAACGCATCGCGGCGCTGGTGGGCAAGCGCGGCTATCTGGACCGGCCGGAAGATCTGGCGCTCTACGAATACGACGGCTCGCAAGAAAAACACCGGCCGGACCTGGTGGTGTTTCCGCGCACCACGGCGGACGTGGCGGCCATCGTGAAGACGGCCGATGAATTCCGGATGCCGGTGGTGGGGCGGGGAGCCGGCACCGGGCTATCCGGCGGCGCGATCCCGCGCGAGGGCGGCATCCTGATCGGGTTCGCGCGCATGAACCGGATTGTCGAGATGGACCTGGAAAACGAGCGCGCGGTGGTGGAACCCGGCGTGGTGAACCTGGATGTCACTCTGGCGGTGGAGCGCGACGGTTTGTTCTTCGCGCCGGACCCTTCCAGCCAGCGCGCCTGCACGATTGGCGGGAACGTGGCGGAGAACGCCGGCGGCCCGCACACGCTGGCCTACGGCGTGACCACCAATCACGTGATGGGCCTGGAACTGGTGCTGGCGGACGGCACGGTGGTGGAGACCGGCGGCAAGGAAGCCGACCTGCCGGGGTACGACCTGACGGGGCTGCTGACCGGGTCGGAAGGCACCATGGCGCTGGTGACCAAGGCAACGCTCCGGCTGATGCACAAGGCGGAAGCCGTCAAAACCATTCTGGCGGTCTACGATTCCAACGAAGACGCCGGACGCACGGTGGCCGAGATCACCGCCCGCGCGATTACACCGGTGGCGGTGGAGATGCTGGACGGGGTGATGCTGCGGATGGTGGAAGAGGCCACCCACGCGGGCTACCCGATGGACGCATCAGCGGTGCTGCTGATCGAACTGGAGGGCCCGTCGGAGATGGTGGAAGAACAGGTGGGGCAGGTCCGCGCGGCGTGCGTGGAGTGCGGAGCGCGCGAGTTTCGCGTGGCGCAGAGCGCGGAAGAGCGCGAGCTGCTGTGGAAGGGCCGCAAGAACGCTTTCGGCGCGGTGGGCCGCGTAAGTCCGACTTACTACGTGCAGGATGGGGTGGTGCCGCGCACCAAGATCGCGCCGACGCTGCGGTTTATCGGCGAGGTGGCCGAACGGCGCGGTCTGACTATCAGCAACATCTTCCATGCGGGCGACGGCAATATGCACCCGATCATACTGTTCGATGCGCGCAAGCCGGGCGAGCTGGAACGGGCGCGCGCCGCGGGGGAAGAGATTCTCAGGTACTGCGTGGAAGCCGGCGGATCGATCACGGGCGAGCACGGCGTGGGCATGGAAAAGAACGAGTTGATGAGCAAGCAGTTTCCGCCGGACACGCTGGACATGATGGGGCGGTTGAAACGATTGTTCGACCCGCAAGGAAGGCTCAACCCGGGGAAGATGCTGCCCACGGGGCGCGGGTGCCTGGAGATCCGGCAGGGGCCGCTGGCGACGGGCGGGGCGACGTATTAAGTGAAGTGCGCCGCAGATTGATCGAGACATGGTCTCCGGAAGCGCAAACCGGGGACAGCTATCCAATTCCAAAGGCGGGTATTGGCAGCAGTCCCGGTTTTGCGGCGGCGCGTGCTGGGGATGGATTTGGTTTCAGCCTCTACTTGTTGGTGCCATCGCCGTGGACCTGCTGCTGGCGGGTCCAATTGCCCTGCAACGTACCGTTGGGATTGGCGTTTGGGTCGTTGGTCTGGTAGCTGACCTTGCCGGAGCTGTCGAGCCATGTATAGCTGTTCGAGCTCGACACCTTGGTGACCTGCCCGGTATTCGGGTCGCGGACCGTCTGCTGATCGAGCGCGTAGTCCACCCAGTCCGATGCCGCCGTGCTCCTGGCATTCATGTTCGCCTGGGTCCGCGCCATCGACATGTCCGTTCCCCGCTGCATGGTGGCCATAAACTGCTCATGCATCTGCTGCCGCACCGCCTGGTCGTGGTTGAACTGCTGCTGCTGCGCCTGCCGCTGTTGCGTCGCCGCCCGGTTCATATCGGCGGTCATCTGCTGCATCTGCGCTGTGTTCCGCTGGATCCACGCCTTTCCCCACGCGTCCTCCGGGCGACCCCCCATCCCGGGCGCGTCCCACTGCCGCATCAACCCCGCAAACTGACCCTCCGGAGCGGAAGAGTACCTCACGCCCGCCGTGCATTTGTCGACCGTCGAGGGAGGCCCGGTGACAACCTGCGGAGGATGGCCCGGCGCCCACTTGGAAAGCGACTGCATCCCCGGAGACACCGTCTCCGTGCAGGTCACCGTGACACGAAGCTCGCCCTTCATGGCGAACGTCCCGTTGGTGGACCGGACAATCGCCCGGGCCAGCTCCACCGTGTTCTTCGGAGGCTGCGCATTCATCGCCTTGTAACTACCTGCGTAGGCCGCATCGGCGTCCCGCCATTCCTTCTGCACCTTGGCGTTCTCCTCGGCTGGAACCGCCTCGTCCGCCACGTACTGCAGCTTCATGGTGGCCGCAAGATACTTCAGAAACTCCTGCGCGCTCATGGGCC
>JBEKYE010000097.1:0-13231 GCA_049511275.1 Bryobacteraceae bacterium
CACCTGAGAGGGATCTTTCTTTGCGCGGCCTTGTGCGCCGCCGCAGCCGTGCTCTTCCACGCTGCCCAAGCCCCCCAACTGCCCCCGCCCTATGCCACCAAGGCCGTCAACAACGGTCCGAAAGTGATTCCACCACCAGCCGGCGCCAAGCTCACTGTGCCGGCCGGTTTCCATGTGGAGGAATGGGCCGATGATTTCACCACTCCCCGCGCCATGATGCTGGGCCCCGGCAATGAGATCCTGCTGGCCGATTCGGGGCGCGGCCCCAACAATTCGGGGATCGTCTACGTCTTCCAGGGCAAGGAGCGCAAGAAGCTGATCGAGAAATTGAATCAGCCGTACGGGTTGGCGATGCTGAACGGCTACCTGTATGTGGGCGAGTGCGATTCGGTCAAGCGCTACAAGTACGACGCCAAGACCAGGACCGCCGGTCCCGGCGAAGAAGTGGTTTCGCTGGCGGGCCAGGGCTCGCATCACTGGACGCGGAGCCTGCTGTTCGACCGCGCGGGGAAATATCTGTACGTGGGTGTCGGCTCGGCTTCCAACGTGGCGACGGGCGAAGACCCGCGGCGGGCGGCCATCAACCGCTATAGCGTGGACGGCTGGAAGCACGACATCTTCGCGGCGGGCACGCGCAACCCCATCGGTATGCGCTGGTATCCGGGCACCGACACCCTTTGGGCCGCGGTGCAGGAGCGCGACGATCTGGGCGACGACCTGGTGCCGGACTTCTTCACGCACATCCAGCAGGGCGGCTTCTATGGCTGGCCGTACGCCTACATCGGTCCGCATGAAGATCCCCGAAATGCCGGCCTGGCGCCGGATCTGGTTTCGAAAACGCTGGTTCCCGATGTGCTGCTGGGCGCGCACGTTGCGGTGCTCGATTTCCTGTTCTATACGGGCAAGCAGTTTCCGGCGGAGTATCAGGGCGGAGCATTCCTTTGCTTCCATGGTTCGTGGAACCGCTCCATGCGCGTCGGCCAATCGGTTGCCTTCATCCCGTTCCAGAACGGCAAGCCTTCGGGCCCCATCACCGAAGTGGTGAAGGGCTGGATGATTGCGCCCGACCAGCGCGCCGTGTGGGGCCGGCCGGTGGGACTACTGCAATTGCCCGATGGCAGCCTGTTGATCTCCGAAGACGGCAACGGGAAGCTCTACCATCTGACTTACACGGGAAAATAGAGGTTTGAAAAGGTCCCTGCTGATCGGTTTTGCGTGCGCCGCCGCGTGCGGCGCCACGCCCTTTCCGCATCGCACGCACCTCGGGATGGGGATGACATGCGTCACCTGTCACGCTGCGGCGGCCAGCAGCACCAAGGTTCAAGACAACCTGTTGCCGGCCAAGGAAGTTTGTCTGGGATGCCACGACGACGCCGAAATTCAAGCGCCGCCGGTCACCAACCTGACCCATTTCAGTCATGCCCTGCACTTGAAGATGGGTGACGTCGCGCCGTTCCTGGCCGCTGCAATTGACCACAAGAACTACCTGCAGACGCCGGGCGATCGAACCGCGTGGATCCGCCCCCGCCTGGGAACGCGCGATCCCTGTCAGGCTTGCCACCGTGGTCTGGAAGAGTCCGACCGGGTCACGCGCGCCGCGCTGCCTCAAATGGCCGACTGCCTGGTCTGCCACACGGCGATTGAAGCCCCTTTCTCCTGCTGGGATTGTCACGCTCAGGATGCCGAGTTGCGCCCGGCCAATCACACCGAAATTCCTCATTTCATGGATGCCCACAGTTCCGGAAAAGTGCAACTGGATAAAGCCACCTGCGCCCTCTGTCACGGACGCAATTTCCGATGTATGGGATGCCACTGACCGGCCACAAAAGTGCGGGCCCTCGGCCTCCCCACCGTGTAATTTTTGACCGCTGCGCGCCCCAATGTCACAGCTGTGGCGCGCAAATCCGTTTGATAACAAAGAACGTACTTTCTGGTAGCTGGATTGCTAGTCTTGCAGGCCAAAGGAGGAGCGAGCAGTGCCGATCGTCAAAATTACAGGGCCGGGTTTATCTGCGATTGGGCTTTCTGTGGCGCTCCTTTGGGGCTGCCTGATCTCGGAACGGCTCATCACGCGGCATGCCGTCAGAGAGCGTACGCGCGTGGTCCGGGAACTCGAGCAGATGCGGCTCGAACGGCAGGCCACGCCGGTATCCGTACCCATACTGCGCCGGGTGTTGCGCGCTCCCATGGCCCTCGGATAGGATTCTTCCCAAAGCGAACGCAAAGCGACGGGTTGTACAATTGCAACGATGGCGAAACTTGTTGCACTTCTATCCCTG
The DNA here is from genome assembly GCA_049511275.1 of Bryobacteraceae bacterium. Taxonomy (GTDB): domain Bacteria; phylum Acidobacteriota; class Terriglobia; order Bryobacterales; family Bryobacteraceae; genus PALSA-129. Next base: position 2,280 of record JBEKYE010000097.1, read on the forward strand.
ATGCTTGCCGCCGCTGGATGCGCCAAGAAGCCGGTTGAACGATTTGCCGCGCTCTCCGAAGAATTTGTTTACACAACATTGTCCTTTTCGCCTTCGGCTGCCACCGCCGCGGGGCTGCACAAATACCAGGACCGAACCCTGGACGAATTACTGGACGACTTGAGCCCGTCGAACATCGCGCGCCAGCGCAACTTCTACCTGGCATTCCGCGAACGTCTGGAGCGGCTCAAGTCGGATCAGCTTTCGGCCGAGGACCGCGCCGACTGGCAGATTCTGGAAGACCAGATTTCTCTAGCCCTGCTGGAATTCGACGAGATCCGCAACTACATGCACAACCCGGCGACCTATGTGGAAACGCTGGGCAACGCTCTTTTCACGCCGTACGTTCTGGAGTACGCCCCCAAGGGCGAGCGCGCCAACCACATCATTTCCAGGCTGAAGACGGTTCCTCTGTTTTTGGACCAGGCCAGGAGCAACATCACGTCCGCTCCGGCCATCTGGGCGAACGTGGCCATGGAAGAGAATCAGGGCAACATCGACTTGGTGGACAAGACCATCCGCATCTGGGTGCCGGAGGGTCAACGCGAGATCTACTCCCGGGCCGCGCAACCGGCGCTGATGGCCATGCGCCGGTTTCAGGATTACCTTAAGGCAAACCTGGTGCCTCGCGACGATTACAGTTGGCGGCTGGGCGGCAAGAACTATCCGACCAAATTCCGTTACTTGCTGGAAAGCGGAATCGAAGCCGACAACGCGTTGCTGATGGCGGAGACGGAGTTGAAGCAGGTTCGCGAGCACATGCTGGCGCTAGCCCTGCCCTTGCATAAGCAGATGTTTCCCGGGCACCCGGAACACACCGATCTGGCCGGTGACGCGCGGGAAAACCGCGTGGTCGGCGAAGTGCTGGCGAAAATTGCCGAGCGCCACTCGACGCGCGAATCCTACATGGATGACGCGCGGCAGGATCTCGCCGAAGCACGCGCCTTTGTGGAGAACAAACATTTGCTGACGCTGCCTTCGCGCGCCAATCTCCAGGTGATTCCCACGCCGGAATTCATGCGCGGCGTGTACTCGGTGGGCGGCTTCAACGCCGCGCCGGCGCTCGAGCCGCAACTGGGGGCCTTCTATTGGGTTACTCCGATTCCCCCGGACTGGCCCAAGGAGCGGACCGATTCCAAGCTGCGCGAATACAATTTCTACAAGTTGAAGCTGCTGACCATTCACGAGGCCATGCCCGGCCATTACGTGCAGATGGAAGTGGCCAACGATGTGCAACCCCCGTTTCGGCGCCTGCTGCGTTCGGTCTTCGGAAACGGACCATACATCGAAGGTTGGGCGGAATTCGTCACGCGCACCATGATCGAGCAAGGCTTTCTGGATCACTCCCCCGAACTGGCGCTCACCTTCGCCAAGGAGGAATTGCGCGTACTGGCTAACACCATTCTGGATGTGCGGCTGCAAATGCTCGACATGACCGACCAGGAGGCCCTCGACCTGATGGAGCAACAGACCTTCCAGGAGCACGAGGAAGCCGTCGAGAAACTGCAGCGCGCCAAGCTTTCCTCCTGCCAGTTGCCAATGTACTTCCTGGGCTGGCGCGGCTGGAGCCAGGTCCGCAACGACTACCGCCAGGCAAGTGGGGAGAGTTTCAGCATCTCCGGCTTCAACGACCGGGCGCTCAAGGAAGGCGCCGTGCCGCTGCCGGTTTTGGGCGGACTCCTGAAGTAAGTAATGCGGGCTCGGCAAACCAGCCGGCCGCCTGAAACGTCTATAATGTGAGGCAGAAGTCTGGGATGCAGGATAACGACAGACCCGGTCTCACCCCACTGGCAACTCCCCGGGAAGAGCGCCGCCGCTCGTCCGTGCCCGTGGTGTGGAACGCCCTCTCGTGGCTGCGCGACCTGGCTTTTTCCGTGCTGATCGCGGTGGTCTCCATCGTCTTTATTTACCAGCCGGTGAAGGTGGAAGGAACCAGCATGACGCCCGGGCTGGACGACCAGGAACGGATTTTTATCAACAAGTTCACCTACCGTTTCGGACTGGGAGATATCAAACGTGGGGACACCGTGGTATTCCGGGCGCCGGTGGATGTGGACCAGGACAAGTCGTACATCAAGCGGGTAATCGGGCTGCCCGGCGACCGGGTGCGCATCGAACGCGGGCAGGTGTATGTCAATGGCCGTCTCCTGCTGGAACCCTACATCCAGGACGACTATCGGGATTATTCCAGCATGGCCGAGAAGGTGGTGCCGGCGGGCAAATATTTCGTGCTGGGTGACCACCGCAATTCTTCGAGCGACAGCCGCGCCTGGGGCTGGGTGCCGCGTGACAAGATCTATGGGAAAGCCGTCTTTGCCTACTGGCCGCTGGCCAGGATGGGCCGTTTGAAATAGCTCAGTGGGGCGGACGCCCCCCGTCCCCGCGCGCGCCCCCCCAGGTCGCGCTCTTGCTCGCACTCGCTTACCGCCGCAGCAGCCACAGCACCAGCGTAAGCGCCAGGCTGAGCAGGATGCAGGTGGTGAGGGGGAAGTAGAAATCGGAGTTACGCCCGTGGATATGGATATCGCCGGGCAGGCGGCCGAGGTGCAAAGGCAGCCGTCCGGCGAAGGTCACGAGCAATCCGGCGGCCAGCAGCACCAGACCCAACGCGATGAGAAGCCGGCCCAAAGGCATGACTTCAGTATGCGCCTCCGGACGTAAGGTGGGGCAGACTTCAGTCTGCCAATGAACTTTCTACTTCCGCAACAGCGCCGAGGCGCACCACAACAGCGGCGCTTGCCCGTGTAAGTCACCCGTGTTTTGCTTGCGATCCAGGTAATACTGCAGGTCGTTCTTCTTATTCGTCCCTTCGCACACGTTGGTAATATCGCCGTCCTTGTTGATATAGGGAATCAGCCCCAGCCACGCCTTGCGCGCCGCCTCGCCGTACGTGCTCACCTTCAGCCACCCGTTCTTCACGCCGGTGATCATCGCGAACGTAAACATGCCCGTCGAGGACGTCTCCACCCACGCTTCCGGGTGGTCGATAAGCTGCCTCCACATTCCATCGGCGCCCTGGTACTGCAACAGCGACTCCATCATCTTCGTGTAGCCTTCCAGAATCCGCGCCCGCTTGGGATGTCTCGCCGGCAGGGAACGCAGCAGTTCGGCCATCCCCACCGCCACCCAGCCGTCGCCCCGGCCCCAATAAAACGGCACGTCCGGCGCGTGGAAGAAAAGGCCGTTCGGTTGTTGCAGCTTATCCAGGTAGGCCGTCATTTCGAGCGCCGCCCGGTCGATGTACTTCGGATCGCCGGTGGCGCGGTAGGCCTGCACCTGAACCGCCGTGATCATGAACATGTCGTCGATCCAGAAGCGCGTCTCGCTGGTCAGCCCGCCCGAATCCGGCGCCTCCCACTGGCGGTCGGCGATCGTTTTCCCCAGGTCCAGATACTTCTTATCCTTCGTCTCGATGTAGATTTCCAGCGGAACCGCGCCAAACACCGAAAAATCCACGTGCTTTTGTGTCGGGACCAGTGCGGCATCGGTCGTCAGCAGCGGGTCGAACCGCGCAATCAGCCGGCGCGTCAAATCCTTGTCGCCGCTCAGTTGCGCGAACGTCAGCGCCCCGTACCAGGCGCACGTTTCCGGATAAATGATGGTGTTGTCGCGCAAGTGCTTGCTCGCGACAAACCGTTCCGCGACGCGTTTGCCGATCTCCTGCGGAGAACTCCCCGCCGGCCAGTTCTGGAACTCTTTTTGCGCGTAGCCCTGGGCCGTGACCGCCAGCAGCATGGCACAGGCCACCATCGTTTGCGAAATCGATTGGCATTGTGTTTTCATCGTGTCAACCCTTCGGGAAAAACTCTTCCACCTGGAACGAATGGCGCACCACATCGCGTACTTCGTCCAAAGATTTCAATTGCCCGGCGCCCATCGCCTGCACCAGTGCGTTGCCGGCCGCCGTCGCTTCCACCGGTCCGGCCACCACCCGCCGGCCTGTGACGTCGGCCGTGAGCTGGTTCAGCATGCGGTTGCGCGAGCCGCCGCCCACAATGTGGATCACATCCACCGCCCGTCCCGTCAGATCCTCCAGCGTTTTCAGAACTTCCCGGTACCGCGCCGCCAGGCTGTAGAGGATCACGCGGCACACCTCTCCATCGTCCCGCGGCGCCTGCTGCCCGGTCTTCCGGCAATGTTCGCGAACCTTCTCCGCGCTCTGGCCCGCGGCGTAGAACGCTTCCAGGTCCAGCACCGTCTCCGCCGGTCGCGCCGCGCCGGCCATCGCCGTCAGTTCCTCGTAGCCGTATTCTTTCCCTTCCAGCACCCAGGCCCGCCGGCACTCCTGCAGCAGCCACAGCCCCGGAATGTTTTTCAGGAACCGTATGGTCCCTTCCACCCCAACTTCGTTGGTGAAGTTGGCCGTGAGCGACCCATGGTTGATCAGCGGGCGGCGAAGTTCCATTCCCATCAGCGACCACGTCCCCGAGCTGATGTAGCACCACCGCGAATCCGGCGCCGCCGGGACCGCCGCCACGGCCGCGGCTGTATCGTGGCTGGCCGTCGTGTACACCGGCGTCCCGCGATCGAGGCCGCACTCCTCCGCAACCTCCGGAAGCAGCGCGCCCAGCAGCGTGCCCGGCTCCACTAGGTCGGCCGGCAGCCCGGCCGGGATTCCCAGCTTTCGCAACAAATCAGTGGCAAATTGCTTCCCTGCCGGATCGTAAAACTGCGACGTGCTCGAGATCGTCCGCTCCGCCCGCATCGCCCCGGTCAGGAAATAGTTGAACAAATCCGGCATGAACAGCAGCCGCTGCGCCGCCTCCAGCACCCACGGCGCCTGCCGGCGCGTGGCGTAGAGCTGATACAGCGAATTCAGCTCCATGAACTGGATCCCCGTCCGCGCGAAGATCTCCGCCCGCGGCGCCACCGCGAAAGCCTGCTCCATCATCCCCGCCGTGCGCGCATCGCGGTAGTGGCGCGGATTGTCGATCAGCGCTCCATCCGCCCCCACCAGCCCGAAATCCACGCCCCAGGTGTCAATCGCGGCCCCGTCGAGGCCCTCCGTCGAGCGCGCCGCCGCCCGCAGCCCTTGTTTGATTTCCTGAAACAGTCCGAGCGTGTTCCAATACAATCCCGCCGGCAGCCGTACCGGGACATTCGCAAACCGGTGCAACTCCCGCAACTCCAGCAGGTCGCCGCAAAGCGTGGCCAGCATGGCCCGCCCGCTCTCGGCGCCGAGGTCAATCGCAAGGTATCGATGAGACGCCACTGCTCCACTTTCGCACGACCCCTGGCAACTGCGTCAAGCGCAATCGACGGGCCGTCTCGCGTTCTGCAACGTGGAACCGAAGATGCTCGCTTTTCCCCTTCCGACAGCCTGTTTCGCCATTACTTTGGCGCTATAATTAGTAAAAACCAGCCCGATTGCACCGCCCCATGATAACCAACTGCGTTTGCGCTGGCAAAACCCGAAACCTGCCGTCGTCGCGGCCCTGACCTTCCCATGTCGCTTCTTCACCTGCATCCACGCGATGAAATCCTCGAGGCCATGGAGCGGATCTACCTTTATCGCATGACCACCACTTCCGGAGGCAACCTTTCCATCCGCGAAGAGAACGGCGATGTCTGGATCACTCCCACTCGCGTCGATAAGGGCAGTCTCCGCCGCGAAGATATCGTCTGCATCCGCGCCGGCGGCGCCGTGGAAGGAACGCGCACGCCTTCTTCCGAGCTGCCCATCCACCAGCAGATCCGCGCCCGCCGGCCCTCGCTCGGCGGCATCGTCCACGCTCATCCCACCGCGCTGGTGGCCTTCAGCCTGGTTCATCAGGCGCCCAACACGCGTCTCTTTCACCAGGCGCGCCACGTCTGCGGCGAAGTCGGCTTCGTGCCCTATGAGCTGCCCGGCAGCGCCGCCCTTGGCGCCCGCGTGGCCGCCGCCTTCGCCGAGGGCTTCGACTGCGTCATCCTCGAAAACCACGGCGTGGTCACCGCCGGCGATACGCTCCAGCAGGCCTTCCGCCGCTTCGAAACTCTGGAGTTCACCGGCAAGACCATCATCAAGGCGCGCCTGCTGGGTGGCGAGATCCGCTACCTTAGCGATCTCCAGCTCACTCTCGAACACGAGCGCGCCGGCCGCCTCGAGGAATTCGCGCCCGGCGTTTCTTCCAGCCACGAAAAGGAAGTCCGCCGCGGCCTGTGCGAGTTCGTGCGGCGCGCCTACCGCCAGCGCCTCTTCATCAGCACGCAAGGCAGTTACTCCGCGCGCATCGATGCCTGTTCCTTCGTCATCACGCCTTATCAGGTGGACCGCGGCACGCTCGCGCCCAGCGACCTCGTGCTGGTGCGCGATGGCCGCTCCGAAGCCGGCAAATTGCCCAGCCGCGCCGCCTGCATCCATGCGGCCATTTACCAACTCCATCCTGCCGTCGGCGCCGTGGTCAATGCCTATCCCGTCAACGCCACCGCCTTCAGCGTGACGGGCGCGCCCCTCGACACCCGCACCATCCCGGAAAGTTACGTCGTGGTGCGCCACGTCGGCCGCGCGCCCTTTGGTCTCCAGTTTGGCGACGGATCCTCGCTCGCCGGCCTGCTTTCTCCCGAGCAGCCCGCTCTCGTTCTGGAAAACGACGGCGTGCTGGTCACTGGTTCCAGCGTGCTCGAGGCCTTCGACCGGCTTGAAGTGCTGGAATCCACAGCGGAGGCCCTCATCAACTGCCGCGCCCTCGGAACCTTGCAGCCCTTGTCCGCAGATGTCACCCGCGAATTGGACCGGGCTTTTTTCGGCCAGTGAACATTTTCCCCTTGACGTATCTATCAGTCAGTGATATATCTATAACTGATCTATGTCCAACGCACTCGAACCGCCGCTCACGCCAGCGGTCTTCTTCACCCTGTTCGCTCTTGCCGGCGGAGAAAAGCACGGATACGCCATCATGCAGGAAACGCAGAGCCTCTCCGATGGCAGCTTTCGTATGGGCCCGGCGACTCTCTACACAACCTTGCAGCGTCTTCTGGAGTCAGGCCTTGTGGATGAAGTGTCGGGCGCGCAGGGCGAGGACAGCCGCCGTCGGAATTACCGCCTGGCCCGAAGCGGACGCGCTCTGCTGGAAACCGAGTTGGTGCGCGTCGAGTCCCTGGTGCGCAAAGCCCGCGCCACGCGTCTGCGGCTGGGGCAGGTGAAGCCATGACTTCACTCATTTCACTCAGCGCAAAAGTTTATCGTCTATTGACACTCCTGTACCCGGACGAAATACGGCGCCGTTGGGAAGCAGAAATGGCCGACACGTTTGCGCTCCAGATCGCCGATGCTTTGCATGAAAAGCGGTGGACTGCCATGATTGCCGCCTGGTATTACGCCTTGGCCGAGTTGTTGTTCATTGCCGTGCCGCGCCGGCTCACCCGCGCCGCCTTGGTGATTCCGGTGGCGGCGCTCGCCAGCGCAGGAGCGATCTTTTTCGGGCTGCTTTGGGCCCTTCAGAACCCGCTCACACTGAGCGCGTTCTATCACCACACGTTCGCAAAGTTAGGTGGCTAAGGCCACTCATTCAGGGAGGAGAAACCAATGAAGAAGTTACTCTATACGCTACTCGTGTGCGCATTTACAGCCTTGGTGGCCTTCGCGCAGACGGAACAGAAGGTCAATTTGTCGGGCACCTGGCAGATCGAGTATCACGACAAGAACGGCAAAGAGGTGGACACGCCGATGGTCAGCTTCATGCAAACCGGCGGCAGGTTGGAAGGCGTCTTCGGCGACAAGCATTGGAAAGTGGAAGGCACCGTGGTTGGCGATCAGGTGCAGTTCTTCTTTCATCCGCCCGTCCGGCCCGACATCACCGTCAAGTACCAGGGCAAGCTGGAATCTTCCGGCCAGATTCGCGGCGCCATGGCGAGCGAGGTGCAATCCGGGACATTCGTAGCCGTTCGAAAGTAGTCCGCGAGCCGCTTCCGGCGTGGCCGGGGATCCTGTGGGCGCCCCGGCCTTCGCACCTACTTCCCTTCGGGCAGCCCTGTCACTCCCTTGCTGTCCTTCACCGTCACCGTACTCCCATCCATCGTCCGAATATTGATGTTCTTAAACGTCCAGTTTTCCGCGTTCTGTATGCTCCCCGCCGTCTTCGCTTCGATGTCCAGATCCTCGAACGTAAAATCCCGCAGCGGCGAATCCTTGTAGGAGCTCACCGAAAACGCCCGCTGCGCGCCCGTCGACTTGATGCCGGAGATATGCACGTTGCGGAAATGCGGCATCCCCTTCTCCGGCGGCACCGGCGTCAGCAGCACTTTCCAGTAGTCCGGCACGTCCGTCATCCCCGCCGGCAGTGTCGCGTAACTGTAGCTCGGGTTCCAGTTCAGCGTGATACTCACCGGCGTATTCACTCCCTGCGTGTCCATATCGTGAATCACGATGTTCTCGGTGGTGCCGCCCCGCGTGCTGGCCGATTTGAACAACACTCCGTTGGGCACGCCCGGCAAAACGTGAATGCGGTACGCTTCCACGTCGCGGATGCCGCCGGAAGTCTCGCTGCCCACCGTGACGCCCGCCGCTCCGCCGCGCACCGTGTTGTCCCGAATGATCACTTTCTCGGTCGGCCGGTTCACCCGCAATCCGTCGGCGTCCCGCCCCGCCTTCAGGCAGATGGCGTCGTCGTTGCAATCGATGTCGCAGTGTTCCACCAGCACGTTTGACGAAGAGTCGATATCGATCCCGTCCGTGCTCGGCCCTCTGCCGCCGATATTATTGCGGATCGTCACCCCATCCACGGTCACGTTCTTCGAATAGCAGATATGTACCGTCCAGAATCCCGAGCGGTTCAGCGTCAGCCCGCTTAGATCCACGTCCGACGATTTGTAAATCTGGATCAGCCGCGGCCTCTGGCAGTCGTAGTCCGCCGCCCATCGCAGCCCCCGCGGTTCATAGTCCTCGCGCCGCAGCTTCCAGTATTTGTCCCACCAGATCTTGCCGTCCCCGTCGATCGTCCCCTTGCCGGAAATCTTCACGCCCGTCTGCTCGTATACGTTGATCAGCGCCGCCGGCCATTTCATTTCGATCCCCGCCACGCGCGTCTGCATCAACGGGTATCCCGCCAGGTCCTCGACCCCGCGGATCTCCACGCCTTCGTCCACCCGCAGAGTCGTGCCCGATTTCAAAAACAACGAGCCCGTCAGATAGACTCCCGGCTTCAGCACAATCGTGCCGCCGGTTTTCGCCGCCGCGTCGATGGTCTTCTGTATCGCTACCGTGTCGTTGCTCTTCCCATCGCCCCTGGCTCCGTAATCGCTCACCCGGAACTCCGCGCCATGCGCCGCTGCCACCGTCAAAATCGCAATCGACAATTTGATCATGATCCGCCCAAAGTATAGCATCGGAAAACGCAAAATCGCCCCGCGCCGCTCGCGTATGATGAAGGAAGGCTCATGCCGCTCAGACCCGTGGCGTTCTCCGTCCCCGTGCTGTTCGCCGCCATCGCGGCTGCGCAAACTCCGGCTCCCGCTCTCAAGTTCAATTTCGGCGCCGCCGCTGCCGTGCCCGGCTATACACAAGTCCAGGCCACCACCATGTATTCCGGCGACCTCGGCTACGGCTTCGAACCGGGCGCCAGGCTCAGCGCGGTCCATCGCGGCGGCGGCGACCCGCTCCGCGACGATTTCATCACCAGCGACACTCCCTTCTACTTCTCCGTCAAAGTGCCCGAAGAGGGCAACTACAGAGTTATCGTCACGCTCGGCGATCGCGAGGCCGAGTCCGTCACCACCGTCAAGGCCGAACTGCGCCGCCTCATGCTGGAGCGCGTTCGCCTCGCGCCCGGCAAGTTCGAAACCCAATCTTTCATCGTCAACGTCCGCACCCCGCAGATCCCCGGCGGCGGCGAGGTCCGCCTTAAGGATCGCGAGAAGACCTCCGAAGCGCGCGCCTGGGACAGCCGCATCACGCTCGAATTCTCCGATGTCCATCCCGCCGTTTGCGGCCTGGAGATCGAAAAGGTCGACGGCATCCCCACCATCTATATCGCCGGCGACTCCACCTCCACCGACCAGCCGGTCGAGCCCTACAACAGTTGGGGCCAGATGCTGACTCGCTTCTTCAAGCCCGATATCGCCGTCGCCAATCACGGCGAATCCGGCGAATCGCTCCGCGGCTTCATCGGCGAACAGCGGCTGGCCAAAGTGATGAGCCTCATCAAGCCCGGCGATTACCTGTTCATTCAGATGGGCCACAACGACCAGAAGGAAAAAGGCGAAGGCATCGGCGCATTCACCAGCTATAAGACCGACCTCAAGGAATTCGTCGCCGAGGCCCGCCGGCACGACGCCATTCCCGTGCTGGTGACTTCCATGAATCGCCTCACCTTCGACGACGCCGGCAAAATCACCAACAGCCTTGGCGATTATCCCGAAGCCGTCCGTCAAGCCGCCAGGGAAGAAAACGTCACGCTCATCGATTTGAACGCCATGAGCAAGCTTTTGTACGAAGCGATCGGCCCCGCCGACGCGCATCTCGCCTTCGCCGGCAAGGACAGCACCCACCACTCCGATTACGGCAGCTACGAACTGGCCAGGTGCATCGTCGAAGGCATCCGGCAAAGCCAATTGCCGCTCGTGAAATACCTGTTCGACACGCCGCCGTTCGATCCCGCGCATCCCGACCCCTTCGCCAAATTCGATCTTCCGCCGGACCCGCCGGCCACCGCCCAGCGGCCTTACGGCCAATGAGGACACGGGTCCGATGATGTGGGAGGAGCGAGCTAACGCTCCCCTACGGTCGTGCAACAAGTCGCGGCTCTGCCCGAAGCACGCGCCAAAGTGCGGCGGACTCCTGCGGCCTGCTACGATTAGTCTGGCAGCCGGAAGGGAGCAACCATGCGCTGGTACCACTACGTGGCCTACTTCTTCGGGGGCGCATTCCTCGCGAACACCCTGCCCCATCTCGGCAATGGGATCTCGGGGCATGCCTTCCAGAGCCCCTTCGCATC
>JBEKYE010000098.1:0-13217 GCA_049511275.1 Bryobacteraceae bacterium
ATGCCATTCACTTTCATGTCGCACCCCCGGGAATTCGGATAGTGGTTTAGCTTGGAGGCCCATAATATACTGTGAAGGTAACGGAATGAATTCAAAACAATTTGCAGAACTGCACGCACAGTGTTGGGAAACGCTTAAGCACTATGTGCACGAGGCCGATCGGATGTGCGAATTGTTCGGCCAATGCCTCCCCGACTCCGCATCGATTCAATTTCGCTCAGACATAGTGGAGCAACGCGTTCGCGAGAACAACGCCTACGCCAGTTACGCCGAGGTTCGCCGGCGACTTTTAGAAGCGGTTCGGATCGGCTACGGTCCGTCAACCTGAACCAACACCCAAAATTCGCATATAATTGAGAAGCACGTGATTTTGGGCCACACTCCCTTCAGAAGGATTCCCGATCGATGTCAACTTTAGAAGTGTCCCCGGTGGAATCTCAGCCGGGCCAACCGAGCCAGCCGGTCGTCAACGACTTCAGTATTCAGGTAGCCACCGTGAACGGGTCGGGCAGCCAGACTGCCAACAGCGTTCTCATGCGCTCGCTGTTCCAGATGGGCATTCCGGTTTCGGGGAAGAACATGTTCCCCTCGAACATCGCCGGCCTGCCGACCTGGTTCACCATCCGCGCCAGCAAGTACGGCTACATCGGCCGCCGCAAGGAAATCGACATCCTCGTCGCCATGAATCCCGAAACGGCGCGCGAAGACGTCCTGAACCTGGACGGCGGCGCGGCCGTGATCTACGACGAGCCGCTCAAGCTCAACGAACTGCGCAGCGACCTGCACTTCTTCCCCGTCCCGTTCGACAAACTGGTTGCTCCGGTCTGTCCCAACGCCAAGCTGCGCAAACTGGTCCGCAACATGATCTACGACGGCGTGGTCGCGCGGCTGCTCGCGATCGATATGGAAGAGGTCTACAAGGCGCTCCGGAAGCAGTTCGGCGAGCGCAAAGCCAAAGCCGTCGATCTCAACTGGGGCGCCGCCAAAGCCGGCTTCGAATTCGCCGCCGGCACGTTCGCCGATGGCATTCCTTACCGGGCCGAGCGCATGAACGCGACCGCCGGCAAGATCATCATCGACGGCAATGCGGCCTGCGCCCTGGGCGCGATGTTCGCGGGCGTCACGGTGGTGACCTGGTATCCCATCACGCCGTCGTCGTCGCTGGTGGAGACCCTGATCGGTTACGCCAAGCGCTTCCGCCACGATCCCGATACCGGCAAGGCCACCTATGCCATCGTGCAGGCCGAAGATGAGCTGGCGTCCATTGGCATGGCGCTGGGCGCCGGCTGGGCGGGCGCCCGTTCCATGACGGCTACGGCCGGCCCGGGCATCTCACTGATGTCGGAGTTCATCGGGCTGGGCTATTACGCCGAATGCCCCACCGTGGTTTACGACGTGGAGCGCGTCGGCCCGTCCACCGGGCTGCCCACGCGCACCCAGCAGGGCGACCTGATTACCACCGCGCTGCTCTCCCACGGCGACACCAGGCACCCGATGTTCTTCCCGTGTTCGCCGGAAGAGTGTTTTTCGATGAGCCTTGAGGCTTTCGATTTCGCCGAGAAGTTCCAGACGCCGGTCTTCGTCATGACCGATCTCGACCTCGGCATGAATAACTGGATGGCCGACCCGTTCCCCTACCCCGAAGAGCCCATCCATCGCGGCAAGATCCTCACCGCCGAAGACCTCGACCGGCTGGGCGGCTTCGCCCGGTACAAAGATGTGGATGGCGATGGCGTGGGCTGGCGCACGCTTCCCGGCACCAATCATCCCAAGGCTTCGTACTTTACGCGGGGCAGCGGCCACAACGAAAAGGCCCAATACACCGAGCGCGAGGACGACTATATCCACAACATGGACCGGCTGGCCCACAAGTTCGAAGTCATGCGCCAATACGTTCCCGAACCGGTGGTTTCGATGGCCGAAAAAGCCCAGATCGGCTTCGTGGCCTGGGGCACTTCGGATCCCGCAGTGCGCGAAAGCTGCGATCAGTTGAAGGCCGAGTACGGCATCGAAGCCAGCTATCTGCGGCTCCGGGCGTACCCCTTCACCGGGCAGCTTCTGGACTTCATTCGCCGCCACGACCGCGTCTACGTGGTGGACCAGAATCGCGACGGCCAGTTGCTGGGTCTGATGCGCCTGGAGCTGGATGCCGAGCTGATCGCCAAACTGCGCAGCTTGCGATATTACGGCGGCCTGCCGCTGGACGCGCGCACGGTTACCGACCACATCGTCCGAGAGGAGGGCAAATAGATGAGCACCACGGTTACTCCCCCGCCCAAGAAGGTCAACCACATTGGCCTCGAAGTGTTGCAGTATAAGGGCGCCAAGACCACCTTGTGCGCCGGCTGCGGCCACAATTCCATCTCCGAGCGCCTCATAGAAAGTTTCTACGAGCTGGGGATTAATCCCTATACGGTCGCCAAGTTCTCCGGTATCGGTTGCTCTTCGAAATCACCGGCTTATTTCCTTGGCCTGTCGCACGGCTTCAACGCGGTCCATGGCCGCATGCCGGCCATCGCCACCGGCGCTCTGCTGGCCAACCACACGCTTCTCGGCATCGGGGTCTCTGGCGACGGCGACACCGCCTCCATCGGGCTCGGCCAGTTCATGCACCTCATCCGCCGCAACGTACCGATGATTTACGTGATTGAAGACAATGGCGTATATGGGCTGACCAAGGGCCAGTTCTCGGCCACCGCGGATTTGGGCTCGACCCTGAAATCCGGGACTCCCAACGAGCTGCCACCGTTCGATTGCTGCGCGCTGGCTATGAAATGGGGCGCCACCTTTGTGGCCCGCTCCTTCAGCGGCGATAAGAGACAGCTCACTGCCATCCTCAAGACCGCCATCGCCCATCGCGGCCTTTCGGTGATCGACGTCATCTCGCCGTGCGTCACTTTCAACGATCACGAGGGCTCGACCAAAAGTTACGCCTACGTGAAGGAGCACGAAGAAATATTGCAGGAACTGGACTTTGTCCCTTCGTTCGACGATATTTCGGTGGATATACCGGAAGGCGAAGTGGTGGACGTGCAGATGCACGATGGCTCGCACCTGCGCATTCGCAAGCTGCAACGGGATTTCGATCCGACCGACCGCTTGAAGTCGCTCACGGCGCTGGAAGAGGCCGAAGCCAAGGGAGAGATCCTGACGGGAGTTCTGTACCTCAACACCGCTAGACCAACCTTCCTAGAACTACTAAATCTAACAGATGAGCCAGTGGCTACGCTGCCGGAAGCCAGAGTTCGGCCGTCGCGTGCTGTTTTGGACCAGGTTATGGACGAGTTACGTTAGCTTTTGCCGCCAAATAGGTACCGATTCTCTCGTTACTGCATTGCTTTGAGGGCTAGCTGATGCTAGAATCGACACCGGTCTGTCATCCTCCGAGACAGATTGCAGTAGAACTTCATGCCCCACGCCACCCTAGGCGCGGGGCTTTTTTTGGGTCGAGTAGGACAAGTCTCCCGGCCTGTCAGTCCGGCCGCATCTCGCGCCGCACCCGAAGCCGATGAGGAATCGGGCTAATTCGCGGACTCATCACCCGTCCAGTAAATAGATGAGCCTGGTAGGATGAAAGCGCTAATGGCTGCTGAGCAAGAACCGGCCCAACTTTCCGCCGCCGATCTGGAGCGGGCCTTTCGGGAGCACCACGCTCTGGTGTTTCGCGCGGCCTACCGGGTCAGCGGCAACGCCGGCGACGCCGAAGACGTGTTGCAGACCGTGTTCCTGCGGCTGCTGAAACGCGATCCCGGAGCGGAACCGGTGGGCAACATGGCAAGCTTTCTGCACCGCGCGGCGGTGAATGCGGCGCTCGACCTGGTGCGGTCCCGGCAGAATATCCGCAACGTGCCGCTGGACGAAATGGAGCCGGTGCTGGCCGAGCCAGTCCACCGGAACCCGGAGCGGCAGCACCATTCCGGCGAAATCCGCGAGTGGCTGCGCGGCGCCCTGGCCCGGCTCAATCCCAGGATCGCCGAAATGTTTATGCTCCGTTTCTTTGAAGGCAAGAACAATCCCGAAATTGCGCGTCTGCTTTCGACCACGCCGGGGACTGTAGCGGTGACCTTATCGCGCACGCGGGACCGCCTGGAAAAGGAATACCGAGCCTATATGGGAGGAGTGGCATGACCCCCGAATTCAATCCCATGGATCCCGCCCTGGAGCGGGCCGTGGTGGAAATCCGCGATGAGAATATCGATCCGGCGGCGATCGAAGCCGCCGCCGGCCGCGTCTGGGCGAAGATCGCGCCCGCCGGGCATATTCGCGGCTGCGCCGACTTCCAGTCGCTGATCCCGGACTACCGCGCCGGCCGGCTGACGGAAGGGCGCGCCCTGCTGCTCAAAGACCATCTCAACCAGTGCGTGGCCTGCCGCCACGTGTTTGAAGGCAAGGTAGTGCCGATGATCGTCCGGAGGGTGGCGCCGCGCCCGGCCCTCCATTCCATGCCCTCCATGCGGTGGGCGGCGGCCGCGGTGGTGCTGGCGGCGGCGGGTGTGTCGGTGTGGGTGATGGTCAACCAATCGGGCGGCCGCGGCGGCCGGGCTATCGTGCAGACCGTCAACGGGACGCTCTTCGTAGTTTCCGCCAATGGCATCCAGCCGTTGATCAAGGGTCAGGACCTGCCCGGCGGCGCGGAACTGCGCACCGCCAAGGATTCCGACGCGATGCTGGAACTGCGCGACGGGTCGGTGGTGGAAATGCGGGAACGGTCGAGCCTGTACACCACCGTTTCAGGCGGCGATGTGACGGTGCACCTGGGGCGCGGCAGCGTAATCGTTCAGGCCGCGCACCGGCCGAGCGGCCACCTCTATCTGGAAACCGCCGATTGCCGCGTGGCGGTGACCGGCACGCTGTTCGGCGTTACGGCGGGCCTCAAGGGGTCGCGTGTTTCGGTGGTGGAAGGCGAAGTCCGCGTCACCCAAGACAACCGGGAGAAGATTTTGCATGCGGGCGACCAGACCGTCACGGGCGATACGGTGGAACCGGAATCCATCCGCGATGATATCTCCTGGAGCCGCAACCGCGACAAGCTGCTGAAACAACTGACCGACCTTCGCAACAGCCTGGGCCAGTTACGGATGCCGGCGCTGCGGTATTCCAGCACGCTGCTGGGACGGCTGCCGGCCGGGACGGTGCTCTACGTCAGCATTCCGAACCTTTCGCAATACCTGGCCGATGCGCAATCGACGGTGGGGAAGAAGCTGGCGTCGAGTCCCGAGTTGCAGGCATGGTGGGCCGGGCACGGCAACGGCCTGGGCGCGGCGATCGAAACTCTGCGCCAGGCGAGCGATTACCTGGGCGACGAAATCGATATCGTGAGCGTGGCGGGCGTGCCGGCGCCGGTGGTGCTGGCGGAGCCGCGGCGCGAGGGCCTGGCGGAGTTCCTTAAGAAGAAGGGACTGCCGCTCGAAGTCGAATCGCGCAAGGGCCTGCTGCTGGTTGGGGAACCCGGCGCGGTGGAAGCCATCGCCGCGCAGATGGATTCGGGCTTTGCCTCCACGCCGCTCTATGAGCACATCGCGGAATCCTACCGCCAGGGCGCGGGCCTGCTGGTGTGCGCCGATCTTTCGCGGATGCAGACGCCGTTTGAGGGCGCGCGTTATTTTCTGGCCGAGTCCAAGCAGGCCGCCGGCCAGATGGTGGCGAGCGCGACGCTGGGCTTCGATGGCCCGCGCACCGGGATGGCCGCCCTGCTGGCCGAGCCTTCGCCGATGGGCTCGCTGGACTATGTGTCGCCGGACGCCACGGTAGTGCTGGGCTTCGTGGTGAAGAGTTCCGAGGCCATTGTGGATTCCGCACTGGCGGCGCGGCAGGGATCGCTCGACGTCGCGCAGAAGTCGCTCGCCGCCGAAGGCCGCGAGGCCGGCTTCGATGTCCGCAAAGAACTTTCCGCCAGCCTGGGCGGCGAGTTTGCGGTGGCCGTCGACGGCGCGGTGATGCCGGTGCCGTCGTGGAAGCTGGTGGCCGAAGTTTACTCGCCCGCGCGTTTCCAGGCGACTTTGCAGAAGCTCGTCGAGGCCCATAACAACGAAGCCGCCAAGGCCGGCGAGCCACCGCTGCGCACCGCCCAGGAGAGCTTCGAGGGCCACACTTACTACATGATCGCGGCGGCCAATCCCAGCCCGCTGCTCGAAGCGCACTACACTTTCGACCAGGGTTACCTGATCGCCGGTCCGACGCGCGCCCTGGTGGCGCATGCCCTGCAAGTGAAGACGGCCGGCACTTCCATCAAGCATTCGGCGCGGTTCCTGGAATTGACGCCGCGCGACCAGCACGTGAACTTCTCGGCGGTGATTTACCAAAACCTGGGGACCACGCTGGCGCCGTTTGCCGCGCTGGCCGGGGCCTTCCTGCCGCAGGGCGCCGCCGGCCGCGGGAATCCGCTGCAAGGTTTGAACGACGTCAAACCGGCGCTTTACGCGGTTTACGGCGAACCCGACCGCATCACCATGACGGCCAACGGGGACGTGCTCGGCAACACGCTGACGAACCTGATGAGCGGCAACCTGCCCGGCATGGCGGGACTGCCCATCAACCAAATGTTCGGAACACGCGCGCCGAGGATACCGTATCCTTCAAAGTGATGGATCCGGTAATCGAGCTCGACGGCCTGGAGGTGCGCTTCGGGAATCGCGTCATCCTCAAGAGGCTGAACGCGGCGCTCACCGGAAGGTCAGTGGGGTTGCTGGGGCCGAACGGCGCCGGGAAATCGACGCTGATCAACACGCTGCTGGGCTTCCACAAGCCTT
The DNA here is from genome assembly GCA_049511275.1 of Bryobacteraceae bacterium. Taxonomy (GTDB): domain Bacteria; phylum Acidobacteriota; class Terriglobia; order Bryobacterales; family Bryobacteraceae; genus PALSA-129. The sequence continues at coordinate 6,750 of JBEKYE010000098.1, forward strand.
CCGCCGGCACGGCGCGCATCCTGGGCCACGATATCCGGACGCAGGCGCGGGCGGTGCGCTCGCTGATCGGCTACATGCCGGAAAACGATTCTTTCGTGGCGGGCATGAGCGGCGTGCACTTCGTCAGGCTGATGGCGGAGCTGGCCGGGCTGCCGGCCGCGCACGCGCTGGAACGGGCCCATGAAGCCTTTTTTTACGTCGGCCTGGGCGAAGTGCGGTACCGCGCCGTGGGCACTTATTCGCTGGGGATGAAGCAGGCGGCCAAGCTGGCGCAGGCCATCGCGCACGGCCCCAAGTTGCTCTTTCTGGACGAGCCGACCAATGGCCTAGACCCGCCGGCGCGCGCCCGCATGATCCAGCTCATCCAGGAAATCCGCGACCGCGGCGATCTGCACCTGCTGCTCTCTTCGCACCTGCTGCGCGACGTGGAAGACTGCTGCGACCAGGTCCTGATTCTCAAGGACGGCAACGTGGCGGCGTTCTGCAACCTGGAGGAAGAGCGCCGGGCCAACCGCCGGTTCCTGGAACTGGAGACGCGCGGCGAAAACAACGGCGACTTTCTGGAGGCGGTGGAGAAGCTGGGCTGCGAGACCGCACCGGGAGCGCAGGGCCGCGTGAAGCTGGTCCTGCCGGATGGCCTGGAAGTGCGGCGGCTCTACGAGATCGCGGCCGATCAGAACGTGCAGATCCGCCGGCTCAATCGCAAGCGCGATTCGCTCGAAGACATTTTCCTCAAAGCCATGGAGGCGCCTAATGGCCGTCTATAAAAAAACGTACCGGCCGTATGAAGGCGAGCTGACGTCTTCCTGGTTGCGATTCCTGGTGATTCCGCGGTACGCGCTGGCGGATCTGCGCAGCTCGCGATTCCTCTCGCTGTTCTTCATCGGCAGCTTCATTTACCCGCTGATCTGCGCGCTCATCATCTACGTGCAGCACAATGCCAGCGCGCTGGGGTTGCTGGGCGTGCAGGGCGCGCGCAGCCTGATCTCGATCAACGTGACGTTCTTCATGAACCTGCTCGGCTGGCAGAGCATGCTGGCGCTGTTCCTGGCGGCGTTCGTGGGGCCCGGGCAGATCTCGCCGGACCTGGCCAACAACGCTCTTTCGCTCTACCTGGCGCGGCCGTTTTCGCGCGTGGAGTACGTGCTCGGCAAGATGTCGGTGCTGGCGGTGCTGATGTCGCTGATGACCTGGGTGCCGGGCCTGTTGTGCTTCGGCCTGCAGGGCTACCTGGAAGGCTGGCAGTGGATGCGGGACAATGCGCGCCTGGCTTCCGGCACATTTTTCAGCGCGTGGATCTGGATTCTGATTCTGGCGCTGCTGGCGCTGGCGCTCTCCGCCTGGGTGAAGTGGAAGCCGGCGGCGGGCGGGCTGATGTTCGGGGTGTTCTTCGTGGCGGCGGCCTTCGGCGCCGTGATCAACGGCGTGCAGCGCACCAAGTGGGGCAGCCTGTTCAATATCAGCCACCTGGTGGGCTCGGTCTGGGTGCAGCTCTTCGAGGGCTCCAAGAAGACCACCAACGGCGCGGTCTTCTTCCGCGTGACGGCAGGCGAGGGGATTCCGCTATGGTGCTGCTGGATGGCGCTCGGCGTGCTCTGCCTGATCTGCCTCTACATGCTGGCCCGTAAGATCCGCGGAGTGGAGGTGGTGCGATGAGCCAAACGCAAATCACCTTCACCAACGTGTCGCGCTTCTATGGGGAAGTGCTGGGCATCAACAACGTCAGCCTGTCGATTCCGCCGGGCATCACCAGCCTGGTGGGCCCCAATGGATCGGGCAAGACGACGCTGATGAATCTCATGACCGGGCTGATCCGGCCGACCCAAGGCGAGATCAGCGTGCTGGGCGTCGCGCCCGACCATCCCGAGCGGCTCTGCCGCATGGCCGGTTACTGCACGCAATTCGACGCATTCCCCAAGGGCCTCACCGGACACCAGTTCATCTATTGGTTCCTGCGCATGCACGGGATGAGCCACGCCGAGTGCGAAGAAAAAACCGCCGCCGCGCTGGAGCGCGTGAACATGACGCCGGCCGGGAATCGCCAGGTAGGAGCCTATAGCAAAGGTATGCGGCAGCGCATCAAGCTGGCGCAGGCCATCGCGCACGACCCTCAAGTGCTGGTGCTGGACGAGCCGCTCAACGGCCTGGACCCCATGGCGCGCGCCGAAACCATCGCGCTGTTCCGCGAGTGGGGCGCAAAGGGGCGGTACGTCATCGTATCCAGCCACATCCTGCACGAAGTGGACCAGATTTCCGACCAGGTGATCCTCCTGAGCCAGGGCTACGTGGTGGCGGAAGGGGAGATCCAGGGCGTCCGCAGCGAGGTGAAGGAGCAGCCCATGCAGATTCTGGTGCGCTGCGACAACCCGGGCGGCCTGGCGGCGCGCCTGTTCCAGGACCGCCACATGGTGGAGGCCAAGATCAGCAACGACCGCAAGGGCCTGCTGCTGCGCACCAACGATGCCGACAGTTTTTATCTGCTGCTCAACCGCGTGGTGCTGGAATCCGGCCTGGAAGTGGAATCGGTGGCGCCGGCCGACGACGACGTGAACTCGGTGTACCAGTACCTGATCGGCGCCGACGGAGGCACGGTATGAGCCCTCTATGGCTGCGGCAGATCGGCGCGGTCCTGCGGCTGGAACTGAAGAAGACTTTCTTCTCCAAGCGCGGCTGGTGGATCTACTGCCTGGCCATCGGGCCGGTGGCGATCACCCTGCTGCACTGGCTGTTCGAACTCCGCCAGGGCGCCGAACATCACCATACGCTGGGTGAGGACAGCATTGTGTTCGCGGCCCTGTTCCTGTTCTTCTACCTGCGCGCCACCATCTTTTTCGGCTGCATGGGGATTTTCTCCAACCTCTTCCGCGGGGAGATGCTGGAGAAGACGCTGCACTATTACTTCCTGACGCCCATGCGGCGGGAACTGCTGGTGGCGGGCAAATACCTGGCGGGCCTGGCGGTGGCCCTGACGTTGTTTGTGGGCAGCACGGCGGCGGCGTTCCTGACGCTGAGCCGGCACTTCGGCCCGGCGTGGAGCGACTACCTGTACCACGGCCCGGGCCTGAGCCAGCTTGGCAGCTACATGCTGGTGGCGGCGCTCGGATGCGTGGGCTACGGAGCGGTATTCCTGATGTGCGGGTTGTTGTTTCGCAATCCGCTGATCCCGGCGGCGGTGGTTTTTGTGTGGGAGAACCTGAATCCGTTCCTGCCGGCGCTGCTGAAGAAGATCAGCATCATTTTCTACCTGAAGAGCCTGTGCCCGGTGGAAGTCCCGGTGCCGCCGCCGTTCTCGGTGATGGTGGTGGAGTCCGACCCGACGCCCCTGTGGATCGCCGTGCCTGGACTGCTGGCGGTGGCGGCGATCCTTTTGATTTACTCGGGCATTTCGGCAAGGCAAACGGAAATCAACTACGGCGAGTAGGCGCGCAGAGTCCGGATGGTCACCATCCATCGATGGGAGCACGCTATCCTTTGCCAATCTTGTTCTGTGAGTACCGGCGTTGTAGTTTCAGATCAGGCGCAAGACGTCTGCTATGAGATTTCGGCAGGGGTTGTAAGCCTGCTGCAGCCCGTACGCCGGAACAAAGAGTGCCTCACGCGTCGATGCGCGACATCCGGGAATCCGGTTCGGCAAGATGCCAGACGCCGAACCGGTGCCGGGTGAGCCCCGGCGGCTTCTCTTCACTTGGTTCAGTACGCGTTTCGCGAAACCACTTTCATATTCTGCGGGCAATCGCTCCCTGACGGTCGCGGCTCGGATCAGAGCTGTTTACCCGCGTCTGCAGACGGCGGTCAGGAATCGCCCGTCGGCGCTGCGATGTTCCTCCAGCATTTCCAGGCCGCCATGCTCGGTGAGGAGCCAGCGAAAGGCTTCGGGCGTGTAGGTGTACTGGAAATTGAGGCCGATGTGCTCCCCGCGCTGCAGCGGAATCTCCTGGCCGGCGACGGTGGCGGAGAGATCGCGCGCGGCGCGGAAAGAGCGCACGATGAGGTGCAGGCCGTTGCGGCGGGCGTCCCGCTTCAACTGGAAGCGGACTTCGCCGTCGTTATCGCGAATGCCCACGCCGTTGAGCAGGGTGGAAATGAACTGGCGGGCGGCGGGGTTGTCGCGGCGGGCCATGGAAAGTTGCTCGTGGTGGATTTCGCCGTCGATGATCAGCAAGTCTTCGGGCTTCATGCACTGGGCGACGTAGCGGATTTCGGCCAGCGGATCGAAGGAGCCCATGGTATTGCCGCTGAGGATGAAGAGGCGGGGCGGTTCGGCGGCATCGGCGGCATAGACCAGGTGGATGGGGCTGGAGATATCGGCCTTAATGCCGACGGTCTCGATATCTTCGTCGTCGGCGCCGGCGCAGGCCAGTTCGAGCATGGCCTGGCTGGCATCCACGGGGAAGTAGAGACACTCGCAGCCCGCGTTCTTGAGGGCGGCCATCACCATGCGGTCGCGGGCGCCGTCGCCGGCGCCGAAGCTGATCACCGGAACGCGCCGTGGGAAGTGCTTGGCCAGCGCGCCGGCGTTGGCCGCCAGTTCCTTCCAGGTCTCCCACAGCCCGCCGTAGAGTTCGGCGTGTCCCGTCAGCGCGGCCCATTCGGCGGCCGAGCGCGGGAACCAGAAGAAGAACTTTTCGGGCAGATCGCGCGCCTCGATGGCCTCGGCGAATTCCTGGGCGATATCCGCCTCGGTGAGAACCACTTCGACTTTCATAAGGAACAACCATTATCGCAGGGTGGGGTAAGATGACACAAAGAGGTTCGAAAATGCCATATTCACCAGGTCCTCGGATTCCCATGCTCCTGCCGCTTCTGGCGGCGCTTTGCGGCGGCGCCTTCGCGGCCGGCCAACCACCCAAGTTGCGGCTCTCGGAAGTACAGGACGTGGCGCCGGCCCGCTACCGCGTGGAGTTGACGCTCGATCCCGCCAAGGACAGTTTTAGCGGCGTGATCTCGATCGAAGTGAACTTGAAACAGCCGGCGCAGACCATCTGGCTCAACGCCAATCAGATCGCGGTCGAGGAGGCCTCGGCAGCCTCCGGCGGCAAGACCTGGCAGGCGCAGCCCGTCGCGGGGGGAAGCGACTTTGTGGGGCTGCAGTTCCCCTCCGCCATTCCCGCGGGGCCAGCCGAGATCAAGATCCGCTACCAGGGCACGGTGCGTCACGGAGACACTTCGGGGATCTTTCGCACCAGAGACGGGGAAAGCGACTACATCTTCACGCAGTTCGAGGCCACCGACGCGCGCGACGCGTTCCCAGGCTTCGACGAGCCGTCCTACAAGACGCCCTGGCAACTCACGCTCCACGTTCCCGCGCAGGATGCGGCCGTCAGCAACACGCCGGTAGCCTCGGAGAAGAGTGAAAACGGCGGGAAGACCTATGTCTTCCGGGAGACCAAACCGCTGCCCAGCTATCTGGTGGCGTTGGCCGTCGGGCCGTTCGAGTTCGTCGACGCCGGTTTTGCGGGAAAGAACCGAGTCCCGGTTCGCATCGTCACGCCAAAAGGCAGGGCCGGCGAAGCGAAATATGCCGCGGAGGTAACCGCGACCATCCTGACGCGCCTGGAACAGTACTTCGGCATTCCGTACCCGTACGAGAAGGCGGACCAGGTGGCGGTCCCCGTGACCGTGGGCTTCGGGGCGATGGAGAACGCGGGGATGGTGACGTACGGTCAGAACAGCATTCTGGCGAAGCCCGCCAGCGACACCATCCGGCGGCAACGCGGGTATGCCATCACGGCGGCGCACGAGCTTTCGCACCAGTGGTTCGGCGACCTGGTGACCACGGCGTGGTGGGACGACATCTGGCTGAATGAAGCCTTCGCCACGTGGATGGAATCGAAGCTGATCGCCGAGTGGAAACCGGAATGGAAGACGCGCGTCGAGGATGTGAACTCGAAGTTGGGCGCTGAGGCGGAGGACAGCCTGATTACGGCGCGCAAGATCCGCCAGGAGATCCAAACCAAGGACGACATCAGCAACGCTTTCGACGGCATCACTTATCAGAAGGGCGCGGCGGTGATCGGCATGTTCGAAAACTGGATGGGCGCGGAGGAGTTTCGCCAAGGCGTGCAGAGCTATCTCAACCGGTACGCATTTAAGAACTCGACAGCCGCCGACTTTCTGGATTCCCTCAGCTCGGCCAGCAAGAAGGATGTCGCCAAGGCCTTCTCGACGTTTCTGAACCAGGCGGGGACGCCGTTGGTTTCGGTGGAGCTCGATTGCGCGCAGAAACCTCCGGCGCTGCACCTGGAGCAGTCGCGATTCCTTCCGACCGGATCGAAGGGGGCGTCCAGCCAGGTCTGGAGCATCCCGATGTGCATCCGGTATGGCGCCGCAAACAGCCCGGGCGAATGCGCGGTGATGACGGAAGCCAGGTTTGACTGGCCGCTCAAGGGCGCGCAAGGCTGCCCGGCATGGGTGGAAGCTAATGCCAGCGCCAAGGGCTATTACCTGGTGGATTACCGAGGCGGACTA
>JBEKYE010000099.1:0-13165 GCA_049511275.1 Bryobacteraceae bacterium
CGAGCCTGGAACGCCACGGTGAACGAGAAGCGCACCAAAATCAACTGGCAGTTCAGCCGCAAAGACGCCAGGCGAACTCTGAGTTATCGAAAGTACCTTTCTAAGCGGTCATGACACTAGCAGCAACCCATCTTGATTTCGCCCGCGGCCGACACCGGCGGGCCAAAGGCTTCCGCGGGCGGCGCGGCGCCCTTCGAGACGGCAATCCACCGCCGGACCGCGTCGAAGACCACCAGCACCACGCCAACGATGAAGATGCCCATCAATATCGAATCCAGGTAGCCCGTGAACACCTGCCCGGGCTTGGACGTGAGCGGCCAGAAGATGTTCTTGATGGACAGGACTCCGGCCGTAAGCGTGGTCACGCCGACAAAACACATGGGAAGCGTCGTAATCAGCGCGTACTTGGCCTTTCCCATGTTGATCAGAAAGGTCGTAGTTACAGCCAGTGCGATGGTGGCGAGTAACTGGTTACCGGTGCCGAATAGCGGCCAGATGGTAGAGATACTCCCCGTGTAAATCAGATATCCCCAGCCGCTCACCACCAGCGTTGTCGCCACCAGGTTGCCGGGAAGCCAGGCGCTGCTGGCGAAGGGCTTGTGCACGCGGCCCATCAGCTCTTGCAGGACGTAGCGGGCAACGCGCGTTCCGGCGTCCACCGTGGTGAGAATGAAGAGCGCTTCGAACATGATGGCGTAGTGGTACCAATACGCCATCAGGCGGTCCATGCCGGGCAGTGCCTTGAAGATCTGGGCCATGCCGACGGCCAGGGAAACCGCGCCGCCAGTGCGCCCCGCCAGCTTTTCACCCACTTCCCGCGAGAACATATCCAGATTCACGGTGTGCAGGCCGAGTTTGGCGAAGACATCGGGTGCGGTGTTGATGGCGAAATAATCGCCGGGGTACATGGAGGTGGCGGCGACCAGCGCCAGCAGGCCCACCAGCGACTCGCAGAGCATGGCGCCATAGCCGATGAAGCGCGCGTCGGTCTCTTTGTCGACCATCTTGGGCGTGGTTCCCGAGGACACCAGCGAGTGGAAGCCGGAGATAGCGCCGCAGGCGATGGTCACGAAGAGGAACGGGAACAGCTTGCCTTTGATGATGGGGCCGCCGCCATGGATGAACTGGGTGAATGCCGGAAAGCGGATATCGGGATGGACGATGAAGACGCCCACGATGAGGATCGCGATGGTTCCCAGCTTCACGTAGGTGGAAAGGTAATCGCGCGGTGCGAGCAGCAGCCAAACCGGCAGCACCGAGGCGATAAAGCCATAGGCCATCATGAGCCACGTGATCTGGTGCGGCGTAAAGGTGAGCGCGCTGGCCGAGCCGGTCTGCGAAAACCAGTGGCCGCCGATTACCGCCGAGATCAGCAGCACCACGCCAAAGATACTCGGGCCGGTGACGGCGATTTTTCCGGAGTGGCTCTTGAACATCCAGATCCCCATCATCAGGGCGATGGGAATGGTGGAGCCGATGGTAAACACGCCCCACGGACTGTTCGCCAGCGCATTCACCACCACGATTCCCAGACCGGCCAGCGTAACCAGGAGGATAAAGAGCACGGCGATCATCGCCACCAGGCCGGCGAAGGGGCTGATCTCGGTGCGGGCGATTTCGGCGAGCGACCGGCCGCGGTGGCGGATGGAGGCCACCAGAACGGTGAAATCCTGAACGCAGCCGGCCAGCACGGCGCCAACCAGCAGCCACAGGAACCCGGGGGCAAACCCGAACTGCGCGGCCAGCGTGGGCCCCACCAGCGGGCCCGCTCCGGCAATGGCGGCGAAGTGGTGGCCGAAGAGCACCCATTTGGGCGAGGCCACGTAGTTGTGACCGTCCGCGAAGGTGTGCCCCGGCGTGGGACGGCGGTCGTCCAGCACCAGGGCCTTCGCCGCAATGAACGCGCTGTAGTATCGGTAAGCAATGGCGTAAACGCACAGAGCGCCGAGGAGAACCGGGAAGGTGTTCACCGATTCCTGTACCTCCTGTTGGAATTGGACCTGGCGGTCCTGGGCGTCCAACTGATCGGCCACCGGTTCGGCATTATGCCGCACTTCAATGGGTCGCCGTCGCGATCACTGGCCTTGGCGAGCTGGTTTCCCGCTTGCCGGGTCAGGCGGCCTTCGGTGACGAGTGTCTTTTCCAAGGTGAAGTAGTCAACACAGTAGCAAAAAACGCCTGTTGCTGGAGGATGCGCGGAGCGGGCCTGACAGCCGGTTCAGGGCAAGCTGAAACATGCCCCGCCACGGGTCGGACGCACTGCGCTAGCGCGTGCCGCCGGGGACGCCGCGCTGCTTCCGCGTCAGAATCTCGCGCACCGCGTAAATGCGCCGGTCCTGGCTCTCAAAGTAGGTCCGCATCATCATTTCGCCGATCAACCCGGTGGAGAACATCATCAGGCCGGCCAGCAGCAACAACGCGCCCGCCACCATGATGGGGCCGTGCTCGGTCACGATGTCCTGCCGCCACAGCAGCTTCTCCACCGCCAGCCACACCATGATGCCGCCGCCGGAGATGGTGCCGCACAGTCCCAGCAGCCCGAAGAAATGCATCGGCCGCGTGAAATACTTCAGCAGGAACTTGATGGTCAGAATATCGAACATCACCCGGAACGTGCGCCCGATCCCATAATGCGAGTCGCCCGCCACCCGCTGCGTGCTGCGAATCGGCACTTCGGCAATCCGCGCGCCATAGAAACTCGCCAGCGCCGGAATGAAGCGGTGCAACTCGCCGTACAGGTTCACGTCCTTCAGCACCTCGGCGCGATAAGCCTTGAACGTCGTGCCGAAATCCCGCAGATCCACCCCGGATGCTTTGGCCATCAGCCAGTTCGCGATGTGCGAAGGAATCTTGCGCATGATGGCGTTGTCCACGCGGTGTTGGCGCCACCCGCTGGCGATATCGAAGCCTTCGTCTATCTTCTGCAGCAGCGCCGGAATATCTTCGGGCGCATGTTGCAGGTCGCCGTCCATGGCCACAATGATGTCGCCCTTGGCTTCGTGGAATCCCGCCGATAGCGCCGCCGTCTGCCCGAAATTGCGCCGCAGCCGGATCACTTTCAGATGGCCGTCGGTCTCCACCAGGTTCGACAGCAGCTCGAAGCTGCGGTCGTTCGAAGCATCGTCCACGAACAGGATTTCGTAGGGACGTTGCACCTGCTCGAGCACCACGCTCAGCCGGTCGTACAGCGGCAGAATGGAGTGTTCTTCGTTGTGAATCGGGATGACGATCGACAACATACCCACGAAACATATTAGTTTATCATCATGGACCGCATCCCATTCCAGGCAACCGCCGCGGGCGCCCCATATGAGCGGATCGCGCACCTGCCCGCGGCCGTGCTCCTCGACAACGTGCGCAGCCTCTACAATGTCGGCGCGTTCTTCCGCACCGCCGACGCCGCCGCCGTCGAGAAGCTCTACCTGTGCGGCATTACCGGCCGCCCGCCCAAGCGCGCCATCTCGAAGACCGCCCTGGGCGCCGAAGAAACGGTGGCCTGGGAGCATTCCTGGGAGCCCTTTCCCCTTCTCCACGGCCTCCGCGAGCGCGGCTACGAGATCGCCGCCGTGGAAACTTCCATGCACGCCGTCGACCTCTTCGACTGGGCGCCGCGCTTCCCCGTCTGCGTGGTCTTCGGCCACGAAGTCGAAGGCATCCGCCCCGCGGTCTCCGCGCTCTCCGACACCCACGTGCGCATCCCCATGCTCGGCCTCAAACACTCGCTGAACGTTGCCACCGCCGGCGGCATCGTCCTCTATGAATTGCTCCGCAAATACCGCGCACTGGGAAAAGCCGGGCAAGGGCTTCGCCCTTGAAGTCCTGCGGCATTTGGAAGGCGGGAGTCAGAAGCCGGAAGTCGGATTAACCCACGGCAACCCAACCGGCGCCCCGAGCTAGTGATTCCCGCTTTGCGAGTTCAGGATCCGTTTGCGGCCAAAGGCAGCCAGTCCCAGAAGCGCGGGAGCGATCAATAGCACCGAAGCCGGTTCGGGAGTGGTTGCCGGGGGGCTGTCCATCAGGCCAGCCGTGCCGATGCCAACATCGTCGACCTGGTCAGCATTCAATATGTTGAAGCCCACGGCCCAAACATCCGCGGTCGGGTCATATGCGCCTATGAAAATTGCGGTGCCGGGGTCATTCTCGCTGTCGCCGGCCTCCACAAAGGAGTCGATCACAGCATCGCTGCTGTCATACAGCGTAATCGTGGCCGTGAACGCACCGTATTCGCCCGACTCGACATATGCCCCCGCCCCGTATTCGGCTTGATTAAAAAGCAGCACGACGTCGGTCGGGGTGTGGCCTGAGCCGTCGGACCCGCCATTGTAAACCAAGCCCATCCCGCTGGCGAAATTGCCGTTCCAGCTACTGCCCTGCTGGCGGGTTTCGAAATTTTGACCGGTCGCATTTAGCCCTACCCACCCCGTGTCGGAGCCCGATGAAACCCACGCAGTGGGAGTCGGGAACGATCCGGCGCCCGGGCAGGCCCCTGTGAATTGGCACCAGTTTATGGTGGTTGGGAAATCCGCGGGGTTGGTATCCAGCGTTCCAGCCCACGTCATGCCGGCCGAAACCGTCAGGCCGACTAATACAATCCGGAGCTTCCGTTTCATGAATCCTCCGTTCCAGTCGCGGCTGCCGACTTCCGGCGCACTCCGGACCTGGAAGCGGTATCGGTTTATTGTCCGCTGGAATTGAGTGCATGTCAATCTGCATGGGTGTGCGACACAGAAATGGCGAAACTCTCCATTCCTTGTAAATTCGCGCGAATCTGAGCGTAGAGCTACGCTAGGCTTCATTCGATTCTGCTTTGTATCAGGACCAACCACCGAACTCCACTTCTATGTCGCACACCCATCTGAATTACGGCTTCTTCGACTCCTGACTCCCAAACTTCCGATTCTCGGAATGGCCTGCAAGGAATCTGAGCTACCATGAGACTTGTCTCAGCCACTGCCCCGTCTGCGCCCGACCCTCGATTTCATGCCGTCTCCCTCCCCGGACAATCCCGGCCTGTTCGTGCGCGATCCCTACAAGTTCTCCGACGCCATGCTGATCGTTCCTCCCATGCTGGTGGAATGCCTCCGCTCGTTCGACGGCGCCCAGACCGAGCTCGATCTGCGCGCCGTGCTGGTGCGCCTCACCGGCAGCCTGGAGGTGGAACAGATCGCGCGGCACCTCATGGAAACCCTCAGCGCCGCCGGATTTCTGGAAGACGAAACCTTCGAGCAGATGCGTGATGCCAAGCGCCGGGCTTTCGCCGAGTGCCCCATCCGGGAGCCCGCTCACGTCGGTTCCGCTTATCCCGGCGACGCCGCCGAACTTCGCGAAACCATGCAGGAATACATGACGGCCGATGCCGCTGCGACCCCCGACGGCGCCGGCGGCAATCTCTTCGCCATCGCCGCCCCGCACGTCAGCCCCGAAGGCGGATGGCAATCCTACCAGTCCGCGTATCGCATGCTGCGCCCCGAACACCGCTACCGCACCTTCGTCATCCTCGCCACCTCGCACTACGGCCAGCCCGATAAATTCGGCCTCACGCGCAAGCCCTTCCGCACGCCCCTCGGCGACTGCCAAACCGATACGCGCCTGGTCGATTGGCTCGCCCAGCGCGGCGGCGGCGCGGTGGAAATGGAAGATTACTGCCACTCCTTCGAACATACCGTCGAGTTCCAGACCATCTTCCTGCAGCACACCATGGGTCCCCAGGTGCGCATCCTGCCCATTCTGTGCGGCTCCTACGCCCGCAGCATTTACCAGGGCGGTAGCCCCGAGGATTCCGGCCAGGTGCAGCGCTTCCTCGATGCTCTCGCCGAATTGCGCGAACGCGAAGGCGACCGCCTCTTCTTCGTCCTCGGCGTCGACATGGCCCACATGGGCGCGCGCTACCAGGACCCCTTCGAAGCCGCCGCCAATCAGGGCCGGATGACCGAAGTCGGCGCGCGCGACGCCCAGCGCATCCAGTGCATCAATGCCGCCGACGCCGCCGCCTTCTGGGACCTGGTGCAGCAGAATCACGACGACCTCAAGTGGTGCGGCTCTTCGCCCTTCTACACCTTCCTGAAGATCGCGCCCAAAGCCCGCGGCCGCCTCTTGCGTTACGAGCAATGGAACATCGACGAAGCGAGCGTCGTCAGCTTCGCCGGCATGGCCTTCACCGAGTAGACCGGCGCCGCAGTTTATAGCGCTTTCCCCGCCACTCGATGCTGTTCCCAAACGCCGACGACAGCAGCGCCACCAGCCACACCCAGGTTGCCAGTGGCGTCCAGATCGCGTGCACCCACAGGTGCCTTTGGAACCACGCTTCGCATTCCGGCAGCGCGGCCTTCGCCAGCGTCGCCCGGTTCAGCCCCTTCAACATTCCCGGTGAAAGCTGCGCGACCAGCGCCCACTCCGCCAGCCGGTTTCCGCGAATCGAGGCAACCGCCGACGCCGCCATCCCGCCGCAATAAAATAGGTGCGCCATCAGCGCCGGCCACCACAGGCGCGCGTCGTAAACGCGCGTGACCGTCATTTGCCGGCGCATCCAGCCGAAGAACCGGCCCACGCCGATAGGTTCGTAGCACGGCACCAGGGCGCCGGGAGCATACGCGATCGTTAGACCCGTCCTCCGCACCGCCGCGCTCAGCGCGTAATCGTCGCTCACCGTGCCCTTCCAATAGTCCGGCACGCACGCGTCGTAGAACACTTCTTTGCGGATCGCCATGGCGCCGCCCCAGGCGAAGCGGTTGTCGCCCGGCCCCAGCCGCCCGCCCGCCGTTGCATCCCAGACCCCGCGCATCAGGCTCCAGAACGTCGGCGGCACCGGCGTGAACCAGCGGTAGCCGGTGGAAGCGCCCACGCCTTTTTCCTTCAGCGGCGCCGCCAGCGCGCGCAGCCATCTGCGCGTCACGCGCCCGTCGGAATCGGCGAATGCCAGGATTTCCGTCCGCTTGCTGGCCTCCCGCACCGCCATCGCCAGGTTCTGTACCTTTTCGCCCGTCTCCGCATCGTCGCCGTGCGCCAGCACCACCCTGCACTTGTGCGGCAGCACTCCCGGCGGAATGTCGGACGCCGCATGCGCCACCACCAGCAACTCGTAATCCGGATAATCCAGCGCCGCCAGCGCCGCCAGGTTCTCGCGCAGCCCCTCGTCCTGGCCCTTCACCGGCACGATGACGGTGGCCGGCGGCCACTGCTCGCATGTTTCGGAGAGCCGCCGCGCTACGTAGTCCGCGCGTTTGCGCTCGCCGCGCAGCGAGAGAATTGCCAGCAACAGCGCCGGCCCGGCGAAAAACCAGTACCAGAAGATCAAAGAGGTAGCATAGCAGGCCCCACATCCGCATCATGACAGCATGGCAAATGATGCTATGATGCTAGTATGCGAACTACAGTCACGCTTGATGCGGACGTCCAACGCATCCTGGAAGACGCCATGCGGCAGCGTGGCATTTCCTTCAAGCAGGCGCTCAACGACGCAGTCCGCTCCGGCCTTCTGCCCGCCGCGCGCCGCAGGCGCCGCTTCGTTCAAAGAACCTACTCGCTCGGTTCGGAACAGCACTTCCGCTGGGATAAGGCCCTGGCCGCCGCCGATGCCATCGAGGATGAAGAACTCGTCCGCAAGCTTTCCCTCCGCAAATGAAAATCCTCGACGCCAACCTGCTCCTTTACGCCGTCAACCGCGACACGCCGCTACATGCCAAGGCCAAGGCATGTCTGGAGCGCTCTCTCACGGGCGATGAACCCGTGGCTTTCGCTTGGAACGTAATCCTGGCATTCCTACGGCTCACCACGCGGCCGGGTCTCTTTCGACAGCCCCTGGCGCCGGACGAGGCCTTTGACTTGATCGAGTCCTGGCTCGCTGAGCCAACCGCCCGGCTCGTCGCGCCCGGTCCGCGCCATCTTTCCATCTTGCGCACCCTTCTTGCGCCGCTCGGAACTGCGGGCAATCTCACTTCCGACGCACATCTCGCCGCTCTGGCCATCGAGCAGAATGCCCAACTCTGCTCATGCGACGCCGACTTCGCTCGTTTCCCGGCGCTCGACTGGCAAAATCCCCTGAGGTAGGCCCGGCCATGAAAATCCTCCTCTTCTCCGACATCCACAACGATTGGAAGCGTCTCGAAGAACTGCTCTCCATCGAAGCCGACCTCTACATCGCCGCCGGCGATCAGTGCACCTGGAACAAAGGCATCGACCGCTACGGCCAGATTCTCGAGCGCCGCGGCGACCAGGTCTACGTGCTGCCCGGCAATCATGAGTCGGCGGACAAAATCGTCGAGCTCTGCGCGCGCCATGGCCTCCACTATTTCCACGACGGCCATCTGCAACTCGGCCGCTGGCACGTCGCCGGCCTCGGTTACTCCAACCCCACGCCCTTCAACACTCCCAGCGAATACAGCGAGCCTCAGATCGCCGAACACTTGCAGCCTTTCGCGGCGTTCTCACCGCTGGTTCTGGTCTGCCACGCTCCGCCCTACGGCACCGCGCTCGACCAGGTCCGCCCGGGCCTGCACGCCGGCTCGCGCTCGGTTCTCGAATTCATCCAAAAACACCAGCCCGCGTATTTCTTCTGCGGCCACATCCATGAGGCCGAAGGCGCCAATATCGAAATCGGCCGCACGCGCGCCCGCAATGTCGGCAAAGCCGGCTATTTGTTAGAATTGAATTGAACCCCCATGACATTCGACGAGTTAGAACGCGCCTATCAGCCCCTCCGCGACCAGGCCCTGGCTGTGCGGAGGTATCTTTGACGCCCCCGCTCAGAAACAAAAACTAGCGCAATCCGAGAAACAAATCTCCGCCCCCGACTTCTGGAGCCAGCCCGAAAAAAGCCAAAAAGTGATGCAGGATCGCAAGCGCCTGGAAGAGGCCATCGGCAACGATGAGCGCATCCGCACCCTGACCGACGACCTCGATACCATGTTCGAGCTGGCGCGTGAAGGCGAAAAGGTCCTGCCCGATATCGAGCGCGATCTCCAAACCTACGGCGAGTTGCTTGAGCGTCTCGAAACCGCCATGCTGCTCTCCGGCGAAAACGACGGGCGCAGCGCCATCATGACCATTCATCCCGGCGCCGGCGGCACCGAAAGCCAGGACTGGGCCGAGATGCTTCTCCGCATGTACCTCCGCTGGGCCGAGCGCGCCGGATTCCAGGTGGTGGTCACCGATCGCCTGGAGGGCGAAGGCGCCGGCATCAAGTCCGTCACCTTCGAGATCAACGGCGACAACGCCTACGGCTTGCTGCAATCCGAAATCGGCGTCCACCGCCTGGTGCGCATCTCCCCCTTCGACTCCAACGCGCGCCGCCATACCTCGTTCGCCTCGGTCTTCGTTTATCCCCAGGTGGACGACGAGATCAAGATCGACGTCAAGCTGGACGATCTCCGCATCGATACTTTCCGCTCCTCCGGCGCCGGCGGCCAGCACGTCAACATGACGGATTCGGCGGTGCGCATCACGCACTTCCCTTCCGGCATCGTGGTGCAGTGCCAGAATGAGCGCTCGCAGCACAAGAACCGCGAGACCGCCATGAAACAGCTCCGCGCGCGCCTGTACGAGCGCGAACTCGAAAAGAAGCGCGAGGAGACCCGCAAAACCGAGGACACCAAGCTCGAAATCAATTTCGGCAGCCAGATCCGCAACTACGTTCTGGCGCCCTATCGCCTGGTCAAAGACCTGCGCAGCAAGCTCTCCCTCGGCGACGTGGACCGCGTGCTCGAAGGCGATCTCGAGCCGCTCATTCACGCCTACCTGGTGTGGCGCAAGACCGGCAAGATCGCCGGCGACGACAAAGACGAGCCACTCGAGTGAGCGTGGAGCGCGCAGCCGCGTTGATCCGCGCCGGCCGCCTGGTGGCCTTCCCCACCGAAACCGTCTATGGCCTCGGCGCCAATGCTCTGGATGCCCAAGCCGTGGCGCGCATCTTCGCCGCCAAAGGCCGCCCGCGCTCCAGCCCGCTGATCGTGCACGTGGATTCCATCGGCATGGCGCGCGCGCTCGTGTCCCAATGGCCGCCGGCCGCCGCCTTGCTCGCTGGGCGCTACTGGCCCGGTCCGCTCACCCTGGTGCTCCCCAAGCAACCCTGCATCCCCGATATCGTGACCGCCGGTCTCGCCACCGTGGGCCTGCGCATGCCCGCGCACCCGCTGGCGCTCGCTCTCATCCGCGCCGCCGGAGTCCCCATCGCCGCGCCCAGCGCCAACCGCTTTACCGAGCTTTCCCCCACCGCCGCCGCGCACGTGCCGGAATCGCTCGCCGACTACTCGCTCGACGGCGGGCCCGCGCGCGTGGGCATCGAATCCACGGTGCTCTCTCTGGTGGAAGCTCCCGCGCTGCTGCGTCCCGGCGTGATTCCCGTGGCGGAACTCGAAGCGCTGGTCGGCCCCATCCGGATCGCCACCGCCCCCACTTCTGGCCCGCACGCTTCGCCCGGCATGCACCCGCGTCATTACCGCCCCGCCACGCCGCTCTTCCTCTTGTCTCCCGGCCAGCCTCCGCCCGCCGGCCGCGGCGCGCTTCTCCGCCTCGGGCACGAAATGCCGCCCGATCCGCTCGGCTATGCCGCCGCTCTGTACGCAACGCTGCACCGCCTGGACGCCCGGCATCTCGATTGGATCGCCGTGGAGCAACCGCCCGAAACGCCCGAGTGGGCCGGCGTGCTGGACCGCCTGCGCCGCGCCTGTGAGATCCTATGAAACGTGACAAGCCCTTCCCTTTGGTGCATGGTCGCCATGTTCGCTTTCTTTCCCCAACCAACGCCCCCGCCCGGTCTGGACGGATCCTGGCGCGGCAGCCTCAACACCGGTGTGGCTGATCTGGGCCTCTTGCTCACCGTGGAGAAGTCCGGCGACGGTTACACCGGCAAGTTCAACAGCGTCGATCAAGGCACGCTCATTCCGGCCGATACGATTCGCGTTGATGGCGATTCTGTCCACCTCGAGTTCAAGGCCGTCAAGGGTACCTACGACGGCAAGTTCGATGCGGGCCATTCCACGCTGACCGGAACATGGACGCAAGGCAAGCCACTCCCACTGGTGTTCACGCGCGAAAACCAAGCCGGGGTTGCTCCCAAACCCGGACACGAGGTCGATGTCGAAATCCCCATCGCGCCCACGGCCTTTCCGGGCGGCGGCAAGACCCACCTGGTGTATGAACTGCGCATCGCCAACTCCAGCCCGGCGGAGATCAACCTGAAGCAGGTCGACGTCCTCGGCGATGGGCCGCTCGCCAGCTTCTCAGGCCACGATCTGGACCGCATGATGAAGACCTCGACCCACATCGCCGCCGGCTCGAACGGCCTTGCCTATGTCTGGGTGACCCTGGCCGGTAACGCCGCCGTCCCCGCGAAAATCCGCCACAAGCTGACCTTCGATAACCGGACTTTCGAAGGCGCCGAGGTCGCCGTCTCGACTGCACCCCTGCCGGTGCTCGGCCCGCCCCTGCGCGGCGAAGGCTGGCTTGCCGCGAACGGTCCGCAAAACGAGTCGGCTCACCGCAGAGCTTTGATCCCGATTGGCGGCAGCGCCCACATCGCGCAACGATTCGCCATCGACTGGGTGCAAGTAGGCTCCAACAGCCAGACCTACACTGGCGATCGCAAGGACAACAAGAGCTACCACGCCTATGGATCCGAAGTGCTTGCCGTAGCCGACGCCGTGGTGGTCACCACCAAGGACGGCATTCCACAAAACGTGCCCGGCGAAAACTCGCGCGCGGTTCCCATGACCATTGAGACCATCGGCGGCAACCACATCATTCTCGATCTCGGCCAGGGCCGCTACGCCTTCTATGCGCATCTCCAGCCCGGCAGCCTGCGGGTGAAGGTGGGCGACCGCGTCACCCGCGGCCAGGTGCTCGCGCTGGTAGGCAACTCCGGCAACTCCACCGAGCCGCATCTCCACTTTCATGTGAGCGATGGAAACTCGCCGCTCGCATCCGAAGGTGTGCCCTACCTGCTCGAATCGTTCGCGGTCCGCGGCAAAGACAAGCAGTACGAAAAGCGCGAAAAGCAGCTCCCGCTATCGGGCGACATGGTCAAGTTCGACTAATCCTGAAATCCAGGCTGATGTGCGGCGGGATGCCATCCTGCGCATCGATTGTGAATCGATGCAGCCGGGCGCAGCCGGGCCGGTTTGCCCCCTACCCGGCCCCCGCCATCGCCCGCCTTGGCTCGAACGTATACCCGAAGCCGCGCACCGAGTGGATCATGATGGGGTTGGCCGGATCCTGCTCCACCTTTTGCCGCAGCCGCAGAACGTAGACGTCCACCGCCCGGTCGGTAATCGCCCGGTCCTGCCCCCACACCGAATTCAGCAGTTGCTCGCGGCTGAAGACCACCCCCGGCCGGCTCATCATGAACTCCAGCAGGCGGAACTCGGTAGCCGTCAGGGCCAGCGGAGCGCCCTGCAGACGAACCTGCCGGCTGGTCGGATCGAGCTCCAGCCCGGCCGCCTCCAGCACGCGCGTCGGCGCCGACTGGCTGCGGAACTGCAGCTTGATCCGCGCAATCAGCTCCCGCACGAAGAACGGCTTCACCACGTAGTCGTTGGCGCCCAGTTCCAGCCCCACGATGCGGTCCGTCTCCGAGGCCCGCGCCGTCAGGAAAATGATCGGAATGGCCGCCAGTTCCGGCGTTTTGCGGATGCCCTTGCAGATGTCCAGGCCGTCCGAATCCGGCAGCATGATGTCCAGCAGGATCAGGTCCGGCCGCACCTGCCGGCACAGCTCGATGGCCCCCTTGCCGGTCTGCAATCCGCTGAGCGAGAAGCCTTCCTTCTCCAGGTTGTACTTCAACAGCGAAAATAAGTCCGCATCGTCTTCAATCAGGAGGATTTTTTTCATAACGATTCCCTAGGCGCCGCTTCTAGTTATCAACCTATCAGCGCCTCGGTTACGAATTCGTTAAGAGGCCGTGAATTCTGGATTAAGCTCTTTCGGCCGGAGTGCGGATTCTTCCGCCGGCAGCGTGAAGTAGAATGTCGAACCTTCTCCAGCCCGGCTTTCCACGCGCGTCACCCCGTTGTGCGCCGCCACCAAGTGCTTGACGATGGAGAGCCCGAGGCCAGTGCCGCCCAGCTCGCGCGAGCGCGCCTTGTCCACCCGGTAGAAGCGCTCGAACAGGCGCGGCAACTCGGCGGCCGGGATGCCGATGCCCGTGTCGCGCACGTACACCTCCACGTATCGG
>JBEKYE010000100.1:0-13091 GCA_049511275.1 Bryobacteraceae bacterium
TGACGCGCCAGCAGCAATTCCTTCCGAACCGCGTCCGCAATGAACCGGCTGCGATGACGCTTATCGACCAGCTGGTCCAATTCCGTAAGAACCTCCGCGGGTAGAGTGATGTGTGTGCGGAGGGCGCTCATACCTCCCAGTCTAGCGGCTGATGAGCCCATACGTCAAGGCCACATAATGGGGCCATGAGTGGCCCCATGAATGGCCATCTTGAGTGGCCTATAAATTCCCCCGCAACTCCTGTTCCCTCTCGATGGCTTCAAACAAAGCTTTGAAATTGCCTTTTCCGAAACTCCGGCTGCCTTTGCGCTGGATCACCTCGTAAAACAGCGTCGGCCGGTCTTCCACCGGGCGCGTGAAGATCTGCAGCATGTAGCCTTCGTCGTCGCGGTCCACCAGAATGCCCAGTTCGCGCAGCGCCTCCAGCGGTTCGTCGATCGGGCCGGTGCGCCCCAGCAGGTCGTCGTAGTACGCGCCCGGCACGCGCAGGAACTGCACTCCCTGGCGCGCGAGCGTGCTCACCGTCTCGATGATGTTCTCGGTGGCCATGGCGATGTGCTGCACCCCGGGGCCGCGATAGAATTGCAGGTATTCTTCGATCTGCGACTTGCGTTTTCCCGCGGCCGGTTCGTTGATGGGGAACTTCACGCGTTCGTTGCCGTTCGACATCACCTTGGACATCAGCGCCGAGTATTCCGTGGAGATGTCCTTGTCGTCGAAATGCTTGAACATGCGGAAGCCCATCGCGTCGCGGTAGAAATCCACCCAGCGGTTCATTTCACCCCAGCCCACGTTGCCCACCATGTGGTCGATGTGCAGCAACCCGGCCGGGCGCGCCACGGGGTCCTCCTCCGCCGCCGCTTCGAAACCCGGCAGGAACGCCCCGTTGTACTGGCGCCGTTCGACGAACGTGTGGATGGTGTCGCCGTAGATGCCGATGGAGGCCACCCGCGCTTCGCCGTGCGCGTCGCGTAACGTCTCGGGCTCGCGCACGCTGCGGGCGCCGCGCGCCGTGGTGGCCCGCCAGGCGGCCTCCGCATCGTCCACCCACAGGGCGATATCGCGGACGCCGTCGCCATGCAGCCGGATGTGATCGGCCGCCGCATGCTCGGGCGTGAGCGGTGTGGTCAGGACCAGGCGGATCTTGCCTTGTACCAGGACGTAGGAAGCGCATTCCCGCGTGCCGGTTTCCGGGCCGCGGTAAGCGGCCAGCCGAAAGCCGAACGCGGCGCGATAGAAATACGCCGCCTGGCGCGCGTTCCCAACGTACAATTCGACATAATCCGTGCCGTTGAGCGGAAGAAAATCCTTTTCAACCGGCGCGGGGTGCTCCAATGCTTGCGGCATCGCTCCTCCTGAATGCGTCACTCTTCCTGAATGCATCTAGGGCGAGGTTGTTATCCTCGTCCGTACCGGTGGAGATCCGCAGGCAGTTCGGCAGGCCGAAGGCCTTGAGCGGACGCACCACCACCCCTTGAGACAGCAATTCCTCGAAAACGCGCGACGCCTCCTGCTCTGAAGAGAGCACCGTCATCACAAAATTGGCTTCCGACGGCACCACCGTGAGGCCGATATCCGCCAGTCCCGCCGCCAGCAACCGCAGGCCCCGCGCGTTCAGTTCCAGCGAACGGTGCAGGAATTCCTTGTCGGCCAGCGCCGCCACTCCGGCCGCTTGCGCGGGCGTGGATGGCTCGAACGGCAGTTTTACCTTGAGCAGGTTGCGGATCAGTTCTTCGTGCGCGAACCCGTACCCGATGCGCGCGCCCGCCAGGCCATACGCCTTCGAAAACGTGCGCAGCGTGATCACGTTGTCGTAGCGGTAATGCATGGAATCGGGATAACGCGGATTGTCCTTGGCGTACTCGAAGTAGGCTTCGTCCAGGATGATCAGCACGCGCTCCGGCACATGTTTGTAGAACTCGTCGAACTGGTGTCTGGTGAAGATGGTGCCGGTCGGGTTGTTGGGGTTGGCCAGGTAGATGATCTTGGTGTTCTCGTTGATGGCCGCGGCCAGCGCGGGAAGGTCGTAGTGCCAGTCATGGTAGGGAACCGTGCGGTAGGTGACGCCGCGCGAGCGTGCCAGCACCTGGAAGCCGATAAAAGCGGCTTCCGTGGTAAGCACTTCGTCCTCGTCGCACAGGAAGGCGCGGATGATGTTGGACATGATGCCTTCCGATCCGCTGCCGGCGATGACGTTTTCCACCTTGAGATCGAACTGCTGCGCCAGGACCTCGCGCAGTTCCAGCCCGCCGTTGGGGTAAAGGTTGAGCCCGGCCAGCGTGCGGCCCATGGCCTCGATGGCTTTCGGCGACGCGCCCAGCGGGTTCTCGTTGGACGCCAGCTTGGCGATCCGCGCAAGCCCGTATTGCTTGCGCACGGACTCGATGGTGCGCCCGGCTTCGTAGGGCCGCAGCGATTCAATGTAAGGAGGTACCAGTGACACCAGTTCCAGTTTAACCCGCCAGCCTCAGTGGGACAGACGATCGATCCTGCGAGCCAGCGCATCGAGCGCCGGCGGCGTGGAGACCGTAGAGGCTGGTAGCGCCGGCGGTCTTGCCGCCGGTGTCGTGCGCCCGTCTTACCGCACGCGGATCAGTTTTCCCTCTTTCCACGTGAAAACCGCGTCGGCGGCTTCGATTTCGCCGGCCGGCAGCGGCGTCTTCTGGTTGAGGCGTACCCGCGTCCCGCGGTCTCCGAACCAGAGTTCGGCGATCATCGCCATGTCGAAGCTGTGGAATGGGTCCTCGAGGAAGATCACTTTGGAGCCGTGGCGGACTTGTGGATTCACGGCGCGGAATTGCGCCAGCACCTCCGCGGTCAGTGGAGCGATTGTGAGGTTGCCGGGTTCAATTTCGGTCTTCTTGTAGGACCAGCTCCCGAGTGCCATCACCACCATGACGGCGGTGGCCACCAGGGTGCGGACGCGGCCAATCTCCATCTTGTGGAACGTCGGCTCCGCGGCCACCACCCGCGCCAGCGCGGGCAGCCAGGACTCAAACAGAGCTCCCGCCAGCACCGCCCAACCCGCCAGCGTCACGTACAGGCAGGCCTGATCGCGACCAATCAGAAAGGCCAGCGGCAGAGGCGTCAGCACGATGTACCACCAGCAGAAGCGGAGCAGTTGGTTCTTGCGGCGCCATGCCAGATACGTCACGGCCGACCAGATTACCAGGGTCATGATCCATCCGAAACGCGGCAGGTGGTAGAAGATGTCGCCGATGTAGCGTTCCTGGAAATCCACGAACCGCTCCCAGGAAATTACCGGCATGTAAGAGGGATCTTTCATCAGCCCGTACTGCCCGAACCGCTTTCCATAAAGGAACACCAGGTCCAGCATGCCGGCCCAGAAGATCACCCGCCCCGGGCCGCGCAGCCATGCGGCGAATCTCCTGCCCGGCCATCCCGGCCGCCCGTGAAAAAGCCACTCGTAGGCCAGCAGAATGGCGGGCATGGTGACGCCCATCTCCTTGGAGTTCAGCGCGCATAGGTAGAGGGCCAGGAAGGCCGCCGTCTGGCCGCGGCTCGGGATGCGGCCGGAGGAGCGTATCCGCGCATAGTAAGCCAGCGCGGCGAAAAAGAAGATGCCGCAGAGCACGTCAAACACGAAAACGCTGTTGTAATAGAGGTTGTTCAGGCCGCCGTGATAGCAGGCGACCAGCGCCACCATGGCGGATGCCACTTCGCCCGCACCAAGCGCCCGGGAAAGCCGGTACATCAGGTACGCGCCGACGAGCAGCAACACCAGCAGAGCGGCGTGATTACCCGCCGGGTTTAGTCCGAACGCCTGGTAAAGTGGCAAAAAAAACAAGCCGCCCATGGGCCGGAAATATCCCCGCCAGATCATGAATTGCGATTCCAGCAAGCGCCAGGGCGAAGGGCTCCAGTAAGTCCAGATAGCCAGCATTTCGTCGTCGGAAAATTGTGCCTTCAGGGTGTCCCAGGAGACCAGGAAGAAGTAACCCGCGAAAAGAAGAGCGCAGCCCGCCTTTCGCCAGTGGCCGGACGCCGCCGGCGCGTGCGTCGTTTCGGGAGATGGCGTCAACATTCGGCGGCCTTGGTGGGGCAGACCCTCTGGTCTGCGCGGGACGCCCTCGTCCCGCTCTTCTCACGAAGAATCAGGCGCTTGCCGCCATCGACGAGCCGGCGCCTTCCGTCGCTGTATCTTGCGAGCCTCAATAGTATTCCTCACGGATGGGCACAAGGCTGCGACTCCAGCGCGGGACGAATCGCCACGGCCACGTCCGTGAACGTGTCGCGATAAACCATTTTTAAGCCTTCGCGCTTCACGAATCCCCAGTCCCAGGGATAGAAGACCACATAAGCCTGGTAGCCGGCGGGGTATTCATTCACCTTGGTTGGCCCCCCGCCGATCTGGTGGAGGGTCTCATGGCCGGATAACTCGCGATAAGCATTGATTGCCGCCACATACCGCCAGTTCACCGAGACATCTTTGAGGCCATAAGTGCGGTTGTAATAGGCCAGGACGGAATAGACTTTCTTCATATCGGCGTCGTACTTCCATTCCTTGAAGTAAGTCAGGCGCAGACAGCCGATGGAGTAACAGGCAATCAGCGCCAGCACGCCGGTCATGGCGCGGGCCGTGATCCGGCCCTGGAGAGAATCCAGCGTGATGGCGGCGGACGCGCCGGCCAGGAGGAACAGGAAGAGCGCAATGTAAAGCCCGGTGCGGTCCAGCGGCAGCAGGATTCCGTAGAGCCAGTACAGAAGCTGGTGACAAACCAGCGTGATGATGAGCGCGGTGCCCGCCATGAGGGCCGGCGCGGCGCCGCGAACCGTGGCCCGGGCACGATAGAGCAGCACCGCGCGCCAAAGAAAGAAAACGCCCAGCAGCGGATAGAGGAACTTGCCGAAGTGGACGAAATAATGGTGCAGGCGCGGGTTCAATAGATAGGGGTTCGGCTGGTAGAGAGAGGCTTCGAGCAGGCTGCGGCCGGTATCCAGTAGAGAGTTCGCTCCCCAGGTGAATTGGCCTTTGGGCCAGCCAAGCACCGTCGGCCCGACGAAAAAGTACCCCACCGCCAGTCCCGGCAGGACGAACGCCGCCAGGGTCTTCACCCGGCTGGCCGCGGCGTCCCCCCACATCCAGATGAGGATGAGAAGCCCGGTCGCGACATCCGCGATGGCGAACGAAAAATTCGCGCTAACCGAAAGCGCCGCGCAGACCGAGATGAGGGCCGCGGCTTTATACGGAGATCCGCCCCGCTGCTTGTGCCTGACGGCTAGCGTGATGGCGCACGTCAGGAAGGCCAGCGCCAGGCTGTATCCGCGCGCGGCCACCAGGTAATCCATGACAAATGGGCTCGCCACCAGGCACACCAGCATCGACCATTGCAGCAGCAATCTCGGGGTGATCAGTCGCACCAGAAAATAGACCGCCGTAATATAGACGGCCGCGCCGATTAGCGCCGGAAGCCGGATGGTGAACGGTGACGCGCCGAAAACCATGACAAACAGGCGCATCAGAAGCGAATTGAGGACGT
Organism: Bryobacteraceae bacterium; assembly: GCA_049511275.1. Classification (GTDB taxonomy): domain Bacteria; phylum Acidobacteriota; class Terriglobia; order Bryobacterales; family Bryobacteraceae; genus PALSA-129. The sequence continues at coordinate 5,502 of JBEKYE010000100.1, forward strand.
GGTTGTTCGAGGCCGCTTCCCAATCGGACAGGTTGGCCCGCACCACGTAGACCAGGAACGTGTCGGACTCGTCGATCGTCAGGGATTGAACCGAGGCGCGGGCCACGATCCACAGGAACGCGCACGCGCCCGTCGAGATCAGGAGCGGAGAGTGTTTGTGGCCGGAGCGGTCGGTGGACACAAGCGTATACGAACCGAAATTGTATCATCTGGTGATGCCGTGCCCGCGGCGAAAATGGGGCTGTCCGAATGACCCTAATCCGGGTTCACCGCCGGGACTGATGCGCACTCATCGAGGTTTTCATTTTTTCTCTCGTCTTCTCTGCGTCTCGGCGTCTCTGCGGTGAACTCTGGAAGGTGCTGCTAAAATGAGGAGAAAATGATCCAAACCTTGTTTGGCTCCGTCGAGCCGGAGCCATCCCTGCTGGAAAAACTCAAAAGCGGCGTGCAAAAGACCCGCGCCGGCCTGGTGAATGCGCTGGAAGATGCGCTGCAGGGCAGGAAAGAGATCGATGCCGAATTGCTGGACGAGCTGGAATCCACGCTAATCTCCGCCGACATCGGAGTGCGCACCACCGAGGAGATCCTGGAACGTATCCGGCAGCGCGTGGAACGTCACCAGCTCGGCGACGCCGGCGAATTGAAAGGCATGATCCGCGAACATCTTTTGGAAATCCTGGCGGCCAGCGAGCGGGCGCCGGCGCATGTCTCCGAGCCGCCGGCGGTGATCCTGATGGTGGGTGTCAACGGTTCCGGCAAGACCACCACCATCGGAAAACTGGCACAGCGGTTCCGGAACGAGCACCGCTCCGTGTTGTTGTGCGCCGCCGATACCTTTCGCGCGGCGGCCATCGACCAGCTCGAAGTCTGGGCCGAACGCAGCGGCGCGCAAGTGGTCCGGCAAGGGCCGGGCAGCGACCCGAGCGCCGTGGTGTTCGACGCCGTGCAGGCGGCTAAGGCGCGCAAGGTCGATTGCGTGATCGTCGACACCGCCGGCCGGCTGCAGACCAAGGAGCACCTCATGGCCGAGCTGCACAAGATGACCCGCACGGCCCGCAAGGTGATTCCCGATGCGCCGCACGAAGTGCTACTGGTGCTGGATTCGACCACCGGGCAGAACGGGCTCGAGCAGGCGCGCAAGTTTACGGAGTCCTCCGGCGTGACGGGAATCGTGCTCACGAAACTGGACGGCACGGCCAAGGGCGGCATCGTGGTGGCCATCGCGCGCGAGCTCAACCTGCCCATCCGATATGTGGGAATCGGCGAAAAAGTGGACGACCTGCTCCCCTTCGACTCCGAAAAATTCATCGAATCGCTGTTTGAAAAATGAAGCGCGAATTCATGCGCGAAGCCTTGGACCTGGCCCGCCGCGGCCGCGCGCTGGCCAGCCCCAATCCCATGGTGGGCGCGGTGTTGGTGCGCGAAGGCGAAGTGGTGGGCCGCGGGTTTCACACCTACGCCGGCGTCGAGCACGCTGAGGCCATCGCGCTCGCCCAGGCCGGCGAGCGGGCGCGCGGCGCCACGCTTTTCCTGAATCTGGAGCCGTGTTCCCACCAGGGCCGCACCCCGCCCTGCGCCCACGCGCTCATCCGCGCCGGCGTGGCGAAAGTCGTCGCGCCCCTCGAAGATCCCAATCCGCTGGTGGCGGGCCAGGGTTTTCAGAAGCTGCGCGAGGCGGGCATCGAAGTCGAGCTGGCCGCCGAGTTCGCCGCCGAGGCTTCCAAACTGAATGAGCCGTTCCTTCACTTCATGCGCACCGGCAGGCCCCTGGTCACGCTGAAGGCCGCCATCACGCTGGACGGAAAGATCTCGGCGCCCGACGACAACCAGGGCTGGATCACCAGCCAGCGCGCGCGCTCTCACGTTCAGGAACTGCGCCACGATCACGACGCCATCCTTACCGGTATCGGTACGCTGCTGGCCGACGATTGCCTGCTCACCGACCGCACCGGCCTGGCTCGCTCCCGCCCGCTGCTGCGCATCGTGATGGATTCCCAGTTGCGCCTGCCGCTCGATTCCCGCATGGCGCGCGGCGCCGCCGGCGACCTGTTGGTATTGACCACCTCCGCTTCCTCCGCCGCCCGCCGCAAGCTGCTGGAGGACCGCGGTATCGAAGTGCTGGTCTTCGACGGCCCCGGCGGGCGCGTCGATTTCCGCAGCGCGGTGGAATGGCTCGGCCGCCGGCAGTACCTTTCGCTGATGATCGAGGCCGGCAGCAAGATCAACTGGAGCGCCCTCGAATCGGGCTCCGTGGACCGCGTCTTTCTTTATTACGGCCCCAAGATTCTGGGCGGCCTGGAAGCCCTGCCGCTGGCCGGCGGCATTGGCCGGCGCCGTCGCGTCGACGCCATTGACGTTCACCGCATCACCATCCATCCCATTCCGCCGGATGAATTCGCCGTGGAAGGATACCTCCATGTTCACCGGGATCATTGAAGAACTGGGCACGCTAGAATCCGTCCAGACCCGCGCCGCCGGCGCGCGGCTGAAGGTGCGCTGCTCCACCGTGCGCCAGGACATGACCGAAGGCGCCAGCATCGCCGTCAACGGCGTGTGCCTCACGGCCGTGGATCTCGGGGCCGGTTCCTTCTCCGCCGACCTCGCGCCGGAAACCCTGCTGCGCACCAACCTCGGCGATCTGCGGGCCGGCTCGCGCGTGAATCTGGAACGCCCGCTTTCACCCAGCGGCCGCTTGAGCGGCCACATCGTGCAGGGCCACGTCGATTCGACCGGCGAGTTCCTGGCTCTGGACTCGCTCGGCGACCAGAACTGGTGGCTGCGCATTCGCGTGCCCGCGGAACTGGACCCATTCCTGGTCTACAAAGGCTCCATCGCCGTCGATGGCATCAGCCTGACCATCGCGTTGCTCGAATCCGATGTGCTTTCCGTGACCATCATCCCGCACACCTTCCGCAACACCAGCCTGGGCGGCTATCGTGCCGGGGCGCGTGTCAACCTGGAGTGCGATATTCTGGCCAAGCACGTGGAAAAGTTGCTGCGCAAGCTGGATGTGAAGGCGCCGCTCACCGTCGAAAAACTGCGCGAAAACGGCTATTGACCCTCCAACTTCGTAGCGCCGGCGGTCTTGCCTGCCGCCGGTGTTTAGCCGGCTCGGGGTGCTACGTCTGCAGCTCCGCCACAATTTCCGCTGCGATTTCGCGGGCTTTGTCCAGCTCGCCTGGCGCCAGGCTGATGGCGCCCACACGCGCATGACCGCCGCCGCCGTAGCGCTCGCAGATGGTGGCCAGGTTATGCTTCGGCGCTTGCTCCGCCCAGGGGTTCGAACCCACCGAAATCTTCGTGCGGAAGCTGGAAGGACTCACCGACACGGTGTATCGCGAGGCGGGAAACAGGTAGTACGGAATAAACTTGTTGTAGCCCTCCACATCGTAGCCCGCCAGGTCGAAGAAGACCACGCCGTCGATCTCCTGCGCGCGCCCCTGGATGATGTCTTTGATCTCCAGGTGGCGCCGGTAGAGCGGCTGGTAGAGCGCCTGGATTTCCGGCTCCGCGAGAATTTCCGCAAGCTGCCGGCGTTGCATCCAGCCGATGATCTTCTGCACGATATCGGAGCCTTTCGCGGCTTCGATCACCAGCGTCAGCTTCATGGCCGGCGCGCCGAGTTCGACCGCCGTCCGGGCGTCGGGATATTGCGCGCCGTCGATGATCAGCGACCACTTCACCAGGTCGTCGAGATCGGGCGCCTGGAACCCCCAGCGTTCCCGGGCCACCGTGTTGATGAACGATGTGCAGGATTTGTAGGCCGGGTCGTACAACTTACGGCCGCTGGTATCGCGGCGGAAGTGCTCGGCGTCTTCCGGCGTCAGGAAGGCGCTCTGATGATGGTCGAACCACCACGTGAGCCGTGGATCGCTCGAATATTTGAAATCCACGATGGCGTTCTCGTCGCCGTCGAACAGCGCCGGCTCGAACAACTGGGAAGCCTTGTGGGCCATCCCCGTATATCGGAACTCCGCGCCCGGGTGAACAGCTCCCGCGATGAAGCGGCTGAAGTAGGCAGCGGAGGCTGCCCCGTCAAAACAGTGGTCGTGGTACATCACTCGTTCCAGCATCGGGATAGAGAGGAAAACTTTTTAGCTTGCCTGAACTGTACGCAAAATGCAAGTTCCCGGACCTGAAAGTTATCGCCGGTCCCGCTCCAGTCTGTTACATTTGATGAAAACCTATGCGTACCATCCCCGGCTGGGACCAATATTACCTGGAGATTTGCAAGGTGGTTGCGGCGCGCAGCAAGGACCCGAACACCCAGATCGGGTGCGTCATCGTCGGGCCCAACCACGAAATCCGCTCCACCGGATACAACTCGTTTCCCCGCGGCATCCGCGATGACGTGCCGGAAAGATTAGTCAGGCCTGCCAAGTATCTGTGGATCGAGCACGCCGAGCGCAACGCCATCTGCAATGCGGCCCGCGCGGGAACCGCCACCCAGGGCTGCACCATCTATGTCGAGATCATGCCCTGCATGGATTGCGCGCGCGCCGTGGTGCAGGCTGGGATCGTCCAGGTGATTGTCTCCGCCGCCCGCATGCGGGAATACTCCAGCGAGTATTACAACCAGCATTTTGGCATGGTCGAAGTGCTGTTCCAGGAGGCCGGCGTCGTGGTGCGGCAGGTTTAGCGGATCTCGCCCCGGCCCGCGGGAGTGGTGCGGTCGTCGTCGGCCTTGCGGTCGTCGACGGCCTTGTGCGCCTCTTCGGCCGCGCGCGAGAGATAAGTATAGAACCGGTGCTGGCAGCCCCGGCAACGCTGGGGCACCCGGCGCAAAACCAGCATCAGGGAGTCCCACGTTCCCCGTTGCTGCGACCGGCGCACGTCTCGACCGCCGCAGTGCGGGCACCGAAGAATGTTGTCAGCCTCTTTCACCCAAGAGTCCTTTCAGCCGATCATAACACCATATCCGGGAAATTATTCCTCGTCAACGGCCAAATATGCAGCTCTGCGGGAGCCCGTACGTCCGGTACTTCAGGACAGCAATTCCCCCAGGTCGCCCGGCTCGCCAAATTTCAGCCCTCGCAACGTTGGCGCAATCCCTCGGAGTAATCCCGTCAACACCCCGCCGGCCCCTACTTCAATGCACCGCGTCACGCCGTGAGCCGCCAGGTACTGAATCGTTTCCACCCAGCGTACCGGGTTTGGCACCTGCTCGAACAATCCCGTTCGAGCTTCGGCGCCGGTGCGGATCGCCGCCGCCTGCCAGTTGTTCACCAGCGGACACTCCAGGTCGCGGAATTCGGTCGAATTCAGATCGGCCAGCAGCCGTTCCTGCGCCGGCTTCATCAGGGCGCAGTGGAACGGTGCGCTCACCGGCAACAGGACCGCGCGCCGCGCGCCGGCGGCTTTGGCCAGTTCCATGGCCCGGCCCACCGCCGCGGCATGGCCGGCGATCACCACCTGCTCCGGCGAGTTCAGGTTCGCGGCGCTGACCGTTTCCCCCTGCGCCGCTTCCGCCAGGATCGAATCCAGCTTGCCCGCCGGCAGCTTGAGGATGGCGGCCATGGCGCCCACTCCTGCGGGAACGGCCTCTTGCATATAGCGCCCGCGGTTGCGGACCAGCTTGACCGCGTCGTCAAAGCGCAGGCTTCCCGCCGCCACCAGCGCCGAATACTCGCCCAGGCTGTGCCCCGCCACGAAATCCGGCGCAACGCCGTTCTCGCGCAATACCGCCTGCGCGGCGGTGGAGACGGTGAGCAGTGCCGGCTGGGTGTTCTCGGTGAGCTTGAGTTGCTCTTCGGGTCCTTCGAAGCAGAGGCGGGAGAGGGCAAAGCCGAGAGCCTCGTCGGCCTCCTCGAAGACGCGTCGCGCGGCGGCGTGCGTATCGGCCAGAGCCTTGCCCATTCCGGCGAATTGGGAGCCCTGGCCGGGGAAGAGAAATGCGGTTGTGGGTGTCAAAGATGGATTATAACGGCTGTCTCGGCGGCGGTTCGGCGCCGGCACGCCCATGCCCTTACTTGAGCCGTTGCGCCGCAACGCGGTACAATCACCATGCTCCCATTCGCACCCAAGAGGATCTATGCGCCGAATTATGATCAGTTGTTCGCTTGCGGCGGCACTCGCCATTGCCGTGCTGTCCAGCGTGCAGGCCCAGCAGGCCGCTACCCAGGGAAAGGCTAAGCCGGCGAAGTCCGGCGCGGCCAAGGCGGCCGCCGCGCCCAGTTACGGCAACGCCGATGCCATCACCCAAGACGAGTTGAAGGTGTACGACTACTTCCTCGCCTCCGATCAACTGGAGGGCCGTTACTTCCCGTCGCGCGGATATGACACGGCCGCGCTCTACGTCGCCAGCCATCTGGCCGAATGGGGCCTCAAGCCCGGCGGCAGCACCACTGGCACAAATGGCCCTCTGCAACCTTATTTCATGCCCATCGAGATGGCCGCCAGAACGCTCGTACCCGAGGATAGCAAGGCGTCCCTCACGGCGCCGGCAGCCGGCGGCGGGCGCGGCGGATTTGGCGGCGGCCAAGGTGGAGGAGCGCGCGGCGCACCGGCCGCTGGAGCGCCGGCCGCACCCACGACCACCGATTTTGAATACGGCAAGGATTGGACCGTCGGCGGCGGTGGTGGATTTGGCGGCGGCGGTGGACGCGGTGGCGCCGCCGTTGAGCCTCTCGACGTCTCGGCCAATCTGGTCTTCGCCGGCAACGGCTACTTCATCAACAAGACCAAGATTAATCCCTACGAAGGCATCGACGTCAAGGGCAAGATCATCGTAGTTGCCGGCCTTCCGCCGGAGCTCGCGGCCCAACAGGGCGGTGGTGGACGCGGGCGCGGTGGCAGAGGCGGCGCGGATACTCCGGCCTCCGGCGTAGTATCTCTCCAGGGGGCAACCGCCGGCGCTGCGGCGCCTCAGCCCGCCGCGCCCGCCGCCGGTGGACGCGGCGCGGCGCCGCCGAATCCCCTCGGCGAAGCCTGCACGGACTTTCTTACCCCCGAACAATATGGCGCGAAGAACGGCGCCCTGGCCGTCGTCACGGTGGCCAACTTTACCCAGCTCGCCGCCATGAGTAATGCCGGCGGCGCGGCCGGTCGCGGTGGCCGCGGAGGCGGTGGCCGTGGCGGCGCCGCGCTCAACGGCCCGCCCTTCTCGCCCGTGAAATTCCAGCAGACGCCGGCCTGTCCCGCCGTGCCTTCCGTGACCGCCGGCCTGGATCTCACCAATGCCCTCTTCCAGGGCGAGCGCGTGAACGGCTCGCAGGTCTTTTACGATACCGGCTCCAACACCAAGCTCGATTCGTTCCCTCTCAACGCCGCCAAAAAGCTCAATCTCCACGTCGCCGTTCATGTCGAACCGGGCCACGCCGAAAACGTCGTCGGCATCCTGGAAGGCAGCGACCCCGTGCTCAAGAACGAGTTCGTGGTGATGAGCGCGCACCTCGATCACATCGGCCTCAGCGCGCCGATGCCCGACGGCCACAACGTCAACAACGGCGCCGATGACGACGGCTCCGGTTCCACCGGCCTGCTGGGCGTGGCTCACGCCTACGCCGAAGGAGCCGCCAAGGGGATTCGTCCCAGGCGCTCCATTCTTTTCCTGTGGAATGGCGGCGAAGAGAGAGGTCTCTGGGGCTCCCA
>JBEKYE010000101.1:0-12925 GCA_049511275.1 Bryobacteraceae bacterium
AGTGCGGCGCGTGCATCGACATCTGCCCGGTGGGCGCGCTCACCAGCGGGGCTTACCGCTACCAGACGCGGCCGTGGGAGATGACCCACGTGGGGACCATCTGCACGCACTGCGCGGACGGCTGCAAGACCACGCTGGGAACGCGCAACGACCGCATCATCCGCGGCAACAATCGCGACCGGTCGGGCGTGAACGGCGAATTCCTGTGCATCAAAGGGCGGTACGGGTTCGATTTCTACGATCACCCGGACCGCCTGCAGGCGCCGCTGCTGCGCATCAACGGAAAGCTGGAAGAAGTTTCGTGGTCGCGGGCGTTGTGGGCCGTGGCGGCGCGGTTCAAGCAGGCCACCGCGGAAGGCGGCAGCGTGGGCGTGATCGGCTCCAACCACACCACCAACGAAGAGAATTACTACCTGGCGAAATTCGCGCGGGAGATATTGCAGACCAGCCACATCGACCATCACCGCACCGGCGATGTGGCCACGCTGCTGGACGCGTTGCGGGGCAAGAGCGGAAAACTGGCGACCGTCGCGGACCTGTACGAACGCAAGGCCGTGCTGGTGCTGGGCGCAAACCTGGCGCTGGAACATCCGCTGCTGGCTTACCAGATGCGCGCCAACTGGCGGCATCACAAGGCGCATATTTACGCGGTGACCGAAGGACCGGTGCGCGAAGACCAGTACGCCGTCTCGAGCGTGCGCGGGCGGGATTACGAGCGGCTGCGCGAGAAGCTCCAGGCGGAGCCGGAACTGGTTGTGGTATTCGACGATTCTTACAAGGGCGACGATGTCCGCAAGCTGGTGGAGTTCGGCGAAGGGTTGGGGATTCCGGTGCGGTACATCTGCCTGGTGGATGATTCGAATTCGCGCGGCGCGCTCGACATGGGGCTGGTCCCGGGGCCGGGCGGGATGCGCATCCCGGAGATGCTGGCCGAGGAATTGAGCGTGCTGTGGGTGGTGGGGTCGAATCCCCTGAAGCCGGCGGCCGCGGGCCAGGCGGCCAGGGACAGGAAGTGCGGCTTCCTGGTGGTTCAGGACATGTTCCTCACCGAAACCGCGCAGCAGGCGGACGTGGTTTTGCCGGCGGCGTGCGCCTACGAGAAGAACGGAACCATCACCAACGTTTCGGGCGAAGTGCAGCTCTTAAAGCGGGCGATCAGCACCATGGGCGCCAAACCGGACCTCGAGATCATGGGGTTCCTGGCGCGCGAGATGGGGAGGGCGGCGGCGCTGGGGCCGTGGACGCCGGAAGCGGTATGGGAAGAAATCCGCCGGAACATTCACGGGTACGAGATTTCGTTGCCCGCGATTGAGATGGGCGGCGCGGCGCAGACCATGCCGGTAAACGGGGGGAATCCCGTGGATAACCGGCCCGATCTGGTGCACTCTCGCCATAACGGCCTGTTCACGTCCGGAACGCTCGGGCGTTATTCTAAGGTTCTGAAATCAGTGGTGGAAAGTCGCTGAGCCGCTCCATGGACTCCTTCATCGTCATCAGCCTGATTAAGACGGCGGTGGTTTTTGCGGTGCTCCTGACCACGCTGGCTTACCTGCAATGGATCGAGCGGAAAGTGATCGCGCACATCCAGGTGCGTCCGGGGCCGTACCGCGTGGGGTGGCACGGCCTGCTGCAACCAGTGGCCGACATCCTCAAGCTGCTCACCAAGGAAGACCTGGTGCCGCCCTACGTGAACAAGCCGCTGTATCTGCTGGCGCCGTTTCTGGCCATGACCATGGCGCTGCTTTCGATTGCGGTGATTCCGTTTGGCCCGCAAGTCCAGGTGGCGGGCTACCGGACGTTCATGCAGCTCACGGACTTGAATATCGGCGTGCTGTTCGTGCTGGCGGTGTCGTCGATGGGAGTTTACGGAATCGCGCTGGCCGGCTGGTCGTCGAATAACAAGTACGCGCTGCTGGGCGGCTTGCGCAGCTCGGCGCAGATGATCAGCTACGAGCTGCCCATGTCGCTGGCCATCGCCGCGCCCCTGCTGATCTCGAACACGCTGAGCCTGCGGCGGCTGGTGGAGAGGCAGGCGGGCGGCATCTGGAACTGGAACGTGCTGCACGGGCCGTTTCCGCAGATCGTCAGCTTCATCATCTTTCTGATTGCGGCCTTCGCGGAGACCAACCGCATTCCGTTCGATCTGCCGGAAGCCGAGAACGAACTGGTGGCGGGCTTCCACATCGAGTACAGCTCGATGAAGTTCGCGTCGTTCTTCATGTCGGAATACGCCAACATGATCACGGTAAGCTGCATGGCCACGCTGCTGTTTCTGGGCGGCTGGGTGGCGCCGTGGCCGGCCGAATACGGATCGAGCTACGTGCCGGCTGCGATCTTCGCCTTGGCCGGCCTGGTGGCGCTGTATCACGGTTTCCACCCGGCGCGGCGACGCGACGCGTATACCCTGCCGGTCTTCGGCGCGCTGTTTTTGATTGCGGCGGCGGTGTTTCTGCTGCCCATAATACAAAGCTGGCTGATTCCGCTGTTCTGGTTTTGCGCCAAGACGGGTGGGATTCTTTTCGGGTTTATGTGGATTCGCGGGACGCTGCCGCGCTTCCGCTACGACCAACTGATGGGCTTCACGTGGAAGTTTCTTTTCCCGGTGGCCATGCTGAACCTGCTGGTGACCGGCTTTCTGGTGGCTTTGAGATCCTGACATGGACGTCATACTTTTTCTGGTCTTCGCCATTATCGCGGTGGTATGCGCCATCAACGTGGTGGTGCAGACGCATCCCATTTCGAGCGCCGTCTCGCTGGTGGGCGTGATGGCATCGCTGGCGGTGCTCTACCTGCTTCTGGGCGCGGAGTTTCTGGCTGCGGCGCAGGTGATTGTCTATGCCGGCGCGATCATGGTGCTGTTCGTGTTCGTGATCATGCTGTTGAACGCGGGAGCCGAGGCCAAGAAGGGCCGGTCGTTCACCGCGCAGTTGCTGGGATTGCCGCTGTGGGTGGCGTTCCTGGGGCTGATGGCGTTCTTCGTCCAGCGGCTGTTTCCGCAAAGCACGCTGGTGCACTTCGGCGGATTCAAGGGCGGCGGGGCGGCGGAAATCGGCCACGCGCTGTTCACAACTTTCCTGCTGCCGTTCGAGGTGACCTCGATCCTGATTCTGGTCGCGATCCTGGGGGCCATCGTTCTGGCGCGAAAGGAGATGGACTGATGCTGGCGGCCGTTCCGATTTCCTGGTATCTGACGTTGAGCGCGGTGTTGTTCGCGCTGGGCGTGGCGGGCTTCGTGTTCCGGCGCAACATCATCACGGTCTTCATGTCGATCGAGCTGATGCTGAACGCCGTCAACCTCAGCTTTGTGACGTTTTCGTACCACCGGCAGCAGGTAAACGGCCATCTGTACGCGTTCTTCGTGATGGTGGTGGCGGCGGCCGAAGCCGCCGTGGGGCTGGCGATTATCCTGACGATCTTCAAGAACCGCGGGACTCTGAATATTGATGATGTGGATTCGATGAAGGACTAAAGACATGTTCACCGCTGAGACGCAGAGACACGGAGAAAAAACTCGAATGTCCGATCACTGTGTTTCTCTTATTTCCCGGCGCCTCCGCGTCTCGGCGGTGAAGGAATTCTTTTCCTAATGCAACTCTGGCTCATCCCTATCCTTCCGCTGGCGGGCTTCGTGATCAACGGGCTCTTTGGACGCCGGTTTCACCGCGGCCTGGTCAGCGCCATTGCGATCGGCAGCGTGGTCCTCTCTTTCGCGTGGGTGCTGAAGACCATCTTCGGCCTGGGCGATTTGAACTCGCGATACGTCGAGCATTACTACACGTGGATCGCGAGCGGGTCCGTGAACATCGGCGTGGATTTCGCCGTCGACCGGCTGACCGTGGTGATGCTGCTGGTAGTGACGGGCATCGGGTCGCTGATCCATATTTACTCCATCGGCTACATGGCGCACGAGGGCGGATACTACCGCTTCTTCGCGTTCCTGAACCTGTTCATGTTTTTCATGCTGGTGCTGGTGCTGGCGTCGAACTACCTGGTGCTGTTCATCGGGTGGGAAGGCGTGGGGCTGTGCAGCTATCTGCTGATCGGATTCTATTTCCACCGGCAGTCCGCGACCAACGCCGGCAACAAGGCTTTCATCGTCAACCGGATTGGCGATTTCGGATTCTCGCTGGCGATGTTTTACATCTTCAAGAATTTCGGATCGCTGGATTTCACCAAGGTGTTCCAGCAGGCGCCGGGCGCTTCCGAAGCGGTGCTTACCACCATCGGGCTGCTGCTGATGGTGGGCGCGTGCGGGAAATCGGCGCAGTTGCCGCTGTATGTGTGGCTGCCGGATGCCATGGAGGGGCCGACGCCGGTATCGGCCCTGATCCACGCGGCCACCATGGTGACGGCGGGCGTCTACATGGTGGCGCGGTCGTGGCCTATTTACGTGCACGCTCCGTCGGCCATGAACGTGGTGGCGACGATCGGAATTGCCACGGCGTTTTTCGCTGCCACCATCGGCCTGGTGCAGAACGACATCAAGAAAGTCTTCGCCTATTCGACGGTTTCGCAGCTCGGCTACATGTTCGTGGGCGTGGGCTGCGGGGCCTTCTCGGCGGGCATCTGGCACCTGATGACGCACGCCTTCTTCAAAGCGCTGCTGTTCCTGGGGGCCGGCAGCGTGATCCACGCGCTCTCCGGCGAGCAGGACCTGCGCAACATGGGCGGCCTGAGAAAACAGATCCGCTGGACGTTCCTGACCATGATGTGCGCGGCGGTGGCGATTGCGGGAGTGCCGCCGTTCTCCGGTTTCTACAGCAAGGACGCGATCCTGCTGGCGGCGCACGAGCACGCGCCGTGGATGTACTGGGTGGGCGTGGTGACCGCGGGAATGACGGCCTTCTACGTGTTCCGCGCCATGTTCCTGGCCTTCTTCGGCGAGTACCGGGGGAAGGAACACCCGCACGAATCGCCGCCGGTGATGTTGGCGCCGCTGGCGGTGCTGGCGGTGTTATCGCTGGCGGGCGGGTTCTTGTTCAACGTCCCCGCGTTTCTGAGCGGCGTTTTTCCGGCGCGGGAAGCCTCGGAAGACAGTTCGCTCATGCTGATCTCGGTCGGGGCCGGGGCCATTGGAATTCTGCTGGCATGGTTCCTCTACGTGGCCAGGCCGGCCATGGCGGACTCGCTGGCGTCGAGCTTCGGATTCGTCTACAAAACGCTTTACAACAAATACTTCGTGGATGAGATCTATGATGCGGCCATCGTAGAACCGCTGGTGGACGGCTCGCGGACAGTGCTGTGGAAAGGCGTGGACGTGGGCTTGATCGACGGCGGCGTGAATGGCGTGGGCGCGCGCGCGAAGGATGTCGGCAGCCTGCTGCGCCTGCTGCAATCGGGCAATGTCCGCAGTTACGCCACCTGGGTGTTGTTCGGTTCGGTGGTGGCCATCGTGGCCATGGCGCTGGCCGGGATCGGCAGCACGGGAGGCCTGCGATGAACCTGCTGACCCTGGTTCTGATCATGCCGCTGGTGGGATTCCTGGCGTCGCTGACCATTCCGCGGCGCTTCCCGCAAAACAGCCGGGCCTGGGCGCTGGCGGTGTCGCTGGCCACCTTCGCGCAATCGCTGATTCTGCTCTCGCAGTTCGACCGCAACACCGCGGGCGACCAGTTCACGGTGGACATCCCCTGGATCTCGACGCCGGACATTCATTTCCACGTGGCGGCCGACGGCATCAGCTTGTGGCTGGTTCTGCTTTCCACTTTCCTGACGCCCATCTGCGTGCTGATCTCCTGGAAGTACGTGCAGGACCGGGTCAAGGAATTCTTCGCGTTTCTGCTGCTGCTGGAATTCGGCCTGGTGGGCGTGTTCATCGCGCAGGATCTCTTCCTGTTTTACGTGTTCTGGGAAATCTCGCTGGTGCCGATGTATTTCCTGATCGGCATCTGGGGCCATTCGCGGCGCATCTACGCGGCGGTGAAGTTTTTCCTCTACACCATGACCGGCTCCGTGCTGATGCTGGCGGCCATCATCTATTTGTACAACCGCGCCGGCACCTTCAGCTACGCCACCATTCTGGACATGCTGGCCAGCGGCAAACTGACGTTCGCGCCGGGCGAGCAGATGCTGCTGTTCCTGGCCTTTTTCCTGGCGTTTGCCATCAAGGTGCCGCTCTTCCCGCTGCATACCTGGCTGCCGGACGCGCACGTGGAGGCGCCCACCGCCGGGTCCGTGATGCTGGCCAGCGTCATGCTGAAGATGGGCACGTTCGGTATTCTGCACTACTCGCTGCCGATGTTCCCGGTGGCGGCGCGGCAGTGCGCACCGTGGATTGCGGTGCTGGCCATCATCGGGATCATCTACGGCGCGCTGGTGGCCATGGTGCAGCCCAACATGAAGAAACTGGTGGCCTATTCCTCGGTGAGCCATTTGGGCTTCGTGGTGCTGGGAATTTTCTCGTTCACCCAGATGGGCCTGGACGGCGCGGTCTACCAGATGCTGAGCCACGGGATTACCACCGGCGCGCTGTTCGCATTGGTGGGATTCCTCTACGAGCGGCGCCACTCCCTCGAGATTTCCGAGTACGGTGACGTGGCCACGGCAGCGCCCTGGCTCTCCACGGTCTTCCTGATTGCGACCCTGGCCAGCATCGGGTTGCCGCTGCTGAACAATTTCGTGGGCGAATTCCTGGTGCTGCAGGGCACCGCCATGACCCACTTCACCTGGACGGTCTACGCCGCCATCGGCGTGATCCTCTCGGCCTGCTACATGCTGTGGATGTACCAGCGCGTTTTCTACGGCGTGGCCAAGGCCGACGTGAAGCGTCACATGCCGGACCTGGGGCTGCGCGAATGGGCGGCGATTGTGCCGCTGATCGTGATGATGGTGTGGATGGGAGTGTACTCGCAGAGTTTTCTGCCGCCGGTGAGCAAGGCCACTGCGCGCGTGCTGGAACAGACGCACATCAACGTGCCGGAACGGGTGGAGCTTCGCCAGAGGTCGGAGGTAGCGCATGCCCGTTAATTTCGGCGCGAGCGCGACGGACCTTCTCCGCTTTCTGCCGGAGATCATCCTGACGGTGATGGGCACCGCGTTGATGGTGCTCGATCCCGTCCTGCACAAGCGGGCCTCGCACGCCTTCGGCCACTTGAGCATCCTGGCGCTGCTGGCGGCGATCGGGGCGGCGGTGTATGCCCAAACCGATCCCGGCGCGGCGTTTGGCGGCATGCTGCTGGTGGATGGCTTCGCCACCTGGTTCCGCGTGCTGGTGATGGTGGTGGGGATTCTGAGCATTCTGGCGTCTTATCGGTTCCTGGCGCGGCAGGAGGCTGAAACCAGCGAATACCATGCGCTGCTGCTCTTCTCCATCGCCGGGCAGTGCATGATGGCGGCGGCCAACGATCTGATCATCGTCTTCATCGGCCTGGAGATTTCCTCCATCTCGAGCTACGTGCTGGCGGGCTATTTGCGCGACGACAAGCGGTCCAATGAGGCGGCCCTGAAATACTTCCTTCTGGGTTCGTTTGCCACCGCGTTTTTCCTTTACGGAGTGGCCATCACCTACGGCACGGTGGGCACGGTAAATCTGACGGCGATCCGCGCGGCCCTTTCCGGAGCGGATGCGCCGCCGGTGGTGTTCGTCACCCTGGCGGCGGCGCTGATGTTCGTGGGGCTGGGATTCAAAGTCTCGGCGGCGCCCTTCCAGATCTGGGCGCCGGACGTGTACCAGGGCGCGCCCACGCCGGTGGCGGCGTTCCTCTCGGCCGGTCCCAAGGCCGCGGCGTTCGCCATCTTTCTGCGGATCTTCCTGACGGCCTTTGGGCCCATCGGCGCCGACTGGCAGCCGCTGGTGTGGATGGCGGCGCTGCTCTCCATGACCGTGGGAAACTTCGCCGCGCTGCTGCAGACCAATGTGAAACGCATGCTGGCGTACAGTTCCATCGCGCATGCGGGCTATGTGCTGGTGGCGCTCACCGCGCAGTCGAATACGGGCACGGCGGCGGTTATGTTCTACCTGGCGGCGTACGCCTTCATGAACATCGGGGCGTTCGCGGTAGTGAGCCACGTGTCGGGGCGCGGCGAACGCTACCAGAGCCTCGACGACCTGGCGGGCCTGGGACGCAAGCAGCCGATGATGGCGGCCATGCTGACCATCTTTCTGCTTTCCCTGATCGGCGTGCCGCTCACCGGAGGGTTCTTCGGCAAGTTCTATATCTTCAAAGCGGCGCTGGAATCGCACCTGGTGTGGCTGACGGTGCTGGGCCTGCTGAACAGCGCGGTGGGCGCGTATTACTACCTGCGCATCCTGGTGATGGTCTACATGCACGAACCGGGAGAAGCCGCCGGCCAGACCGAGCCGCTGACGCCGGGTTTCCGGCTGGCGCTGATTCTGCCGGCGCTGGGCACGCTGTTCCTGGGCATCTTCCCCACACGGGTGCTGGACTTCGCCCTGAAATCGGCGACGCTGGTGAAGTAGGCCCGGCGAGCGAAAGATAGTAGTGACCGCCGAGCGAAAGGCCGCTGTCTGGAGCGAGGATGCCTAGCGTTGTCGCGGCCACATTGGAGCGAGGGAGAACTTATGAGGTTGCCTTCCGGTAGTGCGCCAGGAACGCGAATCCGGCGTTCGATGCCATATTTTCTGCTGGGAGTCCGGCTCGCCTGCTTCGCCGCCCACGCCCAGATCCCCGCGCAGGATGCGCGCAATGTCGACCTTCCCAACACCGATACGCATTTCGCGCCCAGGACATACACCAGCCTTGACGAATGGCGGGCCCGCAGAGAGGTCCTGCGCAAGCAGATTCTCTCCGCCGCGGGTCTGATGCCCATGCTTCCGAAGAGCGATCTTCACCCGCAGATCTTCGGGCGCATCGAAAACAAGGATTACTCCATCGAGAAAGTGCTGCTCGAGATTCTGCCGGGTTTCTACCTCGGGGGCAACCTCTACCGGCCGCTCAAGGCCGCGCCGCCGCAAGGCTTCCCGGCTGTATTGTCGCCCCATGGCCATTGGAATTACGGCCGCCTCGAGCACACCGAAATTGCGTCCATTCCAGCCCGCTGCATCATGCTGGCGCGGCAGGGTTACGTGGTATTCGCCTATGACATGGTCGGGTTCAACGACACCATCCAGACGCCGCATGAATTCGGCGACAAGCCGCTGGAGCAGATCTGGAGCTTTGGACCCCTCGGGCTTCAGTTGTGGAGCGCCATCCGCGGCATCGACTTCCTCGAATCGCTTCCAGGCGTCAACCCGCACAGCATCGGCGCCACGGGCGCGTCCGGCGGAGCCACCCAAACCATCCTGATCTCCGCGGTGGACGATCGCATCCAGTTCTCCGCGCCGGCCAACATGGTTTCTTTCATCATGCAGGGCGGCTCGCTGTGCGAGAATGCGCCCAACCTGCGGCTCGGCACCAACAACGTCGAACTCGCGGCCATGATGGCGCCGCGGCCCATGTTGATGGCGGGCGCGAGCGGAGACTGGACGCGTAACATGCTCCAGGAGGAATATCCGGCCGTCCGCGCCATCTACGATCTGTATGGCAAGGGCGGAGGTGTGGAGACGTTTTTCCAGGCCGCGCCCCACAACTACAACAAGCCCAGCCGCGACGCCATGTACGCTTTCTTCGGCAAGCACGTCCTGGGCGAGAACGACGCCGCGCAGTTCGAGGAAAAATCGGTCCGCGTCGAACGGTTGCAGGACATGTTAGCGCTGCACAACCGCAAACTGCCGGATAATGCCCTGACCTTCCAGCAGATCTTCGACCTGTGGGTCCACCTTTCCAATCAGCAGACCGGCGATCTCCGCCAGCGTCTCACTTTGTCCCTGGCCGCGGAATGGCCGCAGCAGGTGCTGAGCCGGACGGATGGCGAGCACATCCTGCTCGGGCGTCCCGGCAAAGGCGATCGCATCCCGGGAATCTGGGTGAAGGGCGCGACCCCGCCCGCGTTGGTGGTCGATCCGGATGGCGCGGAGGCCGCGCGGAAATCGGCGGAAGCCGCGCGGCTCGTTGCGGCCGGCCGCTCGGTCCTGATGATCGACGCCTTTCAGACCGGCCGCGCCAAAGCTCCGCGCGATCGCAGCGTGAAGATGTTCCTGACCTTCAACAAGTCCGACGATGCCAACCGCGTGCAGGACATCCTCACCGCGCTCGCCTGGCTGAACACCCCGCGAACGCGCCTGATCGGCGCCGGTAAGGCCGCCGTGTGGTGTCTGTTCGCAGCCGCCGTTGCGCCGCAGGCCGTTGACTTGGAGGCCGATCTCGGCAGCTTCCGCGGTACGGATCAGGATTTCGTGGAGGGTTTCTTCATCCCCGGCATCCAGCGCGCCGGCGGCCTGCGCGCCGCGCGTCAGCTCGCCGCAGCGGCTGCGCACTGAACCGCCGCAGTTCCGCGACGGCGTGACTGTCGAGCGATGGCAGTGGAGATCCACGGCGGTCAGGCGTCCGGCGGAAGGATGCGGAAGATATCGTCCTGGTAGGAAGGAACCATGCGTTCGCCGGGGCGCAGGATCGCGAAGTCTGGAGCGATCCCGGGGTCGTCCCAGCGGCCTTCGGCGAGCGCGTGGAGGATGCGTAGGTCGCCTCATGAGGAGGGTGATGCAATCGTGCGCGCGCGGTATGACCAGGGGCGTCTGGCGGGCCTGAAGGCCCGTGGTGCCGCCGCCGCCAGCGCGTAGCCGAGCAGAATGAAGTGGTAGCTGGGAGCGTCGCTGCGGTCGACCGCTTCCTGCAGACGCGCGCACATGCCGGCGCCGCCGATATCGTGCAGCCCCTTGGGGAGAAATTCGATATCCACCTGGTGCGGCGAGCGCGCCACGGCGGCGCAGGCTTCGCGGAACAGCACTTCGCAACTGATGAGTTTGCACTTCATAGAGAATCAGCCGGTGCCTTTGGGCATAGATATCCCCATGAGCTTGCGGGCCAGGCTGACGGCGCCGCTGGCGTTGTCGCTGTAACCATCGGCGCCGATTTTGTCGGCGTACTGCTGCGTTACCGGAGCGCCGCCGACGAGCACCTTCACGCGGTTGCGGATGCCGGCCTGGCGGATGGCCTCGATCGTCTCGCGCATGGCGGGCATGGTGACCGTGAGCAGCGCGGAGAGGCAGGCGATATCGGCCTTCTTCTCCTGAATGGCCTGGATGAAACGGGCAGGCGTCACGTCCGCGCCGAGATCGATGATTTCAAATCCGGCCCCTTCGAGCATGGAGGCCACCAGGTTCTTGCCGATATCGTGCAGGTCTCCCATGACGGTTCCGATGACCACACGGCCCACCGGCTCGACGCCGCTCGAGGCGAGCAGGGGGCGGACCAGGCCGAGCGCGCCCTTCATGGCGCGGGCGGCGAGGAGCAACTCGGGAACGAAGTACTCCTCGCAAGCGAAGAGGCGGCCCACTTCGTCCATGGCGGGAATCATTTGGCGGGACACCAGCTCGACGGGGTCCACTCCCTCGTCAAGGGCTGTCCGCGCGGCAGTCACCGCGGCCTTGGTGTCTCCGGCCACGATTGCGTCGTAGAGCGTTATGTCATCGGCCATGCTTCATTCTCCCGTGGCGCCTTGGTTGAATTCGCCTTCGACGTCGAGACCCATGGCGTCGCGCAGGTCGCCTTCGATGAAGCCGAGCATCTGGTACGGCTCGTGGACCTTGACGGAGCGCTTCTCAAGCCCGTAGTAGTCGCGAAGGCCGGCGACGATGCTGGCGTGGACGCCGGTAGTGCCAGTTGCCCCGAAATCAACGGGGATGCGATCGGGCCGTTCGTGACGGAGCGTCGCTTGCAGCCTTTCCCTGCTGGTCATGAAAACGAGGGCCGGGCTAAGCCCGATTGTAACGCGGTGAGCCAGACGAGACGCGGTTGCTGGTTTTCAACTGGTGCCCTTTCGGCACGGTCGACCACGAGAATCTCATAGGGCGACCCGCCCGCGGGATGGCGGCCACGCCCGAACCTGGTGAAGGCGGTGGCAGCGGCGTCCAGGTGTTCCTCGTTGATCGGTACCACCCTCGTGGTTCAGACAGGTTGCTTTAGAATCAAGGTAGTGCTCGCCGGTTTCGACCCTCTTGTCGCGGAATGGTTCGCCACGCGTTTCGGCGCGGCCACCGAGCCGCAAGTGCGCGGGTGGCCGGAAATCCGCGCGGGACACGATGTCCTGATCTCGGCTCCGACCGGCTCCGGCAAGACACTGGCGGCCTTTCTCACCGCCATCGACAGCCTGGTGCGGCGCGCGCGCCTGGGGGCGCTGCCCGAGCAAACCGAGATCGTTTACGTCTCCCCGCTCAAGGCGCTCAGCAACGACGTCCACAAGAACCTCGAACTGCCGTTGGCCGAAATCTCGGCGCTGGCGGCGGAGCGCGGCGTCGCGCTGGCGCCCATCCGCACGGCCCTCCGCACCGGGGATACGCCGCAGTGGGAGCGCCAGAAGATGACGCGGCAGCGGCCGCACATCCTGGTCACCACGCCGGAATCGCTGTACATCCTGCTCACCGCCGCCAAGCCGCGCGAGATGCTGGCGCGCGTGCGGACGCTGATCGTGGACGAAATTCACGCCGTGGCCGACGACAAGCGCGGTTCGCACCTGGCGGTGACCCTGGCGCGGCTCGACCGCCTGGTGGAGCAGAACGGCGGCGCCGCGCCGCAGCGCATTGGGCTTTCCGCAACGGTGAAGCCGATCGGGGATGTGGCCCGATTCCTGAGCGAGCGGGCGCGCATGGTCCACGTGGGGCACCGCCGCGAGATGGATTTGGCGGTGGAGGTGCCGCGCGACGAGCTCGGCCCCGTCGCCACCAACGAAATGTGGGACGAGATCTACGACCGCGCGGCTGAGCTGATCCGCGCGCACCGCACCACGCTGGTCTTCGTCAACACGCGGCGCCTGGCGGAGCGGGTGGCCCACCACCTGGGCGAGCGCCTGGGCTCGAACGCCGTGCTGCCGCACCACGGCAGCCTCTCGCGCGCGCTGCGCCTGGATGCGGAACAGAAGCTCAAGCATG
>JBEKYE010000102.1:0-21827 GCA_049511275.1 Bryobacteraceae bacterium
AGCAGGGCGCCACTTTGCTGAACTATGCCCCAGTCACGGAACTGACCCAGGATGGCGGGGGTTTCGTGGACGGCGTACGACTCCGCGACGTCGAGACCGGCGAGCGATTCGAAGCCCGCGCCAAGGTGGTGATCAACGCCACCGGTCCGTTCGCCGACGATTTGCGCCGCAAGGCCGACCCCTCGGTTCAGCCGATGATCGCACCCAGCCAGGGCATCCACCTGGTGTTCGACCGCTCGTTCCTGGCCGGCGAGAGCGCCATCATGGTTCCGCATACCAGTGACGGGCGGGTGATGTTCGCCATACCCTGGCATGGCCACACGGTGGTCGGAACTACCGACACGCCGATTGCGGAGGCCAGCCTCGAGCCGGTCGCCCTGGAACAGGAGATCGAGTTCATCCTCCAGACGGCTGCCTTGTATCTGGAAAAGACTCCCACGCGCGGCGACGTCCTCAGCGTCTTCGCGGGAATCCGCCCGCTGGTCCGATCCGGCGAGTCCGGCAATACCGCGGCGCTGTCGCGAGACCATACCATCCGCATCGAAAATTCCGGCATGATCACGATCTGTGGAGGCAAGTGGACTACCTATCGCCACATGGCCGAAGATTGTGTCAACCAGGCGGCCACACTGGCCCGCTTGCCGGAACGGCCTTCGGTCACCGCGCATCTCAATGTCCACGGCTTCCATCCGGCTTCCGAGAAATTCGGCCGCTTATGGATGTTCGGCTCCGACGCGCCGATGGTGCGGCAACTGGAGGAGAGCGAGCCCGGGTGGTCGGAACCGCTGGATGGCGCGCTCCCCTACACCGGCGCGGAAGTGGTCTGGGCGGTGCGTCATGAAATGGCGCGCACCCTGGAGGATGTGCTGGCGCGGCGCACGCGGGCTCTGTTCCTGAACGCCCAAGCTGCCATCCGGATGGCGCCCCGCGTGGTGGAACTCATGGCGCGGGAGCTCGACCAGAACAGAGAGTGGGGGGCCGAACAACTGCGGAGCTTCCAGCAGACGGCGCAGAACTACGTGGTGGGCCAATCCGAGCCGCGACCGTAAGTAAGGGAGCGATCTCCGGCAAAACGGGGACTGCTACCAATCCCCGTCTTTTGCCCCTATACCCGAATCGACGGTCAATACTAACGTATATGTTATTATCGAATTGTGCTCGACGTTCGGGAATACATCGACACCGCCGGACGGAGCCCCTTTACGAAATGGCTGCGTGCACTCAACGTTCAAGCCGCGGCGAAGGTAGCAACGGCGCTCGAACGCATTGCGGATGGCAACCTGTCCAACGTCAAGACGGTCGGTAACGGCGTTCTCGAATACAAAGTCGATTTTGGCCCCGGTTACCGCATTTACTTCGGACGGGACGGCGACCGGCTTGTTATTCTGCTCGCCGGCGGCATGAAGAAGCGCCAGCAGGAAGACATCCGCCAGGCAAAGGCGAATTGGGAAGATTACCGGGACAGAAAGACTCAGGAAAAGACACGATGGCACTGACCAAAGATTTTCGCGAAACGATTCGCGAACGCGCCCAACGGGAACCGCGATTCCGCAAGGCGTTGCTTCGTGAAGCAATCGAACTCATGCTCTCCGGCGACGAGAAGACGGGCCGCGCGATCCTGCGCAACTATATCAACGCCACAGTCGGCTTCAGGCAGTTGGAGGATGCCACATCCATCCCGGCCAACAGCCTCATGCGGATGCTTGGGCCGAATGGCAACCCTTCGGCCAAAAACTTGTTCGGGATCCTCGCTCATCTTCAGGCGCAGGAGGGCGTGAACTTCGAGATCCGTCCCCGTCGCGGTTGATGCTCACTCACGGCTTGCGGTTATGGCGCATCACCCCCGCGGTGCCGCCGTCGATTCCCTCACGATCAATTCCGCCGGCACCTTGATGGATTCGGCAGACTCTTGCCCCGACATCAGTTTCAGCAGGTTCTCCATGGCCATCCGCCCCATCTGCCGCATGGGTTGCCGTACGGTGGTGAGTTGAGGCTGCGTATAGGAAGCGAAGAACAGGTCGTCAAAGCCGATTAGAGAAATATCCGCGGGGACGCGCAATCCGCGCGCGTGAATCGAGCGGAGCACCCCCAGGGCAGTCATGTCGTTATAGCAGAACACCGCCGTGGGCGTATGGGGCAGGCACAGCAGCTTGTGCATGGCCAGGGCGCCCCCTTCGGGTTTACCATCGCCGTGCACCACCAGTTCCGGGAGGAACGGCAGGGCAGCCTGCTCGATAGCCTCGCGGTACCCGGCAAATCGTTCCGTGTCCGACTGGTGGCCGTACCGGTCTCCCACGTAGGCGATGCGGCGATGGCCCAGACGGATCAGATGATCGGTGGCCTCCCTGCTCGCCGGCACGTTCTCGATCATTACGGAATGAACGAACTGTCCGGGATGCTGGTTGTTAATCAGGACAATCGGCACCATCATCTCCGACAGCAGCGGAGTGTGCAGGGCTCCCACGCGCGACGAGGTGACCACAATGCCGTCCACGCGCCTTTCGGCAAACGAATGCACCACGCTTTTTTCCCGGGTAGGATCGGCGTTCGAGTCGGCCAGAAACACCGAATAGCCGGCATCGTTGGCCGCCAGCTCGATGCCGATGACCACTTCGCTGACAAACGGGTCGGCAATGGTGGTGACCACCACCCCGATGGTTCGAGTCTTCTGCGTCACCAGACCGCGCGCGACGGCGCTTGGCCGATAGGCCAGGTCGCGCGCGATCCGGCGGATTTTCGCGGCCGTTTTGGGATTGACCACCGGGCTGTTCTGCAGCGCCCGCGAAACCGTGGAATGCGAAACACCGGCCACACGGGCAACATCTTTGATGGACGCCGGTCTGTGGCGTACGTCCTGCGTATTGCTCATGATGTCTCGACCGCCCATGCCGCCGACCCGCTACTCACCAATACTCCTAGCCAGCTCTTCTCACTGACACTCGGTGGTGACGATGTGGCGCACGCGTTCGTCGGTGCCGCGTCGGCACTTATGCGGACGCCCGCCGACCACAGACTGTCCATACACCACCATGGTGTTGAGAAGAGTCTCGACACGGCGCGCACGAGTGCGTGCGCCACGTCGTCGGGCCGAATGTGAGAAATGCGGGCTAGGAGAATCGTGTACGCTTCCACAAAAGCACACCGCAAACGATCAGACACACCAGCGTGGTGACCAGCAAAACGGCCATCCAGGGGAGATTTACCGCGACGGCCTGATGTTTGGCGCCGATGGCCAACCACACAAAGATTGCCGTGGCCACGGCCACAATCACAAGTTCCCACCAGTGACGCTTTGGCTTTTCCTGGGCCAGGGGATCTTCGCCAAGATTGCTTGACGCCACGCGCCCTGGGTCAAGGCCGTAGCGCTTACATTCCCGGTCCACGGCTGCTTTCCATGAGACCTGCTCGGATTCGGATGCCTTAGCCGAACAGATCGCGGCGGCCCCCGCGATCATGATGATCGAGCCCGCGAACACCAGCACGTGAGCCTTGAGACCCTGCCCGGCAAGTTCGCCGAATACCAGAACGCCCCAGGCCAGACCCCAGAGCTGGTTGGTGTTGGACAGCGGAATGCCGCGGGCAATCCCGATGTACTTCGCGGCATACTGTTGAAACAGGTCGCCAACCACCCAGCAGAATCCGCCCAGAAAAAGCCAGAACAGCGCGGGCCGCGCGGTCACCAGTTCGGCCATCACCTTATGCAACCCTCCGTCGCAGATCACCGTCAGGGTGCTAACCGTTGCCAATTCACCGAATGTGAATACGGTGACAAAAGAGAGCGGGTTCATTCCGCTGATGTAGGCTTTGCGGTACGGAATGTACATGGTGCCCAACAGCAATCCGGCGGTGATCGCGGCTACGATCCCCAGCGTGGCGCCGCCCGGCATGGTGTTTGCGTGCTGTGAAGTGGCATAGGCCAGCAGGAAAGCCCCGCCCACAATCGCCGTTGCGCCTCCGACTACGCGACCCCAGCCGGTTCCGCGCAGTTCCTTGAACAGCAGCCAGCCCCAGAACAATCCCACCAGGCTATTGATATTCCAAAGCGGAAAGGCAATCGACAATCCGACATTTCGAACCGCGAAGACCGTCAGGGTATTGGCCACCGCCCACAACATTCCCGCGACGATCGCCCAGACGATCAGATGGGGTTTTTCACGAAGGTCCTGCCAGACATAGCCGCTTCCTTTCAAAGCCATGGGCACGGTCCATCGCGCTACGAACACGCCCGCCACCATGCCGAGCGAAATCAGGAAGGGGGAAAAGCCGGCCGTCACCAGTTTGGTCGGCGCCTCGGCTGCTGCCAGCCAGGTGGCCGCCGCCAAACCGCAAACTACGCCCAGCACGTGAAGGGAGTGCGTCGAGCGCCTGGCGTTCGATGGTAGGTCGCTCATTTCACCAGTACCAGCACAACGATTCCGATGATCAGGACGATCACGGGCAACCACAAATGCGGATCGGTTGCAATTGCCCGAGTACGCGACTGCTTCGAATTTTCCATGGTCGTCTGGGAACTCCCGGTCATTGTCGTTCTAATCGGCGGTGGTTTGCAAGGTCGTATCCACTTCGCTCACCCGCACGGGCCGCCCCTGGTGGCACGAGAGCGTCGCGGCCAGGCTGATGCGCATGGCGGCGATGGCGTCGGCTCCGGTCAGCGATGGCGCCTGGCCCTTCAGCACCCGGTTCACGAAGTCCTGGATCTGGGTGAGGTAAGCGCCCTCGAAACGCTGCATGAAATGCGGCACCACGTCATGCGTGATGCCTTCCTGCGTCATCACCAGAATCGGCGTGTGCTGGAAATACCCGATCTGGATGGAGCCCTTGGTGCCCCACAGCTCGGTGCGGATGTCGTAACCGAAGACTGAGTTGCGGCTCAATTGCACCGAACCCAGCGTTCCATTTTCGAAGACCATGTCGACAAGAGCGTTGTCGATATCGCCGACGGATTTCATCTCGGGATACGCCAGGGCGCCGCCCACCGCGTGAACCGTGGCTACTTCGCCCATGAACCAGCGGCCGAGGTCGAAATCGTGAACTCCCATGTCCGCAATCAAGCCGCCGCTGACCTTCGGATCGCAAAACTCCAGCGGCGGGCGGAACGGATCGCGGGAGGTGGAGATCATCACCACGGGAGTTCCGATGACGCCGTCGTCCACTTTCTTTTTCGCCGCCATGTAGCCGGCATCGAAGCGGCGCTGGAAGGCCATATGGAAGAACACACCAGCCTTTTTCACGGCGTGGAGCATGTCGTAGGCGCCGTCCAGGGACAACGACATGGGCTTTTCGCAAAAGATGGCCTTGCCGCAGGCGGCGGCGGCTATGACCACTTCCTTATGTGTGCTGGTGGATGTGATGATGGCGACCGCTTCCACATCCTTGTTGTTGAGCAGGTCCAGATGATTGTCGTAGACCTTGACGTCGCCCAGTTCCCGGCCGAACTGTTCGCGGAGTTCGGCTTTCCGGTCGGCAACCGCGACCAAACGGGCATTGGGAACCCGCTGCGCCAGGTTGCGCGCATAGACGCTGCCCAGCCTTCCCAATCCAATCACACCTACATTCAGGAGACTTGACATGTGGGTACCACTCCTTGATAGATTTCCGACAGCTTTACCGGCCGGTTTTCCCGCGCGGATTTCGCGGCAGCCAGCGCAATCACCATGGCTTTGAGTCCATCTTCTCCGCCCACCGGAACGGGCGTCTGATTCACCACCGCGTCCACGAACGCGCGCATTTCTTGGTGACCGTCACCATGCCTTCCGAGCCGAACATCTCCACGCGCTGATCGTAGCCGTAGACGGCCTTGCGGCTGTTATCGATGGCGGCAAAAGCGCCGTTTTCGAAGGTGAGCGTGACCACCGCGGTGTCCCAGTCGCCGGCCCTGCCGATCATGGGATCCACCAGCACGGCGGCCCGGGTATAGACTTCCGTGACTTCGCTGCCCATGAGGTAGCGCGCCATGTCGAAATCGTGGATGGTCATGTCCAGGAAGATCCCGCCGGACGCCCGGATGTACGGTTCGGGCGGAGGACCGGGATCGCGGCTGGTGATGCGCAGCACGTGCGGCCGGCCCACCAGGCCGCCGGCGATGGTCTCACGGACCTTCAGGAAGTTGGGGTCGAAGCGGCGGTTGAACCCCACCATCATGCGGACCCCGCGGCGCGACACTTCTTCGTTAGCGGCCAGCACTTTTTCGATCGAGAGGTCGATCGGTTTTTCGCAGAAGATCTGTTTTCCGCGCGCGGCGGCATCCACGATCATCTGGTAATGCAGGTTGGTGGGGCTGCAGATCACCACGGCGTCCACCTCGGGAAGGTTCAGCAGGTCGCGGTAGTCCGCAAACGTACGGGCAATTCCCAACCGTGTGGCAACGGCCTGGAGTTCCGCGGGGGCAACATCGGAAACGGCCACAACCTCGGCGCCGGGAATTCGATTCGCCAGGTTTTCGATGTGAATCTTGCCGATGCGGCCGACTCCCACAACGCCAAATCGAAGCTTGCTTGATTTCATGCTCGTGCCGCCTTTGGTCGACACGCCGCGATAGCGCGCGCTGTGCCGGTTTCATGCACCGTCGACGAGGTGCAGTTCTTGTCCGGATTGGGAACCATAAGGAGGCTTCTGCAGGAAGCGACGGACTCCATAATTCTCCAAAAAGTTCCGAATGATTACGTGTGCATCCCGATCGTAGCCCCACCCGAGCGACTCAGTCAAGTGGAAACTTGGCGCGCGAGATAGGGTCTTCAAACCCACAAACCGGGCGTAAAGTTGCCGGCTTTCCGCCTTATTCGCAGGCAAGTGCCCGCCGCACCGCGGCTGGTTCCTTCGCAATGACGGTGAGGTAAGCTCGTGCAGCCGAGTCTGGCTGACGCCCGCCCTGCTCCCACTCCTGCAACGCGCGCTTGCTGATGCCGTAGGTTCGCGAGAATTCAGCCTGCGACATTTTCACTCGCTTGCGAATGGCTTTCACGTCGATGGGCTTCGGCCAGACCTGTTCCAGTTCGATCTTGCCGCGTTGGTGCGCTAAAACCAGCTTCAGCCCCTCGATCAGGTCCGCTCCAAAGGTTGTCTTCTTCGCCGGCGCTTTCTTTGGCATGCTATTGCACTCCCTTCAACTACGCGGCGACTTGCCGCAATTCTCTCTTTTCGTCCGTGGTCAGATCCGTTTGGGCATTCTTCGCATGACAACGGAGCAGATAAATGCGTGCGGCGATCAGAACGTACAGGTAAATAATCCGTACGCCGCCGCGCTTCCCCTTGCCCTTGGCCGCCCACCGCAACTTCCGCGCTCCGCCGGCTCCAGGCATCACGTCTCCGGCGTCCGGATGGTCAATCAGATAAACGGCCACTGCTTCGATGCCGTCCGCTCCAATCAGCCCAGTGGCCTCGGCCTTGAACTTCGGCAACTGCAGGACCGTGATTTCGGGCGCATCGTCCACCAATTAGAAGTATACCGCTCTGCGGTATAGGTGTCTGGCGCAAATTCTACCGCACCGGGAACAGGTACTCCAGCACGCGGCCGAAGCGGTCGCCCCAGGCTCGCTCGTTGTGGGTGTCGCCTGGCGCCTCCTCATAGTGCAGATCCGACCCCTCGCGCCAGCCCTTGCCGGCCAAGGCTTGGCGCAGGAGGCGCGTGTCCTCGACCACTTTCGCGGGGTTCCTTCCCTCCGCGGTGCCGGTATCGAGCCAAATCCGCGGGCGAGGCTCGCGGGGCGTCCAGGCTTCGACCAGCCGCAGAATCGACCCTTCGTCCCACCAGACCGAAGGAGACAGCAGCGCGAGTTTGCTGAACACCCGTGGATAGGTTACGCCCGCCACCAGCGCGGCCAGGGCCCCCAGCGAGGAACCGCCGGCCGCGGTATGGGCCGCGGCCCTGCGGGTCCGGTAGCTCTGGTCGATGAAAGGCTTGATCTCGCGGGCCAGCATCTGCGCGTAGCGGGCCGCCTTGCCTCCCTTGTGCGAACGCCGGTCGCGCGTGGGCGTGTACTCGGAAACGCGCCGCACGTCGGTGTTGTAAATGCCGGCCAGGATCAGCGGCTCGATTCTGCCGCGGCGGATCAGCTCGTCGGCCGTAATGTCGGCCCGCCAGTCGTTGCCTCCGAAAGCCGTCGCCGGGTCGAACAGATTCTGGCCGTCCTGTAAATAGAACACCGGGTAACGCGCGCCCGACGTCTCGTATCCGGGCGGCAGATAAACCGCGATGTGCCGCGCGGTGGAAAGGTAGCGGGAAGGGAAGCGGAGGTGCAGACGGAGACGACCGTCGTCTTTCGCGCGCGGGGCCAATCGTTCAGTGTACGATATGAGGAGTCCTTCCCAGCAGCTAACCCGTTATGCGTCGCGATTACATCAAGTGGTACAGTCCCTCTCTCGGCCGGGATATGGAGTTGCTGGCATACGGCCACGCCGGTTTTCCGGTGGTGGTCTTCCCAACCTCGGGCGGCCGCTTCTGGGAGTACGAAGACCGCGGCATGGTCGGCGCGGTAGCTCCCAAGATCGACCGCGGCGAGCTGCAGGTGATGTGCGTGGATTCGGTGGATCAGGAATCCTGGTACAACCGGTCGATCGCTCCCGCCGATCGCCTGCACCGCCAGAACGCCTTCGATGCGTACCTGACCTTCGAAGTGGCGCCGTTCGTGCGCGACCGCACCACCTGGGGACAGATCGGCACCACCGGGTGCAGTTTCGGCGGGTACCACGCCATCAACTACGCGCTGCGGCATCCCGATATCGTCACCTATGCCGTGAGCATGTCCGGGGCCTTCGACGTTCCGCGGCGGTTCCTGGACGGCTATTACAATGGCGACGCCTATTTTCACAGCCCGCTCGACAGCCTGCCGAACCTGGAGGACCAATGGTTCCTGGAGCGGATGCGGCGCAGCTATTATGTACTGGTGGTGGGAAACGGCGATCCGCTGTTCGATCAAAACGTGAAGATGGCACACGCCTTTGGCATCAAAGGCGTGCCGCACACCCTGGACGTGTGGGAAGGCTTTGGCCACGATTGGCCGTGGTGGCAGAAAATGGCTGACAAGTACTTTGTGAAATAAGAATATGGCACGAATCGGCGTTCTCTACGGCATGGAAGAGTCGTTTCCCCCGGCCCTGGTGGACCGCATCAACTCGATGGGAGCCGCCGGCGTTCAGGCCGGGCATCTGAAGGCAGGCGGAGTGCGCATGGCGGCGCCCAGCGGGTACGACGTGATCGTCGACCGCATCTCCCACGACGTCCCGTTCTACCGCTCCTACCTCAAGAACGCCGCGCTCTGCGGCGCGAAGGTCATCAACAACCCATTCTGGTGGAGCGCGGACGACAAGTTTTTCAACTATGCGCTGGCCGCCAAGCTCGGCGTGGCCGTTCCGCCCACCGTCTTACTGCCGCACAAGAAGAATCCCGAGGGAACTACCGACCGCTCCATGCGCAATCTCGAATACCCGCTCGACTGGCAGGCGATCTTCGAGTACGTTGGCTTTCCCGCGTTTCTAAAGCCACACGATGGCGGCGGCTGGAAGAATGTATACAAGGTTACCTCGCCCGACGAGCTCTTCGCGGCCTACGACGAATCGGGTGATCTCTGCATGACCCTGCAGCACGGCGTGAATTTTGAGGAGTACTTCCGCTGCTACGTCATCGACCAGCGTCATGTGCGCGTCATGCGCTACGATCCCGGCGCTCCGCACCACCTGCGGTATGTGCCCGGCAATCCGCCCCCCGCGCCGGAACTGGAACGGCGCATGGTAGCCGATTCGCTCACGCTCTGCCGCGCGCTGGGCTACGACCTCAACACGGTGGAGTTCGCGGTGGAAGACGGCGTGCCCTACGCCATCGATTTCATGAACCCGGCGCCCGACGCGGCGCTGGAATCGGTGGGGGCGGATAGTTTCCGCTGGGTGGTGGACGCGGTGGCCGAAATGGCGGTCTCGCGAGCGCTCTCGCCCGCCCCGCCGCCGGACTTGCGATGGAGCCGGTTCCTGGCGGGAGGCCGGCCATGAGCCGCGATACGCGTCCCAGTTTCACCATCGGGATTGAAGAAGAGTATCAAACGGTCGATCCCGAAACGCGCGATCTGCGTTCGCACATCGAGGCGGAGATCGTGCAGAAGGGCAAGATGTTGCTGGCCGAGCGCGTCAAGCCGGAGATGCACCAGTCGGTGATTGAGATCGGCACCGGCATCTGCGGCAATATTCAGGAAGCCCGGGAGGAAATCCGCGATATCCGCAGCCAGATGGTGGGGCTGGCGCGCGCCAATGGCTTGCGCCTGGCTGCCGGCGGGACGCATCCTTTTGCCCATTGGGCCAGCCAGGACATCTACCCCGACGAACGCTACCACACCATCGTCGAAGACATGAAAATGGTGGCGCGCGCCAACCTGATCTTCGGGCTGCACGTGCACATCGGCGTCGAAGACCGCGAGACCGCCATTCAGCTCATGAACGGCGCGCGCTATTTTCTGCCTCACATCCTGGCGCTCTCCACCAACTCGCCGTTCTGGCTCGGCATGGACACCGGCCTGCGCTCCTACCGCTGCAAGGTCTTCGACAAGTTTCCCCGCACCAACATTCCCGATCTGTACGCCAGTTGGTCGGAATTCGAAGACTACGTGGACCTGCTGATTCGCACCGGGTGCATCGACAACGCCAAGAAGATCTGGTGGGACATCCGTCCGCATCCGCATTTCCCGACGCTCGAATTCCGCGTCTGCGATATGCCCATGCGCCTGGAGGAGAGCATCGCCATCGCGGCGCTCTGCCAGGCGGTGCTCGCCAAGCTGTACCAGTTGCACCAGCAGAATCTGAGCTTCCGCCACTACAGCCGCGCGCTCATCATGGAAAACAAATGGCGGGCGGCGCGCTACGGGCTCGACGGCAAGCTGATCGACTTCGGCAAGCAGGAGGAAGTGCCCGCGCGGCGCTTGATCGGCGAGATCTTGGAATTCGTCAGCGACGTGGTGGAAGAACTCGGCAGTGGCCGAGAGATCGGCTACATCCAACGAATCCTGGACGAGGGCACTGGCGCCGACCGCCAGTTGAAAGTCTTTCACGAAACCGGAGATCTGAAGCGGGTTGTGGACTACATGATTACCGAAACGGAACGCGGCCTGGCCGCTGGTGGCGCACAGTGACGGGACGCCAACAACTGCGCCAAATCGCTTTTGCTCCCGACCTGGAGCCGGGCGCGCGCAACGCCGTAGTGGCCTGCCTGCGCATTCAGCGGGAAGAGAAAGTGACGCTGATCACGGACGTGGCCTGCCGGGAAATCGCCGCCGCGCTCGCCGGCGAGCTCGAAAAACTCGGCGTGGTCTACAACGCCTGGATCCTGGAAGAGCTGGCCTCCCGCCCGTTGGCGAACATGCCGCGCGCCGTGCTGGACGACATGGAGACCAGCCAGGTGAGCATCTTCGCCGTGCGCGCCCAGGCCAACGAGCTGCCCACGCGCATGCAGATGACGGACGTGGTCAACCGCCGCCAGATGCGCCACGCGCACATGGTCAATATCGACCGGCGCATCATGCTGGAAGGCATGCGCGCCGATTTCGGAGAGGTGGACCGCATCAGCACGCAGGTCTGGCGCATGGCCAGCGCGGCCCGCGAAATCCGCGCCACCAATCCCGCCGGCACCCACCTGGTGGCGCGGTTTTCGCCTCACCTGAAATGGCTCAAGACCAGCGGCATCATCAGCCCGCACAAGTGGGGCAACCTGCCGGGCGGCGAAACCTTTACCACCCCCGAGCGCGTGGACGGCACGTTTGTCATCGACGGCGTGGTGGGCGATTACCTCTGCGAGAAATACGGCGACCTGGCGACCACCCCGCTCACCATCCGCGTGGAAGACAGCCGCCTGCGCGAAGCCCGCTGCGCCAACCACGAACTGGAGCGCGAGTTCTGGAACTACTGCCACACCGACCAGTTCAGCGACCGCGTCGGCGAGTTCGCCATCGGCACCAACATCGGCGTGCGGGATGTCATCGGCAACATTTTGCAGGACGAAAAA
The DNA here is from genome assembly GCA_049511275.1 of Bryobacteraceae bacterium. Taxonomy (GTDB): domain Bacteria; phylum Acidobacteriota; class Terriglobia; order Bryobacterales; family Bryobacteraceae; genus PALSA-129. The sequence goes on from JBEKYE010000102.1 coordinate 11,981, forward strand.
ATTCCCGGCATCCACATCGCTTTCGGCAATCCGTACGGCGCGCACACCGGCGCCGATTGGTACTCGTCCACCCATATCGACGTCGTGGGACGCGAGTTCGACATCTGGATCGACGGCCGCCAGATCATGCGCGGCGGAGCGTTTCTCTTTGATACCCTCGCTTCGGCGGAAGTTTAACCGCGACTGGACGCCGGCCGGTTACGCGCGTTTTCTGGCGCTGCTCGAGGAGCGCAGCGGCGTCGCGACCGAGTTCCGCCACAGCGAGACACCGTGCTTCCTGCCGGCGGCGCTGATCGACCGCATGGCGCGCTATGGCCGCGAGATGGCGCAGCAGTTGCTGGGCGACGAACAGTACCAGCGCGATTCGCGCGCCGCCATCCCGGAGCGGTACCGCGTGCCCAGGGAGTCCGCGGTTCCGCTGTTCGTGCAGGCCGATTTCGGAATCGACGCGCAACACGAGCCGCGCCTGGTTGAGATTCAGGGCTTTCCCTCTTTGTACTCCTATCAGCCGGTGATGGCCGAATGCTATCGCGAAGCCTATGGGCTGGATGCGGCTCTCGCGGCGCTGCCGGGCGGGTTGCGGCTCGACCGGTACCACGCGCTCCTCGGCGAGGCCATTGTGGGCGCGCACGATCCAGCCAACGTCATCCTGATGGAAATCGACCCGGAGCGTCAAAAGACCCGCTGCGATTTCCTGGTGACGGAGCGGTTGTTCGGCGTGCGCACCGTGGATGTGCGCGCCGTGCGCCGACGGGGCAACCGCCTGTGGTACCAGCGCGACGGCCAATGGACGCCGGTGGAGCGCATTTACAACCGCGTGATTGTGGACGAGCTGGAGCGGCGCTCGATCGAGATGCCTTTTGATTTTCGCGACGATCTGGATGTCGAGTGGGCCGGCCATCCCAACTGGTTTTTCCGCTTGAGCAAATTCTCGCTTCCCTACCTGCATCATCCGGCGGCGCCGGCGGCGCAGTTTCTGGACCGCGTGACGCGAATCGACCAGCCCGAACGGTATGTTCTCAAGCCGCTCTATTCTTTCGCCGGGCTGGGCGTGGTGGTGGGGCCGACCGAGGAACAGATCGACGCCGTGCCGGCCGCGCGCCGCGGCGATTATCTGCTCCAGGAGCGCGTGGACTTCGCGCCGCTGGTGGAAACGCCGGCCGGCCCGGCCAAGATCGAAGTCCGCATTATGTATCTTTGGCAGGACGAAATGCGCGCCGTCAACACCATCGTTCGCATGGGGCGCGGCACGCAGATGGGCGTCGATCACAATAAGGGCTTCGAGTGGGTAGGAGCCTCGGCGGGGTTCATCGCATCATGACAATCCTATGTCTGGCAAGCTATGAAAAGGGCCATGAGTTTCTGCGCCAATGCAAGCGCCAGGGCTGGACCGTGGTGCTGCTCACGTCGGAGAGCCTCCGGCACGAGGCGCACTTCCCCGCCGACAGCATCGACGAAATCTTTTACATGGCGGACGACCACCATCGGTGGAATCTCGCGCACACGCTGAATGCGGTCGCGTACCTGGCCCGCACGCGCATCTTCGACCGCATCGTGCCGCTCGACGATTTCGACGTCGAGGTGGCGGCCATGTTGCGCGAGCACTTGCGTATTCCGGGCATGGGCGAGACCACCACGCACTATTTTCGCGACAAGCTCGCCATGCGCATGCGGGCAGCCGAGGCCGGCATCCGCGTGCCCGATTTCGTCCACGTGCTGAACCATGCGCAGGTAGCCGCGTTTCTGGAGCGCGTGCCGGGGCCGTGGGTCCTCAAACCGCGTTCCATGGCGGGCGCCATTGGCATCCGCAAGGTGCACGGCGCGGAGGAGCTTTGGGGGATTGTCGAGACGCTGGGCGATGAGCAGTCCCGTTACGTGCTGGAGCGATTTGTGCCCGGCGACATCTTCCACGTCGATTCCATCGTCTATGAGCGCCAGGTCCGCTTTGCCATCTCGAGCGGCTACGGCAAGCCGCCGCTCGAGGTGGCTCACGGAGGCGGCATCTTCACCACGCGTATTCTGGAGCGCGAATCGGACACGGCCCAGCGGCTGCTGGCCGAAAACCAGCGTGTGCTCGCGGAACTGGGGCTGCTGCGGGGCGTCTCGCACACCGAATACATCGTCGGCCGCGACGACGGCCACGTCTATTTTCTGGAGACCTCGGCCCGCGTCGGCGGCGCGCACATCGCCGATCTGGTGGAAGCCGCCACGGGCATCAACCTCTGGGCGGAGTGGGCCAAGGTGGAACTGGCCGGCGGCCACGTTCCCTACGCGCCGCCTCAAACGCGTGAAGACTACGCCGGCCTGGTGGTGTCGCTGGCGCGCCAGGAGTGTCCCGACACATCGCAATTTGCCGATCCGGAGGTGGTCTGGAGGATGGAGAAGTCGCACCACGTCGGCCTGATCGTCCGCTCGCCCGACCCGGCGCGCGTGCGCGCGCTGCTTGAAGATTATACCGCCCGCATCGCGCGCGATTACCACGCCGTCGAGCCACCCCAGCAACAGCCGTTGCACTAACCACCGAAAAATGAGAATCCCGCTCCGACTGCCCGCTTCCCGGCGCCTGAATTTGCTGCCGCTCATCGGCGTGGTCTTCTTTGTGGTGTGCGGCGGGGCTTACGGGTTGGAGCCCGTGGTGGCGGCGGTGGGCGGCGGTTGGGCCATCGCCTTGATCGTGCTGGCGCCGCTGGTGTGGAGTTTGCCCATCGCTCTGATGGTGGCTGAACTCACCAGCATGATGCCCGAAGACGGCGGTTACTACGTGTGGGTGCGAACCGCCCTCGGCGATTTCTGGGGCGTGCAGGAAGCCTGGTGGACCGTCTGCTACACCTTCATTGACGTCGCCATCTATCCCGTTCTGTTCGTCAATTACCTCGCCTTCTTCTATCCCTGGCTGCGGCTCGACGAACATGGTACCGCCACGTGGAGCGTCCTGCTGTGCCGCTGGGCCGTGGCCCTCGCGGTCATTGCGAGCGCCCTGTTGGTGAACTGGCGGGGCATCTCCGCGGTTGGCCAGAGTGCCGCCTGGAACACCGCGCTGGTGCTCCTTCCGTTCGTAGTCCTGGTGGTGGTCGCGTTGAAATCCGCCGGGGCGGCGCATGGGGCCTGGTCACTGGTCGCGCGCGAGTTGAAGACCAATCGCCACGCCGAACTGATAACTCTGGGTTTTTCGACGGTCTTGTGGAATTACATGGGATGGGATAACACGTCCACTTTCGCCGGCGAAGTCAACGAACCGCGCCGCAACTATCCCCGCGCGCTCGGCATAGTGATGCTGGTTACCATTGCCGCTTACCTGGCGCCTGTCTTCGCCGGGCTCGCCGTCACTACCAGCCCCGCCGCGTGGAGCGAATCCCAGGGCTGGCCCGTGATTGCGGCCCAGGCCGGCGGACAATGGTTCGGCTTGTTGCTGGCCGGAGCGGCGCTGCTGGCCATGTGGTCCATCTTCAACAGCCAGTTACTCTACTCCTCGCGCCTGCCTTACGTCATGGCTCGCGATGGCTGGCTGCCCGCGCCGCTGGCCGCGGTTTCCAAACGCACCGCCATGCCGGTGGGCGCGCTGATTGCCTCTTGCGCGGTCTCCTCCGTGTTTGCGGCGCTATCTTTCGGCAAGCTGGTGGTGATCGACGTGCTGCTTTACTCGGCGGCGCTGGCGCTCGAGTATGTCGCCTTACTGGCTTTGAGATGGAAACAGCCGGAGATGGAACGGCCTTTCCGCATTCCCGGCGGATGGGCCGGAGTCGCCTTAGTAACTCTGGCGCCGCTGGGCTGTGCGGGATTCTTACTCGTATCGACGCTGCGCGATCCGGATTCCGACCCGCGGCAGTTATTCGTGGTGGCCGCGGCCATCGCGAGCGGTGCCGCTCTCTACTTTATAAGACGCAAAACTCAGCGGGCCACTTCCGATACGCACTGGAAGCCGGAGAGATAGCCCTTTTGGAAAATGGGCGGGGCGCCCTTCAGGTCGAGCAGGAAGGGCAGCGTGAGCGCCTTGCCGCTGTCGAGCCGCATGGGCTGGCCCGCCTGGCCCTGCCGTGGCACCCATTGCAGAGTGTAGCCGCTGCCGCTGGCCTGGAAACGGTCGGCGTCGCCGAAGAAGCGGAAGGCCGCCCAAAGCCCGTCGTAGGTGATGAAACTGAAATCTCCGCCGCCCAGGTTGCCGGCGAGTTTGGCGCCGCGGACCGAACTCCCGGGCCAGGTGAAGTCCTTCGATTCCCCGGCGGCGCCGCTCGAAGTCAGCACCTGCCCGTCCAGGCTGAGGGTCACGCTCTTCAACCCTTCGGCCGGCAGGGCCTTCATATTGTAAGTGAGGCTCGCATCCTTGGCGCCGTTCTTATACAGCGCTTCGCCCAACGCCGTGGCGCGGTTCAGGAACCGCAGGAAAGCGTCCGTAACTTGCACGTGGCTGTCCGCCCTTCGGACATACTCGTTGCCGCGCCGCTCGACATAGTTCTTCAACGTGCTGTCGAAAAAGATTGCCAGTTTGCCTTCACCCGGACGGAAGATGCCGTTGATGTCGTCGAGCGTCGCGTCCACCTTGGCGCTGGTGTCGAAAGGATACTTCCGAGTCAGGTCGGCGAATTCCCCGCAGAAACGCCGGCCCTCTGTGTTGAGCTGCGCCGGGCCCAGCCGCCCGAGAATCGCCTCGGCCTGGCGGATGGGATCTTCCATGAACTTCTGCACCATCCCGTGAACATTGCCTTCCCGGTCGATGCGGAAGTTCTGAGCGATCTGCCGGGTCACCTTGTAAGCGTTGGTGGCATCCGTCTCGGTCTGGGATACCAGGTCGTCCTTCACGTCCGGACCGCTTTTGGCCACCCGGTCCATGGACGACTGCAGGCTGACCAACGCGCTGGTGTAAGCGCTGTTGTGATCCTGGATGTAGCGGTCCGTGCAGGCCGGCGGCATCACATATTGCACCGGCTGGTACGGAGCGCCGGTCTCCTCGTCGAGCACCGCGGGATTCGTATTGATGGAAGCCAGGCAGAGCGCCCCCAGTAAGTAAGATTGGTTACTCGACAACTGGCTGAGTTTCTGAGCCGCATCGGCAATGCTGCGGTATGGCACTACTTCGGAAGCCGCCAGGTAAGCGCGCCAGTTGGCGATATAGTCCTTGTGATACCGGCTGCGTAACTGCGGTCCCAGGACTACGGGATCGAGATTGGCGAAGGCGTGCTCGCCCAACACCCAGGCTTCGCCGCCGAAGAACTGCTTGACGTTCGAAATGGCCTTGTCGACAAACTTCCAACCGTTGATGGTAAAGGCGCCGGGCACGTCGTGGTTGTTGATCACGTACGCGGCCGAGCCCTTGAACTGCCGGTTGAAGTTGACCGAGTCATTCTGCCGCGTGGCCTCCGCCACAATGAACTGATAGATGCTCTCGAGGGCGTTGAACTGCGCCAGGTAAGATCGCGCCGACTCGACCGTCTCGCCTTCGTTGTTCGAAGAAAACGGATTGGCGATCAGCAGCTCGCTCGCGTAGAAATCGAACTGCTTGCGGGCCAGCGCGGCCCGGTCGGGATCGATCTGGCGTCCGGCCACCCAGCGCTCGTAGAGCAGGGGTGGGAGAAACGCCTGCGTGCTCTTTTCGTGGTGCGAGGTCGTGATGAGATAGGCCTTCAGAGTGTCGTAAGTCGGCTTATACTCGTCGCTCGGGCCGGGTTTGGCGGGCAGTTTGCGAAGCCACTCCAGGAGCGAGGTCTGGGTGGATCCGAAAAGTAACTGCTGAAAACGACTGAAATAGAGACTCCGCGCGGCCGGGTAGAGATCGCTGCCGACATATAGTCCCCACCGCAGGCTCCACGGCGCGCCTTGCCGGTCGTACAGCGAGAGAAGCTCCACGCTTTGGCGCAGAGTGTCCAACCGCGTCAGGGAATCGGTGGAGGGCAGCTCTTGCGCGGCGCCGCCGGATTCGGATTGCGCGATGCCGCGCGCGGCTTCTTCCACCCGCGATTCGAGCGCGCGATTGCGGAAGTAAGAGACCGTCATCCCGATCGACCAAATGACGAACAGCCCCGCCGCGCCCGCGGCCAGGATGCGCCGCATCATCTCGGCCCGCACGCTCTGCGCGCTGGCGCCCATGGCGGCGCGATCCCGCAGAATCACGTCGCTGAATAAGTGACCCAAGAACAACCACTGCGGCGTGCGCCGCGTGCGCACCGCAGACGCCGGGGAAGAGACCGGCCCTTCATCGTCCAGCATTCCCTCGAAGAAGCCGGTGGCGCCGCGTTTCGCTTTGGCCCCAGGGTATGATGCCATGCGCGCCGCCGGCACCGACTCCTTCACGACCACCGGCCGGACGCCGGAAAAGTAGAAGCCGCGCAGAAATGGATTCACGCGCAGCTGGCTGGGCCGCCCCAGGTCCACCAGAAACCGCACCGTGGAATTGCGGAGCTTGCGGTACTCGCGGGGAAACTCGTAAACCCAGGAACGGCAGACGCTTGTCGCACAGAGCGTGGAAAAGACCGTCGAAAGCCGCGGTCAGGCGGCGCGACTCTTCTTCGGCGTAAACCCCGCCGCTCTCCCTGGCGCTGCGGATCGGCAGCGTCACGCCGAGCGCCTGGTGAACTTCCTCTTCGGTCAAATTACCGACGAAATCGGTGAAAAAACCCAACCGGTCGAGTTTGCTGAAGATCACGTAAATCGGCAGCCGGATGCCCAGCGCGTGCGAGATCTCGCCGAGCCGCGCCTGCAAATTGCGCGCCGTGGATGCCGCCGCTTCGTCCGCGCCGGGTTTCAGGAAGCTCTCGCTGTCCACGCAAACGATCACGCCGCGCGGCGGCTGCGGACGGAAGAACAGCCGGCGCCGCCGCGGTTGCAGGCGCTTCACCAGCCGCATCCAGCGTCCCGGCTCCCCCAGCAGGCGGCCGCCCGCTTCCACGAATACCGATTTCTGCGCCAGCCAGATATTGACCGGCCGCGTGGGAACCAGGTTGTTATCCTGGTAGACCTGCCCCGCCAGCAGTTCCGGCTCCACGCCCGAGTGTACGAACAGGCTGGTCTTGGCGGCGCCGGTTTCGCCGATCAGAAAATACACCGGCATGCCGCCCAACTTGGCTTGCTTGCCCAGCATGGAAGCCGCCAGCCGCACTTCGGCGTCGCGCACGAACGATTCGATCTCGCGCTCTTCGGCGGCCGCCGCCACCTGCCCTTCCTGTGGGGCCGATTCTTTCTGGCGCTGCCGTTTCTGGCGCCACCAGTACACCAGGCCGAACAGCGAGCAGGCCAATCCCATGAAGAGCATTCGCACGATCATTTCGGCGGTGCCCGACAAGTGCAGAAGCCCCGTGACAATCCAGGAGATTGCTACGAAGACCACCAGGAAGACGACCGAGATTAAGGAAAATCCCATGGCGGGGTTACGGACGCCCCCTGCTGGAGAGTTGGTTCAAAGACGACACGCCGGAGCTCAAACTGAAGTGATACACCGGATACAGCAGCAGCGCGATTCCGGCGCACACTCCGGCCACCAGGAAGAGACGGCGCATCCACGGGTCGGAGCGCAGCGGCCCGGCTGTTTCGGCCGGCAAGGCCCAGTTCGGCGAAAGGTCCACGTTGGATTTGCGGATGCGCTTGATCTTGTCTTCGGTCTGGCCCATCAATCCGCGTAAGTCGCCCTTGGAACTGATGCTATAGCGCCCCAGATAGCCGAGCAGGAGGCAAAGGTAGTAGACCTCCAGCAGGTCAGCCACCTCCGGAGAATCCCGCCGGCCCAGTATCTCCTGCAGATTTTCGAAGAACATTTCGCCCGCCACGTGGCGGCCGAATAGTTCTTCCTGCAGCGGCTTGCGCACCCAGTCGTTAAAGACCGGCTTGCGCAGATTCAGAATGGATTCGTCCAGAAATGCCACCAGGGCGAACACTGCCGACTTCACGTCTTCGTCGGTGTAGCCTCTCGTCTTGGCGTTCTGGTCCGCCGTCTTGATGGCCTGGATTACCTGGTTGCGGAAGACATCCGCGTTGTTGACTTCCTGGCGGTGCGACCGCACGCGCACAATGGCCGTGAACAACTCCTGAAAAAAAAGCGCGAGATTATCGGGCCAGGCGGTCGCGGGCGGGGCGGCGGCATCTTCCAGGTTGGGCACAGAGGAAATCCTTTACGACTCTAGTATCACCGACAGCTCAATCTCCGGATCGGGTAATTCGCCGGGCACGTACAGGCCGATTTCGCGGGTTTTGACCATATGCTCCCAGCAAGGGCCGGACTTGTCGATCGCAAAATACTGGAACTCGATTTTGGGCGATAGCGACGGCGGCGGCACCGGAATGTGCGACAGCTTCAGCCCGTACAAGGCCCGCTCCACCAGTTTCGGAACGAACTCCCGCGAGCAGATTTTCACCAGCCGCGGCGTGCGCTCGATCAGGTCGGCTTCCCCGATCCCGCAGCGGATGCCGAAAATCCAGCGCGAGCGGTTCAGCGTCCGCTCGTCCACGATCCGCCCTTCGTAGAAGTATCGCGCCGCCGCGGCCAAAGAAATCTGCACGCAATTGCTCGGCACAATCAACTCCAGGTGCGCGCGGATATGGCGGTCCAGCGCTTCGAAGCACTCGGCCAGCCGCGCGTGATCGTAGACCGGCAACGCGCTGGGGTGGGAATCGAAGCTGAACGTGCACAGCGCGCCGGCCAGCCGCGATAATTCCACGAAGAGCTCTTCGGGGTGTGCGCGTTTCGAAACGCACAGGTGGCGCAACGGCGCCAGGCTCGCATTCACGCAGTGCAGGAACCAGGCGTTGGCGATTCCCTCGGCCGAGAAACCCGACACCGTCGTGCTCCCCAGGTCCTTGGGGCGCACCACCGTCCGGCACTTTTCTTCCAGCAGTTCGATGAGCCGCCGCAACATCGTCATCAGGGGCGGCGATGCGTTCACTTGCAACAGCGGCGGGACGAAACGCTCGTCGAAAACGAACTGCCCGGTGCCTTGCCGCCGCACGCGCGCAATCTGCAGCGTCACCATGCCTTCGGCGCTTTCCGCGCCCACCAGGAAGCGGATGTTCTTGCGTCCCAGTTGAATCATCTTCACGTCGCGGCCGGTGTTTTCGTCCGGCAGGGGCTTCTCTTCGGCGCGATACCGCACCGGCGCCCGCGCGTCGTCTTCGGTAAGCGCGCAGTTGGAGCCGTCCGGCCGCCGCTCGGGCACGGCCAAAAAAACATCCAGGCTGTCCTGCATCGGCGGAAAAATGTCCGTGATGTGGCGGGGCGCCGGCAGTTCGTCGAATTCCGGCATGTGAAAGCTCAAACCATCGGGGAACAGACCGCGCGCGTGGACCAGCGAGAGGGTTCCGTTCCCGAGCGCTTCGCCATTCAGTTCATAACCGCTGAAGCCGCATGGACGGAACCAGAGGCTGGCCGTGGAAAACTCGATGGAATCTTCGAAGTAGCGGTTTTGGGCCTGAAAATGGTGGGGGCCCAGATACATCCCCTCCGACCAGACCACCCTCGAGAGACTCTTCATCGATTCTTCCTCCGGCATCTCAGGCCGTTGACATCCGCGCGCAAGGTGTCATCATCATAATACAGCGGTTTCCGATTCGCCGCCGCCATGAGTTTCTACAAGAAATACGAATTGCAACGGTTGATTGCGGATGGGGAAGCCAAGACGTTCCGCGCCATCGAGAACTCGACTGGCCGCCTGGTGTACCTCCATCTCTTCAATCCCGCCGGACAGCGGTTGCTCGCGATCTTGAGGTCCAAGTTGGGGAGCGTTCCCGGAAAACCGGTGGCGCCCTTGCTGGAGATCGGCGAATTCGCAGGCTCTACTTACGCCGTCACGCTGCCGGTCGAACCGTTTTCCGGTTTGCGGGAGTGGGTCGCCTTAAATCTCGACACATCCGACCCGAAGATGGCGGA
>JBEKYE010000103.1:0-12878 GCA_049511275.1 Bryobacteraceae bacterium
CGCAGCGCTCGGTCCTCAAGATCGAGGACTGCACGCTGCTTCCTCTTACCGAATACCAGAAGTCGCGCGACGTGCTGCTGGCGGTGGGAGAGCTCATGCGCGAAACCGCGCTTCCCGGCCGCGACCTCCCACCGCCGGGCGAAGCCTTCGCGGGCTGGGAACTCATCGCGCCGATGGTCCGGCCTCGCAACGGGTCCGTCTTCTCGCTGTTGGATCGCCCCATCGTGGTCTGGGACGAGCCCGGCCAGGTGCGGGCGGCGGCCCAGCGTTTCTGGACGCGGCTCGATCAGATCGAGCGCTCTCCCGCCTACGATCCCGATCGGGTTTTCTTCCGATGGGAAGATCTGGAGCGGCAGACGGCCGCTCCGCGACTGGAAATGAAGGAGCTCGAGATCGCCTGGGAGCCCGCGCAAAACGAACCCGATTTTCGCATCGCCACCCGTCCATCTCTTTCATTCCACGGCAACATGCAGGTGGCCATCGCAGAGGCGCGGACCCTGGTGGAAGCCGGCAACCGGGTGGCGTTCTTCGCTCCCTCCGCGGGCGAGGTGGAACGCCTGGCGGATGTTTTCAACGAATACGGCGTCCCCTACCAGCTCGGCCTGGAGCAGTCCGAATCCACGCCCGCGTATCTGGCTGAGCGCGCCTATATGGCGGGCCCGGTTGCGAGCGTCTACCTGATCAAGGGACTGATCCGCCACGGGACTTCTTTCCAGGATTCGAAACTTGTAGTTTTTGGTGCCGAGGATCTGTTTGAGACCTCCGAGCTGATCGCCCGGGCTCCGTTATCCAAGTCGGCGCTGGCCACTTTCTCGGCGGATTTGATCGATCTCAAGCCCGGCGACTTCGTGGTGCATGCCGAGCATGGCGTGGCGCAGTTTCTGGGTCTGCGCGAGATTTCCCAAGGCGAATCGCAGGGCGACTACATGCTGCTTGAATACGCCGCCGGCGCCAAACTCTACGTGCCGCTGACCCGCATGGACCTGATCCAGCGCTTCCGCGGCGGCAGCGGCGAGGCCAAGCCCGCGCTCGACCGCATGGGCGGCGTCACGTGGACCCGCACCAAGACTCGCATCAAGGCCAAAATGCGCGACATGGCCGACGAGCTGCTCAAGCTCTACGCTTCGCGCCGCATGACCGAAGGCTTCCAGTTCTCTCCGGACAGCAACTGGCAGCGGGAATTCGAAGACGCCTTCGAGTTCGCCGAAACCCGCGACCAGCTCACTGCCGCCGGGGAAATCAAGCGCGATATGGAAAGCCCGCAGCCCATGGACCGGCTGCTGTGCGGCGACGTCGGCTTCGGCAAGACCGAAGTGGTGATGCGCGCCGCTTTCAAAGCGCTGGGCGACGGCAAACAGGTGGCCGTCCTGGCGCCAACCACGGTTTTGACCTTCCAGCACTTCGAAACTTTCAAGCGCCGCTTCCAGCCGTTCCCCGTGCGGGTGGAAATGTTCAGCCGGTTCCGTTCGCCCAAGGAGTTGAAAGCGTCGCTGGCCGATTTGGCCGAGGGCAAAATCGATATCGCCATCGGCACGCATCGGCTGCTTTCGCAGGACGTCGTGTTTAGCGACCTCGGGCTGGTGGTGGTGGACGAGGAACAGCGCTTCGGCGTGAAGCATAAAGAGCGCCTCAAACACTTGAAGAAGATGGTGGATGTGGTGGCCATGAGCGCGACCCCGATTCCTCGGACACTACATATGTCATTGTTAGGACTACGCGATATGTCGGTGATCGAGACGCCGCCCAAAGACCGGCTCTCTATCCACACCGTGGTGGCGCCATTCCAGCCCGAACTGATCCGCTCGGCGCTGGAGATGGAGTTGGGGCGCGGCGGGCAAGTCTATTTTCTGCACAACCGCGTGGATTCCATCTGGGCGCGGGCGGCCATGCTCCAGGAGTTGGCGCCAACGGCTCGCATCGGAGTCGGGCACGGCCAGATGGGGGAGGCCGACCTCGAAAAGACCATGCTGCGCTTCATGCGTCACGAGTTCGACATCCTGGTTTGTACCACAATTATAGAAAATGGGCTCGACATTCCGCTGGCGAATACCATGCTGGTGGAAAACGCCGAGCGGTACGGTCTCTCCGAGCTCTACCAGTTGCGCGGCCGGGTAGGCCGCTCGAACCGCCGCGCCTACGCTTACCTGCTGGTGCAGCCGGATACCGAGCTGACCGAGATCGCCCGCAAGCGCCTGGCCGCCCTGAAGGAGTTCAGCGATTTGGGCGCCGGCTTCAAGGTGGCCGCGCTCGACCTGGAGCTGCGCGGCGCCGGCAACCTGTTGGGAGGCGAGCAGCACGGCCACATCAATTCGGTCGGCTTCGACACCTATATTCGCCTGCTGGAAGAAACGGTGCGCGAATTGAAGGGCGAGGAAGTGATTCCCGAGATTCACTCGGCGCTCAACCTGGGGCTGGACATCCGCATCCCGACCGATTACGTGGCCGACGAAAACCAGCGTCTGCGCGCCTACCGGCAAATCGCCAATGCGGCCGATGCGGCGGCGCGCGACCGCACCGGGAAGGAACTGGCCGATCGATACGGCCCGGTGCCGGAAGCGGTTCGCAATCTGATCGAATACTCGGCGCTGAAGACCGCCGCCGAACAGATCGGAGTGGAAGCCATCGATCGCCGCCACAACATTCTGAACATCAAATTCCACAAAGAAGCGCGCGTCGATCCGGCTCGCCTGATGGGGATTGTCGCCAAGACGCGTGGGGCGCAATTCACGCCGGCGGGCGTTCTGCTGCTGCCGCTTGCCGGGGAGACCGCGGCCGGCGACATCCTGAAATTCCTGGGCGAAAAGCTGAAGCAATTGCAGGCGTGAGGGCGGGACACTACCTCTTTGAAACCGTCGTTGCTTCGCCGTCGCCCACTCGCACAAAGAGATGCGCGATGGCCTTCTGGCCCAGCCGGTTGACGCGCTCCACACGCACGATATAATCTCCCGGCTTTTGGAAAACATGCGTGGTGGTGGCGAATCCGTTCTTCGCGTGAGGCTCTACATTACCGTCTGACTTCGTCCGGGCGGCGGCGCCGTCGCCAAAGGACCAGCTCTCCTCCCCATCGGTAGTGCCAAACGTCCGGACTTTGAAGGTTACCGGGGCTCCTGGAACAACGCTCGTAGTCGGCCAGTATGCCGCCTGAATGGACGGAGGTGTCTGCTCCGGATGTTGCGGATCGAGCACATTGACCGTCTCGAAATCGTAGTCCGTGTGGCCCCGGTCGTCGGTGATCTTGAGGATCTCGCTGTACGTGCCGGGCTGGGAGTACGTCCGCTCGACACTCTGTCCCGACGCTTTCCCGCCATCCGTGAAAGTCCAGTCGAACCGTGCGATGCGCGAGTCACTATAGGACCGCGAGCCATCCAGCGACACTTTCTCCCCAACCAGTGCAGCCTGGTGAGGCCGGGCGACGGCAATCACGTGCGGCTTGTACTGCCGCAAGTAGGCCTCCCATAAGAACGCATAGCCTTCGAGGGTCCCCAATCTGCCGGATGCTTGCCGGCTGAGGATCTCGTAGTGCAGGTGCGACCAGCCGCCGCTCCCGCCCTCCTTCCCCAGCGTGCCGATCTTCTGCCCCATGTCCACCCGTCCGCCCAGCTTCACCGACGGATCGAACGAGTACAGGTGCGTGTAGCGATGGTACCAGCCGCGCTCATCCAATACCCAAATGGTGTCGTTGTCCTGCCGGTCAAGACTTGCGTTGTCTTTCTCGCTGTCGAGCACAGCATTTCCAACTCCCACCACCAGGCCGCTGGTCGCAGCGAGGACATCCACCATGCCCTCGGCGCCCCCGATATCAAGGCCTGAGTGATAGTAAATCCGGCGCGAGCCGATCCTCTCACCGGCGTCCACGTAGGTCGGCTCGTTGGCCATTTGCGTTCGCGTGGCGAACCAGCGCTGCCGGACCGGATAGACAAAAGAGCTTGCCGGCATGTACGGCGACGCAGCGGGCCAGAGGCGCAGGCGGGCGTCATTGACCAGCGCCCAGTGGTCGGCGTTGGTGTCGCGGTAGTAGGCTTTGGTGATTTCGCAGTCTGCTTGCACGCCGCCGACGGCCACCGGAAGACGGTAATTGCCGCAGGAAAGCGTCGCGCTTGCGCCATTAATCTCCACGTCCACGCGAGCATCGCGGATGGCGGAACGGACCCGGTCGCGCGTCTCACTGGTCGAGAGCAGCTTCACGGTCACGCTCTTGCCATCCGCGACCTGGACTCGCTCCGTCGCGCCAACATCAAGATCCACGACACGGAATAAGGGCTGCTGCGCAACGGTCACGCTCGCAACCAAGACCAAGAAAAATATAGCGCGGCGCATGATCGCCTCCTATTGCCACCAGGGTACCGCGTGCCGGGGTTCCACCGCCGAAGAAATCGCGTGATCAACCGCTTTGCGGCCAGGCAAGGGGAAAGGCCGGCAGGCCAGGAGGCCTGTTTGAATGTCCCACTTGGCCAGGTGTGCCGAATCGGAACTGGCGGACCGATCCGGCCCAGGGCGGGCTCGGAAAGCCGTGGGGAACGCGGGGCGGGCGGAACTGGCAGGCGTATTGCTGGTTCCGATAGATTGGCCGGACGGCCCCGGCCACATCCCGCAGTTGGTAAGATGGAGATCTCATTATGTTTTGGAAGGTTGTAGTACTTTGCGGGGCGGTGGTGGGCGCTGCCTCGGCCCAGACGCAGTCGGTGCGCGTGGTGGAAGAGATCGCCGCCAAGGTAAATGGCGATATCGTCACCCGCGGGGAACTGGCGGAAAAGGACAAGGAGATCGAGGGCAGCCTGCGCGCGCAGGGCCTGACGGGAACCAGGCTCACCGAGGCCATCCAGGAGAACACCGCCAACGCGTTGCGCGACGAGATCGACCAGCTATTGCTGGTGCAGAAGGCCAAGGAAATGCCCAACCTGAACGTCGACACCGACGTCACCAAATTCTTCAACGAGTGGCAGACGCAGGCCAAGATCACGGATCCGGACAAGTTTCACGAATGGTTGCGCCAGCAGTCGGGAATGACTTTCGACGAATTGAAGGACCGCAAAAAGAAAGAGCTGTTGGCGCAGCGCGTGGTGGGGTATGAAGTGGCCTCGCGCGTCGCCATTCCGGAAGGCGATCTGCAGAAGTATTACGACGAGCACAAAGCCGATTTCGTGCGCCAGGAGCAGGTCTTCCTGAGCCAGATCCTGATCTCCACGGAAGGCAAGACGGCCGATCAGGCGGCGGCCGCGGAGGCCAAAGCCAATGACCTCTCGGCGCGGGCGAAGAAGGGCGAGAAGTTCAGCGATCTGGCTCGAGACAATTCGGACGATCTGGGGACGGCTCAAAACGGCGGGTACCTGGGCGCGCCCAGCACTAAGGGCACGCTGCGGCCGGAACTGGAAGCCATCGTCTTCAAGGAAAAGAAGGGATTCGTTACCGCTCCCATCAAGCTCACCAATCCGCCGGGCTTTCTGATCCTCAAAGTGGAAGAGCACTTCGAAGCCGGCCAAGCCTCCTTCGAGGAAGTGCAGGAGGACATCCACGAAATCCTGGTGAGGCCGCGCCTGGAGCCGAAGGTGCGGGAGTTTCTGACGCAGTTGCGGCAGCAGGCCTACCTGCAAATCAAGGACGGATATGTGGACAGCGGCGCCGCGCCGGGCAAAGACACGCGCTGGCAGGAAGTGGCGATGCTCAAACCGCCGGTAACTACGAAAGAAGAAGTGACTGCGCGCGCCAAACCCCATAAGAAAATCCTGTTCGTTCCGATTCCGGGGACCAGGGCGGCCCTCAAGGTGCGCAAAGAGCCGAAGGCCGCCGAAGATTTGCAGGCCGTGAACAACCCGCCGCCTCCGAAACCCGGCAAGAAACCGCTGCCCGCAGCGGCGCCCGTGGCGCCCATCAAGCAATGAAGTCACCGTATGTGAACGACCTCCTCGAGCCGGCGAAGGAGCCGGTTACCACCAGCTTTTTGGTGCGCTCGAAGGAAATCCGCCAGAAAAAAACCGGTGAGCTGTACCTTTCCCTGATGCTGGGCGACCGCACCGGCGAACTGGACGCCAAAATGTGGGACAACGTGGCGGAGGTGATCGACAGCTTCGAGCGGGACGATTTCGTGAAGGTCAAGGGCATGATCCAGATCTTCCACAACCGGCCGCAGATGACCATCCACAAGCTGCGCCGCATGGACGACAGCGAAATCGACTTCAGCGACTACTTCCCCTCTTCGCGGCGCGACCCGGATGAGATGTGGGCGGAGCTCTCGGGTATTATCGCGGGGGTGACGAATCCGCATCTGAAGGGGCTGCTGGAGGCGATGTTCGGCGACCCGGACATCGCGCGGCGTTACCGCCGGGCGCCGGCCGCCAAACAGATCCACCATGCGTTTCTGGGCGGCCTGATCGAGCACGTGCTTTCGGTTTGCGCGCTGGCGCGGATGACGGCCGCGCACTATCCGAATATCGATTACGACCTGCTGATTACGGGCGTGCTGCTGCACGACATCGGAAAGATCTACGAGCTGAATTACGAGCGCGGGTTTTCTTACTCGAACGAGGGCCAACTGCTGGGCCATATCACCATCGCGCAACGCATGGTGGGGGAGAAGCTGCGCGGCCTGCCGGAGTTTCCGCCGGAGCTGCGGGTGCTGGTGGAGCACATGATCCTGAGCCATCACGGCCACCTGGAGTTCGGTTCGCCGAAGCTGCCGCAGTTTCCGGAGGCGCTGCTGCTGCACTACCTGGACGACCTGGACTCCAAGATGGAGTGCATGCGGGCGTTGATCGAAAACGACCGGCAGTTGGAAGGCTGCTTTACCACCTTCAGCCCGGTGCTGGAGAGACCGGCCTTGAAGAGGGATCGTTTTCTGAAGGGCGAGCCGGCGCCCGAGCCGCAGCCGCTGAAGCCGCTGCCGGCGGAACGCGAGGCAACGCCCGAAAGTCCGTTTGCGGACAAATTGAAGCGGGCTTTGCAGCCCGCTTCCAACGGCCAGGAGAGCTGATGCCGCGCCACGCCCGCGAGGTCCCGCCGCCGCTCGAACTGATGTGCCTGCGGGCGCTCTGGTCGCTGCGGGAAGGCAACGTAAAAGCGGTGCGGCAGGTGGTGGCGCAAGCGCGCCCCCTGGCTTACACCACCATCATGACGGTGCTCGACCGGCTGGTGCGCAAAGGGATGCTGGCGCGACGCAAAGTGGGGCGCGCTTTTGTGTATGCGCCCACGTCTTCGCGGGACGCCATGCGGCGCGCGGCGGTGCGCGAACTGCTGGAGGGCTACTTCGACGGCTCGGAAGAAGAGTTGGTCCGCTTCCTGCGTGGCGAAGGCCAACCGGCTGCCGCGCGGCGGGATTCGGACGAGCGCATCGACACCGTGCTGCTGTAGCATGGCGCCGGCCAATAAGGAATAGGGATACTTTTGCGGCGGGCGCGATAATAAGAACCATGCAAGACGTTTTGCCGGTAGTTTGTTTT
Source organism: Bryobacteraceae bacterium (assembly GCA_049511275.1). Lineage (GTDB taxonomy): Bacteria > Acidobacteriota > Terriglobia > Bryobacterales > Bryobacteraceae > PALSA-129. Next base: position 7,434 of record JBEKYE010000103.1, read on the forward strand.
ATCGCCGGATTCGCGCTGGCGTGGGCGGTGCTGCGCGCGCGGAAGCGGGAGACGGAAGCGGCGCTCCTGGATGTGGCACGGTCGGCCATGGCGCAGTCCCAGGACGCGGCGCGCGGGGACCTCGAATTGCGCCAGCAGGCCATCGCCGAGCTGGTGACGCCGGTGCGGGCCTCGCTCGATAAGGTGGATTCCAAAATCCAGGAGCTGGAAAAGAGCCGCGCCGGCGCGTACGCGGCCCTGCACGAGCAGGTGCGCGGCCTGCTCGAAACGCAGCAGCAGCTTCGCACCGAGACGGGCAAGCTGGTGACGGCCCTGCGCACCCCCAGCGCGCGCGGGCGGTGGGGCGAGATCCAGTTGAAGCGGGTGGTGGAGATGGCGGGCATGCTGGACCACTGCGACTTCGTCACGCAGACCACCGTGATGGGAGAAGACGGCCGGCTGCGGCCCGACCTGCTGGTGAAACTGCCGGCGGGGAAGACGATTGTGGTGGATGCCAAGACGCCGCTGGACGGCTATCTGGCGGCGATCGACGCCGCCGACGAAGCCACGCGCAAGGCGCGGCTGGCCGACCACGCACGGCAGGTGCGCGCACACCTCACGGCGCTGGGCCGCAAATCCTACTGGGAACAATTCGACCACGCGCCGGAATTCGCCGTGCTGTTCCTGCCGGGCGAGTGCTTTTTCAGCGCCGCTTTGGAGAGCGACCCTTCGCTGATCGAATTCGGCGTGGGGCAGAACATCATTCTGGCCACGCCCACCACGCTGATCGCGCTGTTGCGCGCGGTGGCCTACGGCTGGCGGCAGGAGAACCTGGCCGAGAACGCCGCCGAGATCAGCGCGCTGGGGAAAGATCTGTTCAAGCGGTTGTCGGACATGGGCGAGCACTTCAACAAGGTAGGGAAGAGCCTGGAAAAGGCGGTGGAAGCGTATAACGGGGCGGTGGGATCGCTGGAGAGCCGCGTAATGGTGACGGCGCGCAGATTCGCCGACTTGAAGACCTCGCCGATGGGAGTGGAAATTGCGCCGCTGGAGCCGGTGGAAACGAGTGTCCGGGCGGCGGGGGAAGAGCAGGGAACCACGCTATAATCACCTCCAGAATGCTCCAGGAGCTGGTGGTCGAGAACTACGCCGTGGTCGATCGCCTGCGGATCCGTTTTCACCCGGGCCTCAACCTGCTTACCGGTGAAACCGGCAGCGGAAAATCCATCGTCGTGGACGCGCTGGGCCTGCTGCTCGGCGCCCGCGCCTCGGCTGAAATGATCCGCACGGGCGAATCGCGCGCCCACGTCGCCGGAATCTTCGATGTTCGCGACAGCCAGCCCATCCGCCGCCTGCTCGAAACCGCGGGCATCGAGAGCGACGACGGCGAGTTGCTGGTCGAGCGCGAAATCCTGACCGGCGGAAAATCGCGCGCCTTTGTCGGCAGCCGGCCGGTGGCCGTGTCCTTGCTCAAGGATCTCGCCCCGTTTCTCGCCGATATCCACGGCCAGCACGACCAGCAGCTTCTCTTTTCTCCCGAGGCCCAGCGCGACATGCTCGACGTCTTCGCCGCCCATCGCGATTCGCTCGACCGCGCCGCCGCCGTCTTCGAGCAGTGGCGCTCGGCCGCATCCGAACTCGAATCCCTGCAGCGCTCCGAGCAGGAAAAGCTGCGCATGCTCGACCTCTGGAGTTTCCAGCGCAAGGAAATCGAAGCCGCCGCGCTGGAAGCCGGCGAGGAAGTCTCGCTCGAAAACGAACGCCGCGTCCTGCAGAACGTCCAGCGTCTCGAAGAAGCCGCCTCCACCGCCTACATCGCGGTCTACGACGGCCCCGAATCCGCGCTCTCCCTCACTCACACAGCGGCCAAGAAGATCGAGGAGCTCTGCCGCATCGATTCCTCGCTCGAAGGTCTTCGCGAACACCTCAAGGCCGCCTCGCTCAGCCTGCAGGAAGTTTCCTACGCGCTGCGCGACTATCTTTCGCGCCTCGAAGCCAATCCCCCGCGCCTCGAGGAAATCGAAGCCCGCCTCGCCGCGCTCGATCGCCTGAAACGCAAATACGGCCACTCCATCGCCGATGTGCTGGCCTTCCTCGAAGACGTGCGCCGCCAGATCGCCTCCGTCGAACAGGCCGGTGAGCGCATGGAAGCCCTGCGGGCCGCCCAGCAACGGTATTCGTCCGAGTTTGAGAAGCTCGCCGCCGCTCTCACCGCCGCCCGCACCGCCGCCGCCCGCAAGCTCGAAAAGCGCATCGAGCGAGAGCTCGCTCAGCTCTCCATGGAGCGTACCGTTTTCCAGGTGCGGATTTCCCCCGCTCCCTGGACCCCCGAAGGCGCCGATCAAATCGATTTCCTGGTCTCGCCCAACCTCGGCGAAGAGCCCCGCCAGCTGGAAAAAGTCGCGTCCGGCGGCGAAATTTCGCGTATCGCGCTGGCCCTCAAAACCTGCCTGGCAGCCCCATCGAGCGGTCCCCAGCGCACCCTGGTCTTCGACGAAGTCGACGCCGGCGTGGGCGGGAGCGCCGCCGAAGGAGTCGGCCGGCGCCTCAAAAAACTGGCCGCCGCCAACCAGGTTTTGTGCGTGACGCACCTGCCGCAAATCGCTTCCTTCGCCGACCATCATTACTTAGTCGAGAAGCGCGAATCGAAGGGCCGCACCATCGCCGAAGTGGAAGAGCTCGACCGCGACGCCCGCACCCGCGAAATCGGCCGCATGCTCTCCGGCCAGAAGCTCACACCGGAAGCCCTGAAGAACGCCGAACAGTTGATCAAAATGAGCCTGGCCTGAGTAGGACCGGCCGCCGGCCTGCTCCACGGCTCGCCCCTAGGGTCAGTGCATCTTCGTCAAAAACGCGCCCGTCGACGCATCCACGTAAACCGAAAAGTTCGACGTACCCACCGATTCGCCCCACACCACGCGCCACGCCGGGTTCGGAAACTTGCTGGTCTTTTCGAGCACGAATGAGATGTGGATCCCGGGGTTCTTCTTGTCGTATTCCCCGGCCTGCTCGAGCGCCGTCTGGTATGCCGCGGTGGTATCAATCGATACGGCCTGAATCGTGAAGCTGCTCTCCACGCCCTCCTTCCCCGACCAGCCTTCTTCCTGCCCCCCGAACACGTCCTTGTGAAAGTCCGCCGATTCCACCACCGAGTACGAGTACGGCCGCTTCCGCCCCAGCTTTTCGGAGGTGAAAGTGGCTTGCCACGCGCCCGCTTTACCCCGCACCTGAGGAACCTCCGGCAGATGAACGCTGGTGCACGTCAGCACCTGCGCATCGGCCGACCAGGCGCTCCGTGCCACCTGGTACATCTTGTAGAGAGCGCTCTGCCCGGTCACCGGCTCAGTCGGTTTGGGCGCCTCTGTCACGGTGGTGGTGGGTGTCGAGTTGCAGCCTGCCAGCATTAGAAGCAGGGGGCAGGCCATCAGGGTTGCAAGCTTGTTCATAAGCATTCTCCCCGTATTTTATCAAGCCCGGCAGGTTCCGCGTTCTGCGCGCCATAATTTAATCCGGGCACAAAGGGGTCCCGTGCACGCTCCACACAGCGGGACATGCAGACCCCAAGGGCGCCTTCGGCTTCGAACCCGGCCACGGCCACCCCGTGCAGGATGCCGGCGATTTCAGCCGCGCCGCCGTCAACCCCAACGCCGTCCAACCCCCTTGCGCCTGGGGGCCGTTTTCGCCATAATACGGCCAGATCCACAGGAATTGGTATGGTTTCTCACTGACAGGAGATCTGCCGTGCGCAGCACTTTGGTAGCCGCCCTGGTTTCGTGTGTTGATAGGCCCCTGAAGACCCGTGCTCGCCGTTTCCTGCTCGGCCTGTCATCGGACGAACTGCAATTCATCGCCGGGTTTCTGGGCTGCTGCATTCTGGAACCGTCCGCGGACGCCGGCAGTTCCCGCGCCCAACTGGCCGGGCGCATCGCGCAATACCAACAGACCCGCGCGCCACGCTGCTGCCGGGACCAGGAACACAAGATGATCCTGCTGCTCGAATACCTGGGCCACAGTTCCGCCGCGCCGGCTACTGCACAATCCCGCCGCCTGCCTGCGGTTCCAGCCTGATTTCCCCGAAGGCCGTCTCGTACTGCGTGATATTCTCGCGCAGCACGTTGAACAGGGCTTTGGCCTGTTGCGGGCTGAGATAAATCCCCTGGAAGTTCTGGATGGCGACGTTTTCGGGGGTCGACTGGCTCACCCGGCCGAAGGACAAAAAGAAGTCCCACAGGCTGACCCGTACCTGCACGCTGTTGGCGTAGCTCTCACGGTACTCCGGTCCCTGCATGAGCTGGATCTTGGGTGCTGGTGCCTGCGTCATATGCCTTTCAGCGTAGCACCGCGCCGGAGAGATTTAATATTCTTTACGATTTTCCATAGAACCATCGCGCCGCTTCCTGCGTCCGATGGAGTGAGGCAACTCAGATGAAACCATTCGTTCAAAATCACACGCAGGGGTTGGCCCATTGCCCGATCTGTACCCATACCGTGCCCGCGGAAATCGACTTGAGGGGAAAGTACCCGCGCGTGGCATCCGGCCAGAAGTGCCCGCGCTGCCGTTCGGCGCTGGATGTGGCCGCGGTCATACAGATACCGGAAGCTGCTTAGGACCCCCTTAACTCCCGGAGGGGTTGTTTCCTGGCTGCACTTCTGCCATAGTGGAGACAGTCTGGATAAAGATGAGACGGAAGCTGCAGCCCAAACTCGAGGCGGTTGTTCCGGCGGAAATACTGGAACAGGCGAAGCTTTCCATTTCGGCCGACCGCCTGACCCCGGTGACGAAGTGCTCGGTTTGTGGCGGCGAAACCACTCTGGCCTCCAGCGAGCCGCTTTGCTGGGTCTGCCGCCGCCTGAAGATCAGCGCCTGGCGCGAGATGGAACAGCAGATGCCCGCCCAGGAATAACGCTCTAGACTCCTCCCATCTCCTCTAAGAACTGCCAACAATTGTATTACTATCCATCCACATCGGGGCGCCAGGTATACTGTGACGTAAAGTGGAAAAGGAGAGCCCCTATGAGATGGATGGTGGTGGCGCTGGCGTGCGCCGGAATCGCCACGGCGCAGCAGACGCGGAAAGAGGTCACCAATGCGACCACCCCGGCCGACGATGCGAAGCCGAACGACCCGGCCGTTCCGGATGTCTATGCCATCACCGGAAAGTTCGACCGCGTGGTGGTATTGCGATTCAAATACCAGGCTGACCTGCTGGCGGGAATCGAGAAGATGGTCAAGCAGCAGAAGATTCGCAACGCGGTGATTCTGGCAGGAGCGGGGTCGGTACGGAACTACCAGGTGCACTCGGTAAGCAATCGGACATTTCCCTCGAAGAACACGTTCGTGCAGGATCCCAGCGCCCCGGCGGACATCGTGAGCATGAACGGGTACGTGATCGATGGCCGGGTGCACGCGCATTTGACGATGGCGAATCCCGATCACGCCTTCGGCGGGCATCTGGAGCCGGGGAC
>JBEKYE010000104.1:0-12839 GCA_049511275.1 Bryobacteraceae bacterium
GCCCCATTGTCTCCGACCACACGCCGGAAGAGTACATGGCCAACGTCGAGACGGTCCGCGAAGGCATGCGCTGCGGCGACTATTACGAAGTGGTCCTCCGCCAGACTTTCCGCACGCCGTACTCCGGCAAAGCCTCCGACCTTTTTGAACGCGTCCAGGTTGCCAGTCCCAGCCCATACGAGTTTCTGCTGCAGTTCGGCGACGAGCAGTTAGTCGGTGCTTCCCCCGAAATGTTCGTCCGCGTCAAGGATCGGGATGTCGAGACCTGCCCCATCGCCGGCACCGCCCAGCGCACCGGCGATCCCTTGCGCGATGCCGACAACATTCGCGAGCTGCTCAAATCCGCCAAGGAAGAGTCGGAGCTGACCATGTGCACCGACGTGGACCGCAACGACAAGTCGCGAATCTGCGATGCTGGCAGCGTGCAGGTGATCGGCCGCCGCCTCGTCGAATCCTACGCCGGCGTCTTCCACACCGTCGACCACGTGCATGGCCGCATCCGCGAAGGCTTCGACGGCCTCGACGCTTTCCTCACCCACATGTGGGCCGTCACCTTGATCGGCGCGCCCAAGAAGGCGGCCGCGCATGCCATCGAAGCCCTCGAAAAAAGCGCGCGCGGCTGGTACGGCGGCGCCGTCGGCATGATCTCGCTCAACGGCGACATCAACACCGGCATCCTCATCCGCACTACCTATTTGAAGGACGGCATGGCGTCCTATCCCGTCGGCGCGACTTTGCTCTACGATTCCGTCCCGGCGATGGAGGAGCGCGAAACCCGCATGAAAGCCACCGGCTTTTTCCGCGCGCTGGCCGTCGCTCCCGCGAAGTCCGCCGCCGCGGCCGCGCGCGAACCCATCGGCGCCGGGGTCAAACTTCTGCTGGTCGATCACGACGATTGCTTCATCCACACGCTGGCCAACTACGCGCGCCAGACCGGCGCCGAAGTGGTCACGTACCGCGCCGGTTTTCCGCCGGAGCTGATCGCGCAGGTCGCCCCCAGCCTGATTCTGATTTCACCCGGCCCCGGCCGCCCGCGCGATTTCGGCGTTCCCGACCTGGTCCTCACCGCCGTGCGCTATGGCGTACCGGTATTCGGCGTGTGTCTTGGCCTGCAAGGCATCGTCGAGGCCTTTGGCGGCGAGCTCAGCGTTCTCGAGTATCCCATGCACGGCAAGCCTTCCACCGTCCGTCACCGCGGCGTGGGAGTCTTCGAAGGCCTACCCGAAGAGTTTCAAGTGGGCCGTTATCACTCTTTGTTTGCGCGCCGCGAAACCTTCCCCGCATGTCTGGAGATCACCGCCGAAACCGCCGACGGCGTCATCATGGGTGTGCGTCATCGCGACCTGCCCATCGAAGCCGTGCAATTTCACCCCGAATCCATCCTGACCGCCGAAGGCGACCACGGCCTGAAGCTGATGGAGAACGCCGTCAAGCTGGGTAAACCGCGGCTGACGCTCAGCTAGCCGGTGGGACAGGCCTCCTTGGCTTAAGGGGGCTTAAGGGGACGGACGCATTTCTTCTTTTGGTCGGGCTTTTTGTTCAGTCCCCGCCCAGGATCGCAAGTACACTTTGCTTTACTTTGTTCGCGATTTCAATAGCTCTAACCTCGTCGCCAGGCAGCATCTCGGCGGTGTCGCCGGGATAACGAATCTCCACGCCAAACGGAGTCAGCCAATTCGCGCCGCTCAGGGAGTCCGCGACCGGGCCGCCGGCAAGATGCAGCAGCGTCTTGATGTCATGGGTCTTGGGGAACTCGATCTGGCGCCGGGTGAGGAGTGCCTTCAGGTACTTTTCAGCGGCTTGCTGGCAATGGAAGCCCACGATTTCCCGGATTCGAAGATTACCCGTGGCTTCTGAAGTGATCCGCCGTGCGACTTCCAGATCGGCGTCGGCCTTCTCGATCCATTCGCGAAGCAACGCCTCGGCTGCCGGATCAAGCGGCTGCATAGATCACACGGCCATACTTGTTTGCCGGATACGCAATGCCCCCAATCACCCGTTTGGTCCGTTCGAAACGCTCTGTCCGCATCACAATGATGTCCACCGGGTAGCCGATGTTGCCAACCGCATCGCGGATCTCCACGCTGCGCTCGCGCGTGTTGGCAGGAGATGGTTCGACCACCAGCAAATCGATGTCGCTGTCCTTCGTCATATGCCCCGTGGCCGCCGAACCGAACAGGATGATTCTGTCGGGTTGCGCCACCGCAAGAACCCTGTGCACAATCTCTTCCACTAATGTTTCGTCGACGCCCATCCGGTCCCATAATACGCGATACGGGCCGGGGTTGCACTCGGCCGCCCCTTACTTCCCGAAGTAACTCCTTACCGGCGGCGGCGGCGCGTCCTTCCGAATCGCCCGCCACAGAAGATCGTTCAGCTCGTCGTCGTCGTTGGCGTCTTCCCGGTCGAAATTCATCTTCTCGGCGAGGCCCGGCGCCCTGGGCGGGTTTCGCTGGTCAAGCGCCGTCCGCGCCTTCTCGAGCGTGTAGGCCGCCGGATCCGCCTTCGCCTGGAACGCCGCGTTCATCGGCAGCGACGCCGCGTCGAAATGCGTCATGGGGTGCAACCCCAGGATCAGCTCGATGGTGCGCAGCATCGACGTGGTGTTGTACATGTGGCTGTCCACCGCGTGACGCCGCACGTACGGCGATACCAGGTACGCCGGCGAGCGGTGCGAATCCACGTGGTCGGGGCCGTTCTGCGCATCGTCTTCCAGAATGCAGATCAGCGTGTTCGCCCAGAAGCGCGATTTCGATATTCCCTCCACGATCATCCCCACGGCCAGGTCGTTGTCGGCCGCCATCGCCAGCGGCGACAGCCGGTCCGCCGCCAGGCCCGAGGTGTGGTCGTTGGGCAGACGCATCACCATCAGGCGCGGCATTTCGCCGCTCTTCTCGAACTCCGCCAGGTCGGTGAGAAAAGTCTTGGCGCGCTCCACGTCCGGATAACTAAGGTCGAACCCGCGATAGTTGCGGTTGGTCAGTTTCGTCAGCACGGGGTCGTTGATCCCTTGCAGTTGGTCCGCGCCCGCGGCCGCGATCAAGTGCTTGTTGTCCACCATGAAACCGTAGTTGCGCACCGTCAGGCCGGCGGCCGCCGCGTTGGTCCAGATATAGCCGGCCGGCGGCAGGGCGCCCGGGTCCTGCTCTTCGAAGTCGTACAACTTGTGACGCCCGGCATATTCGGTGGGCCACAGCTTCTGCACCCAATCCGGCGCAATGGCGGCGGTGGACCAGTTGTTGCCGTCCGCGCTCACGTCGGCGTTCACATAAAAGTTGTCCAGCAGCACAAACTCGCGCGCAATCTTGTGCAGGTTCGGAGTCACGTTTTCGCCGAACAGCACCAGCGACGCGTCGCCATTACCCTCTTTCATGTCGCCCAGCACCTGGTCGTACGTGCGGTTCTCTTTCTCGATGTAAAGGATGTGTTGGATGGGCGGCAGCGTGCTCGGCTCGTCGAGCTTCGCGTCCTTATAAGCCGATTGCGCCAGCGCTTTCCTGGTCCATTGGGCCAGTTGCTCATCGGTGAACGGCTCGATCCACGAGGCCGTGCCGGTTTGCATGTACGCCACGTATCCCGGTCTGCTCGAGCCGGCGTGCGGCTGCGCCACGTCGGTCCGCGGGCTCGGCCCGTTGGGGTTGGGATAGGAACGCAAACCCTTGCCGTTGACGATCACCAGCGTGCCCGAAGGCAGCACGCGCACCGCCGTCGGATACCACCCCGCCGGAATGAATCCGTCCACGTGGCTCACCTGGCCGCTCACATCCACCACCGCCGCCACGTTGCCGTCCGAGCACGCCACATACAGGCGCCTGCCGTCGGGGCTCAGCCCCAGGCCCGATGGCGTCATGCCCAGCGGCTGACGCGGCGTCATGGCCACGTTGATGCGCTCCACCACGCTCAGCTCTTTCGCCTCCGTCACCGCCACCGAGTACACGCTGTTGGTGTTGGCCGCGGCCACAAACACGCGCGCGGCATAAGCCGCCGCCGGTTTGTCTCCATCTCCATCCGTCTCCGGCGGTCCCCCGTTGCGCCACACCATGTCGGTCGCGTGCGCGCCCACCGGCACGCGCGCCAGCAGGTTGCCGCTCGCCGTGTCATGCTGCTCCAGCGTGCCGTCCGCCCAGGTTGTCACGAAGAACGACTTGCCGTCCGGATGGAATAGAATCCGGTACGGCCGCCGCCCCGTCTTGATATGGTCGATCACCATGCCCGATTGCGGATTGATCACCACCACCGAATCGTGATACAGATCGGTCGCATAGATCAGGTGTCCGTCCGGCGTCATGGCCACGTCGCCGATCATGTCGCGGTTGGTCGCCTTGTCCGCCGGCACCACCGCGAACGTGCGGCCCGCCGCCAGTTTCCCGCCGGCAAAGGCAAACTCGAAGACCGCTGCCTTCGATCCGCCGCCCACATAGACGCGGTCTCCCCGCGGCGAAAATGTGAGGCCCAGCCATCCGTCCTCGACCGGCGTCGAGCCAACCACCGCCCCGGTGGCCGCATCGATCGCCGTAATCGAAGGCGGCCGGTAACCGCCGTTCAGCACCAGCAGATACTTGCCGTCCGGCGAGAGCGCCGACGACATCGGCAGCGTATCGAGCGGCACCTGTTTGCCCACCGGGTCGACCACCCATCCGCTGTTCAGCAGGAAGCCGCCGCCGTCGAGCGGCCCGACGTGTTCGCGCGGCGCCGGCTGCGAGCTGACGAGCGCCACCACCGATACCAATGCGATACCGAGCGCCACGCGGGCGCCCACCAGTCCAAATGCGCGTTTCATAAGGATGCACCCATTGTACAAGCCGTGGAGCGTGCCGCGGTTTCACGCACCGTTACGATTTCGTCACGGGATTGCCGGCCCTGCAACGGCCGCCGCCCGCCGTCGATTAGCATGGATACATGCCCCGCTATGCCGCCATTGACATCGGCAGCAACTCCATTCGCATGGAAGCAGCCGAAGTGCTGCCGGGCAAGCCACCCCGCATCCTGGCCTCCGAGCGCGAAGTCACGCGGCTCGGCGAAAGCGTCTTCCGCACGGGCGCCGTCAGCGATGAGGCCCTCAGGGCCACCACTACAGTGCTCGCCCGCATGGCCGCGCTCTATCGCAAGCTGGATGTGGTGGGCGTGCGTGCCGTCGCCACCAGCGCCATCCGCGACACGCAAAACCAGCAGGCCTTCCTGTCGCGCGCCACGGAAGCCGCCGGCACGCCAGTGGAAATCATCTCCGGCCGCGAAGAGGCCCGCCTCATCCATCTGGGCATCGAAAGCAACTGGCCGCAGACCGGCAAGCGTACTCTGGTGATCGATATCGGCGGCGGCTCGGCCGAGATTATCGGCGCCGAAGACGGCCGTTTGCGGGAGGCTTATTCCAAGCCGCTCGGCGCCGTGCGTCTGCGGGAAAACTTCCTCAAGGACGATCCGCCCACGCCGCTCCAACTGCACCAACTGCACGAATACATCCGGGCCAAGCTCTATACTGCGGTCGAGCGTCTGGGCCACACCAGGTGGGATCGCGTCATCGCCACCTCCGCCACTGCCGCGGCCGTAGCCAGCGCGGTGGCCCGCATCGCCCGCTCCAAGCGCGACGGCATCGACCGCCTCCGCGTCCCCACTCCGCAGGTCCGCAAGCTGTATAAGAAGCTGGCGGTGCTCAGCCTGCCTGCCCGCCGCAAGGTGACCGGCATCGGCCCGCGCCGCGCCGAGATCATCGTCCCGGGCGTGGCCGTGCTTCTCGACTTCCTGCAGGAATTTCAGCTTCCCGCGGTGTACTATTCCCGGGCCGGCGTGCGCGATGGCATCATCGCCGATCTGGCCGCCCGCAACGTCGGCGCCGAACTCGCCCACCTGAGCCGCGACCAGCGCCACGAAGTGGAAGAGATGGGCCGCCGCTACGGCGTTTCGCTCGACCACGCCCGCAAAGTGGCTGCCATCTCCGGCCTGCTCTTCGCCGCGCTGCAACCGCTGCACTCCCTGCCGCCGGCCTGCGGGAAACTCCTCGAAGCCGCGGCCTACCTGGTGGATGTGGGCCACTACGTCAGCGATAGCGGCCACCACAAGCATTCCTACTACGTGATATCGAATTCCGATATCGCCGGCTTCACCGCGCGCGAACGGATGCTGGTGGCCAGCCTCTGCCGCTATCACCGCAAGTCGCTGCCCAACCCGGTGCATGGCGCTTACCAGGCCCTGACCGCCGACGAGAGGCGCATACTGTTATTGATGACTCCGATTTTGCGGCTGGCCGACAACCTCAACCGCAGCCGCCAGCAGCGCATCACCGGCGTGGAGTGCCGCGTGCGCGATGGCGAAGTGGTTCTCCAGTTGCACAGCAGCCACGACATCGACCTGGAACAATGGGCCGCCGAGCGCGCCGGCGAGGCCTTCCGCCAGATCTACAACCGGCCGATTTCGGTGGTTCGGGCGCGCGATTGATATGCTCGACTGATAATTGACATGCGAGACTACGCGCGCGCCCAGACCGCTACCTTGCTCCGCCGCCTGGCCTTTCAGTTGAACCGCGCCGAGCGCCACACCGATCCGGATTCGGTCCACGATCTCCGCGTTGCCATTCGCCGGCTGAGCCGCTGCCTCCGCACCTTCGCGCCGCTCTATCCGGACCGTTATTGGAAAAAGATCCGCCGCGAGCTCGGCGCCTTGATGCAATCCGCCGCCGCCGTGCGCGACCGCGACATGGCCATCGAGTTACTTGGGCAGGCCGGCATCTCGCACCGCGCCGCCGCCGTAACGCGCCTCCAAACCGAGCGGCGCCACGCGGCCCGCGACCTGTCGCTTCAAATCCGCCGCTGGAAAAGCCACGATACTTCGCGCAAGTGGCGCAGCCGGCTGGAGCTGTGACCATGAGCAAACGGCACATTGCACGATGGGATGCGCGCACCGCCGCCGCGGCGAATGCGCGCCGTGAGTTGCCGCGCCTGGCGGCGGCCTATTTCGCGCGTGTGCGGGAATTGCTTGCGGACAACCCGCCGCCCGCCAAATTGCACGCCATCCGCCTCGAAACCAAGCGCCTGCGCTACACCCTGGAGTTGTTCCGCCCCTGTTACGGCCCTGGCCTGGACACGCGCCTGGCAGCGCTCCGCCACATCCAGCAGCTGTTGGGCGAAGTCAACGACTGCTCCACCGCCGAACGATGGATCGGCCAGGCCATGAAGCCTTCTCCCCTGCGCGTGCGGATCTCCAGGTTCCTCACCGCACGATGCGCCGCGCAAGCGCAAGTCTTCCACGCCGCCTGGACAAGCGGCTTCGACGCCCTGGGCCAGGAACTCTGGTGGACACGCTACCTCGCGCGCAACGCGCGCTCGCCGGCGCGAAAGTAGGAATCCAAGGTGGGACAGGCGATCGGTTTTTGTCGCCTGTCAGTTTTCGTGATCTGGAGAAGACCGACAGACCACGAAACCCGATGGTCTGTCCCACTTACTCGATCCATCCCCCGCCCAGCACCAGGTCCCCATCGTAAAACACCGCGCCCTGGCCGGGCGTAACAGCGCGTTGCGGCCCGTCGAAAACCACTTCCACGCGGGCCGGGTCTTCCGTGGCATACAGCGTGGAAAGTGCGCCCGAGTGCTTGTTGCGGATCTTCACTTGCGCGCGCACCGGCGCGGTCACGCCGGCGATAGAGATCCAATTCACGTGCTTGGTGAAAAAGCGCGAGCACAATAAGTCTTCGTTGCCGCCCACCACCACCCGCTGCGACGCCGCGTCGGTCGAAATCACGTACAGCGGTTCGCCGGCGGCGATGCCCAGGCCTTTTCGCTGCCCCACTGTGAAATGATGGACGCCGTCGTGCTCGCCCAATTGGCGGCCGTCCGTTGTGACGATAGCGCCGCGCGTCTCTGGCAGGTCGCGGCCGGTATCCTTTAAATACGCATCCATGAACGCGGCATAGTCGCCGTTCGGCACGAAGCAGATCTCCTGGCTGTCGTGCTTGGAGGCCACCGCCAGGTCCATGGAGCGCGCCAGCTCGCGGACCTCCGGCTTGGTCAGTTCCCCCAGCGGAAACAGCGTCCGCGCCAGTTGCGCCTGCGTCAGGCCGCAGAGGAAATAGGTCTGGTCCTTCGAATCGTCCACCGCGCGCAGCAACTGGTAGCGGCCAGACGCCTCATCGAAGCGCACCCGGGCGTAGTGCCCCGTGGCGATCTGCCGCGCGCCCACCGAATCGGCCATCTCCAGAAAACGGTCGAACTTGATGTAGTTGTTGCACAGGGTGCACGGGACGGGTGTGCGGCCCGCCAGGTACTCCTCGACGAACGGCTTCACCACCTGCTCTTCAAACTGCCGCTCGAAGTTCACCACGTAGTAAGGAATGCCCACCTGTTCGGCCACGCGGCGCGCGTCGTAAACATCGTCAAGCGAGCAACACCGGCCCACGCCGCCTTCGGTCGAAAGCTCCGGCAGGCGGCGCTGGTTCCACAACTGCATCGTCATGCCGACGATGGAGCGGCCCTGGCGCACCAGCAGCGCGGCCACCGTGGAGCTATCCACTCCACCGCTCATGGCGACCGCAATCGGCTGCTCAGGCATGCACGGAAATTCTGCGCAGGTGCGCCACCGCAGCCTCCAGCGCGTCCACCAGCGCATCCACTTGCGCGGCGGTATTGGAGCGGCCCAGCGAGAAGCGCAGGCTGGCTCTGGCGCGGTCGGCCGAAAGCCCGATGGCGGTGAGCACGTGCGAAGGCGTGATGGCCCCCGAAGAGCAGGCCGAGCCGGTGGACACGGCGAAGCCGCGCAGATCGAGCGCAATCACCAGCGCTTCGCCATCAATGCCGTCGAAATACAGGTTGCTGGTATTCGGTGTGCGGTTCCAGCGTGCGCCGTTGACGCCGGCGCCGGAAATGCGATTCAGCACGGCGTTCTCCAGGCGGTCGCGCAGCGCGCCAATCCGCGCCGATTCTTCCGCGAGCGAGCACGCCGCCAGATCGGCCGCGGCTCCCAGGGCCACAATTCCCGGGACGTTCTCGGTGCCCGCGCGCCGGTCGCGCTCGTGGTGGCCGCCGTAGGCGATGGGCGCGAGGCTAGTCCCCTTGCGCACGTAGAGCGCGCCCACCCCCTTGGGAGCGTACAGCTTGTGGCCGCTCATGCTATAGAGATCCACGCCCAGCGCTTCCACGTCCACCGGAATCTTGCCCAGCGCCTGCACGCCATCGGAATGCAGCGGCACTCCGGCCTCGTGCGTGATGCGCGCGATCTCGGCGATCGGTTGCACCACACCCAGCTCGTTGTTGGCGTGCATGATCGAGACCAGCCCCGTATCCCGCCGCAGCGCGCGCCGCACATCGTCGGGATTCACCAGGCCGCCCGAGCCGACCGCCAGAACCGTGACGGCCGTGCCCTGGCGCTCGAGCTGCGCGCAGGTGGCCAGCACCGCGGGGTGCTCGATAGCGCTGGTGATGATGTGCGCCGGCCGCGATCCGAGCAACGCCAGGTTGTCCGCCTCCGTGCCGCCGCTGGTGAAAACCAGCTCCGCGGGGTTCGCGTGGATCAGCGACGCCAGTTGCCGCCGCGCCCCCTCCAGCCGCTGCTTGGCGGCCTGGCCGAAATGATGGATGCTGGAAGCGTTACCATACACTTGACCGAGACACTCGACCAGCGTCTCCAGTACTTCGGGAGCGACGGGCGTGGTGGCGTTATGGTCGAAATAGAAGCGCTGCACTGAGTTCATTTTACCAATGCCGCCACCGATCCTCACTCTGACCACCGATTTCGGCCTCACCGACCATTACGCCGGCGTCATGAAAGGCGTCATCCTCGGCATCTGCCCGCGCGCGCAACTGGTGGACATCAGCCACCACGTGACCCCGTTCCAGATCGGCGAAGGCGCTTACCTCATCGCCCAGGCGTACCGCTATTTCCCCCGCAAGACGGTGCACCTGGTGGTGGTCGATCCCGGAGTGGGATCGGCGCGCCGGCCCATTCTCATGGAGGCCGCCGACCAGTATTTTGTGGCGCCCGATAACGGCGTGCTGTCCATGGTTTTCTCGCGCGAGAAACATAAAATCCGCCTGATCTCGAACGATCGCTATTTCCTCCACCCCGTGAGCCGCACCTTCCACGGCCGCGACGTCTTCGCCCCGGTGGCCGCCCACCTGGCTGCGGGCGTGGCGCCCGCCCGCATCGGCAGGCTCATCTCCGACTACCTGCGGCCCGGCTTCGAGAAGCCGCAGCGCACCGGCAAGCGCACCTGGTTGGGCCGCATCCTGCAGATCGATCACTTCGGCAACATTGTCACCAACTTTCACGTTGACGATCTCCCGGATCTCGAAGGCCGCGATTTTTCCATGGCCATCGGAGCCGTGGAGACCAGCTCCCTGCTGCGAACGTATGCGGAGTGCGCTCCTGGAGAGCTGTTCGTAATCGCCGGCAGTTCCGGGTACCTGGAGGTTTCGGTGAGCCAGGGTTCGGCGGCCGGAAGGATCGGATGCCAGACCGGCGCCTCGGCGGAGCTGACGCTGTTTTGACGAAACGAAGCCAATTCCTGGAGCGTGGCTGGGAGGCGGAACGGTAGGCGGGCCGCTGGCGTGGGGAAACCTGGCCAGGATGGACATGCCAGGAGGCCTGTGCCACAGCGATTTGACGAAACGAAGCCAATTTTCTGAAACTGGCAGTTTTTCTAGTGCTTGCGCGGGGAACTGGCTGCTTGAAAGGAACAAAGCCAATTTGATTGTGATCAGAGACTCTCATGCGATTCCACGATAGCGGGCCAATGGGGTGGAGTCTGAAATTCGAAATTGTAAGTCAGTGAGATAAAGGGAAATTGAGGCTGAAATTCCTGTGAATGGCAGCGGGCGTGGGGTTGGTGCTGGCACGGCCGAAGGTGGGGTCTGGTTTCAGCTTGCCGTCAGCTTTCTAATACGCCGTTTGGGTCAGTTTCCGACGGCGCGGTCCGGGTGGCTGGCCCAAGATACAGGTCCCCGGCAATCCGGTCGATCCGTCGATGGGGTTTCAGACGACGACCAACTGCAGCTCTGGAGCGATTCCCCTGAGATCGTCGGCATCGCTGGTTACCACCGCCTGCCCGGCCCTCCGCGCACAAATGACGACGTGGGCATCGACGATGTCGGCCGTCCCGGTTCGTGCCAGCAATAGGCCTACAGCCGTCGCGTCCGGTCCGTTCAGCGGATTAAGGTCGGTACCGGCCTGGCGAATGAGGCGGGAGAGGCGGCCCTGCCTGGCAGGGTTGCGAAGGGCCTGTGCCAGCGCCGTCGCCGGAATTGTAATACGCATGCCACGCTCTGTCGCGCGCGCGATGAGCGTGATCACGCGGCGGTCGTTTCGGTCTAGGGCGATCAGCCCGCCAGCGTCTAAAGTGATGCCGCTCACGCCGCCTTCCCTTTTCTGAAAACTCTCTTCCGTCCGTGGGGAGAGAGAAGCGCGTCGGCCCAGGTGCGCTCCTTTTTCGTTAGCCGGCCGCCCGTTTGCCGCAGCGCATCTTCGAGCATCTCCCTCCATCCTGCCGCATCGAAGAGAGCACCTCCAACCGCATGCTTCACGAAGCCGGAAACGCTTCCCGCCGCTCCGGCCGCGACCAGCGCCCGAATTTCTTCAAGCTGATTGTTCTCAAGGGTGATGGTGACCTTGGTTGTGGCCATACCAAATACCATACCACGCAAAAGGGCTCGCATCCAAAACGGCCTCAGCGGGAACCCCAGCACTGCTGGACATCGATGTTGCCGGTTTTTGGGGTAGCTCACTGAACTTACGCCACGAAGGCATCTATTTCGCCCGCTCCACTGCGATACGCAGTTCGGTTCGCGGACCGTCCAGCCAGAATTCCATGTTGGGGCCGGCGGGACGATAGCCCTGCTCGGCAATCCACTCTAGCAGCTTTGGCCATGGCTTCGTGGCGGAATGCTCGCCTGGCACCTTCACAACAGCGATGATGGAGTCTTCGAGCGTGCGCATCTCGAATGGACTGCCTGCCACCAGGGGTCCAGCGACCGGAAAACCCACTTCCCAACGCAGCTCGGCGTCAGGCACGGTACCGGCAGCGTCGTAATAGCGGCCGAAGGGCGCTCCTGCGGGTGCGACACCGCGCGAGGCCAGGAAAGCAGTCAGCAGCTCCAGCGCGATTCCGGTTTGAGCGTAGGCGCCGCGCATAGGAATGACGACCACCTGGAGAGGCGCGGCGGTTTTGATTTCGGGTTGGAACGGCGGCGGAGCACCCGGCCCAGCGGACACGGCCGGCGCTGAGTCCGATGTTGCCTGGGCTTCCAGTCGCCGTCCCTCAACGCTGCGACCGTCCTGATTCAGCATGAGCCGGTTGACGCTGCCATTCGGCTCTTGCCGGAATTCGGCGGTCACCTTGGCTTCCAGCAAGTAGAACAGTTTGGCGGAGCGCGGGTACAGCTGCATTCGAGGCTGTCCGTTCACCCGCACGAACAGCAGGTTTCCCTCTGGCACGATCTCGATCATCTGACCGTTCGAGAGCCGATACTTCCCGGCATATGAGGTGAGCAGCGCGAGAGGCGGATCGGGTAGCCGCGGCACCCGAAAGGCGTCGTCATCGAGTGAGAAAACGAGATGACTCACTTCGGCTGCCGCATTCCGGACAAACTCGACATCGGCGTCCACGACCTTCCAGTCTTCGAAGAACCGGCTGCGGTCAAGCGGAAACAACTCGACGCGGCCGTGATTGGTGGTCTGCTCGTACAGGTGACTTCCCGAACGAGTGACCTGCATCACTCCGTAAGATCCCATGTCGTACAAACCGGTAAAGGCATCGTAGGTCCCGGGATCGACCTGCGTATCAACCGCCGGCGAATCGTTCGGGTCCAGCTCATCATGCAGGTAGAGCTCGGCAATGGTTCGTGCAGTCAGTCCGACAT
>JBEKYE010000105.1:0-12832 GCA_049511275.1 Bryobacteraceae bacterium
AGGCGCTCTTCCGCCGCGGCCTGCTCCGGCCGGTTCCTCCGCGCCGCGCGCAGTTCGGCTTCGACGGCTTCGAGGTAGCGGTCCAGGTGCGCTTCGCGGCGGACCTGCTCGCGCGCGGGATAGGAGGGCAGAAAGGCGGGCGGTGCGGGATCGGCCTGGCGCCACCACTCGAGAAGGCGGGTCATGACGGCGTGCCGTTCGCGTGGCATATCTCCAACTATGCTACGCAGATTTCGCGGGCGATGTTCCCGGGCGGAGCATCTGAAGAGTGCGTGGAAGCCTGGTTCTACCAGAAAGCCTCGGTGCCGAGAAGCGCATTGGTGGCAACTGCGGCGTCCACGGCCGATCCGCCCGGCGCGAATCTGTGCGCCGGCCTAAGCGAGCATCTCGCTGGAAGCGACGATCCCTTGTTGGCTGATGGTCATGGAGCGACCGTGGTCGCGTTCAAAATCAGTAAATCGTTGGGCGAACAGCGCAGCGCCGGGCAAGCGGCATAGCGGCGAATTTCGTTGCGGTATTGGTTCACAGCTAGCGAAGTCGCGAGAAGCCTTCGCGGCCGTTCTGGGAAGTTCACCGGATTCGTACCCACAAACGCGCCAGGCTCCTGGAAAAGGCCGCTTCGGTGAAAAGCGGCGCGCGCGGCTCGGAACCGCCTTCGCCGTCCACGCTGCCTTCGGCGACGGGCGCGCCCGCGCGCGGAAGAGAGAGCGCGCCGCGCCGCGCGGGCTCACCTTGCGCACACGGGAATCCGGCGGACGCCCGGCGGCCGAGCACGAGCGGCACAGCTCGGGAAACTCGTCACCGGTTTAGCGATTGCCCCTATCTTGTTTAAGCGGATGGTGGAGAGCAGCACGTCGCCTTGATTGGGAGTGCGATGGCCCCAGTGGGAATCCGCCACCACGTCGATTTTTTATTCAACGCACATTTCAGACACTACCCGTCATCTGGGCGCGCCAAGCCAACTACAATTGAATTAAGAAGGTTCTTTAGCTGAAAGAGCTGACCCGACAACGCCACCTCTGTATTTACTTTCTCTTTCTGTGCCTGGCCGGGCTTGCACTCTCATGCGGTCATCCCTTGAAGACTGAGGCCCAGAAGCCCAGCGCGAACCGGTTCTCGGAGCCGACACCTCGCGACCGGTACGCCGATGATGTCGGGCGATTTCTGGCGGGATCCTCGGCGAGGCCCGGTAGCCCTTTCGCCGATCTTCAGAAGCGCGAAGATTGGATAGGGCACCGCCGCGAATTGGACCGCCGCTGGAGCAAGATGGAGCACGGACCTCTTCCCGCAATGCGCGCCTTCCAGAAGCAGGAACTCGGCGCTATCTCCATCACCAACACTACGGTGTTCTATCCATTCAGCGGGCCGGACGCGCTCATGGTTACGACTCTCTTCCCGCAGAGCCCCGCGTACGTGATGGTTGGGCTGGAACCCGTCGGAACCCTGCCGACGTCGAAGCAACTCGAATGGAAGGATCTTGGGCCATATCTCGCGAGGGTCAGGACAACCATCGCATCGGAGCTGAGTCGCAGCTTCTTCATTACACGCCAGATGGACCGCCAGTTTCGGGGGCAAGTGACCGATGGCCTGTTCCTGCCGATTCTCCAGCTATTAGTTCGAACAGACCACACAATCCTCGGCTTCCGGTACGTACGGCTGGAAAATGCCGGTCAAATCGTGGAGCGAGCGGCTGACTACAAGGCACCGGGAAAGATCGGCAATAGGGGTGTGGAGATCGACTTCCGAACTGACAGCGACCAGTCTGTCCATAAACTCTTTTACTTCTCCGCGGACCTGTCCGACAGCGGCCTACGGGAGAACAGACCTTTCTCGAGTTTCCTTGCCGGTCTGAAGGGTACCACGACGTTCCTCAAAGCAACGTCGTACATGCTGCACAAGCAGGAGTTTTCGATGATCCGCGAGCGCATCCTGTCGAACAGCCTTGCGGTCCTGCAGGACGACTCCGGAATTCCGTACCACTTCTTCGCAACGGCGCGTTGGCGAGTTCAGTTGTATGGCGACTACATCCGCCCTTATGGCAGCTTCCGCTGGCTTGAACAACCTGACCTGAGAAAGGCGTATCTGACGTCGCGGCCGAAGCCTCTCGATTTCCGGATTGGTTACGGATACGGACGAATCGCTTCGAACCTGCTATTCGCCACAAGAACGGACTGACTGGCATCCGTGGTGAGCGCGCGCGGCGGCGAAGAGCCCGAGCAGCGCCACTCGGGCCCCGCCTCGGGCTCGCACGGGGGTCTGACGGGCGCGCGTGGCGACGAATACCACGAGCAGCGCCGCGCGGGCCTGGTGCGCGTGCACGGGAGTCCGGCGGGCGCCGCGACCGCCGGGCCGCGCGCGCGGCGCGTGTGGCTTCGAGTGGGCGCTTCGATTCTCCTGCAAAGAGAGTTTTTTCGCCGGCCGAAAAGCCGACATAGAGTGGACATTACTACCCCTTGGGTCTCGTAGTTTCCTTCGCGTGCTGGTTAGGTTGTAGACCCCTTCGTCCCGCTGAAGCGCAGTAGACCAGATGAGCCCTCCAACAGGCAGTGGCAGACGGTTGCGGACGCGAAGGCGAAGGACCGAGCCGGGTAGCCCGGGGTCTCATCGAGAGGCCGGTAACGGGAAGGCAGAACGAGCGCCAGCAGAACGGACGCTAGCAGAACGAACGCAGAACGAACGCTAGGATCAAAGGAAGGAAGCTGGGTGTATACTCAACAGGGACTCGGGAGTCCAAAATGGAAATTCCGGTCAAACGCATGCTGCGCTCGGGTTTGGGGTTGCTGTGCGGGATTCTGCTGGCGCAACCGTCCGCTCTCCGGAGCGACAAGAAAGTCGCGCTGGTCATTGGCAACAACCTCTATCAGCACGTAACACCGTTGCGGACGGCGACTAACGACGCTCGTTCGGTGCAGGCGGTTCTTCAGCAGCGGTACGGCTTCGAGACAACGCTACTGCTCAACGCGACGCGGTCGCAGATTGTCTCAGCGCTGAACTCGTATCGCCGGGACCTGGGGGCCGATTCCTCGCTGCTGATCTATTACGCGGGTCACGGCTTCTACGACCGGACGGTGGACAAGGCCTACTGGTGGCCGGTGGATGCGAAGGACAACGACAACACCGACTGGATCAGCGCGGATGACATCACGACCAACATCAAGGGCATCGCATCGCGTCACGTGCTGATCGTGTCCGACAGTTGCTTTTCGGGCACGCTCACACGGGGTGTGAACATTACTCAGAACCTGAATGGGCTGAACTCGGACCGTGCCCGCACGCTTCACCGGTTGGAGCAGCGGCCTTCTCGTGAGCTCATTGCCAGCGGCGGAAATGAACCTGTAGCGGACAGCGGCGCGGGCCAGCACTCGGTCTTCGCAGGCGCCTTCTTGCGGGCGCTTGAGAGCATGCAGCCGTCGCAATTCGCGGCGGAGGAACTCTTTCAAGAGGTCCGCACTTCAGTAGCCGGCAATTCGGCGCAGGTGCCGCAGTTCGATCCGCTGAGAAACTCCGGCGACGATGGCGGATCGTTTGTGTTCTCACGCACGGGGGAAGCCGCTCCTATCACGGGTCACGCGCCGGGACGGCCATGGCCATCTGCGCTAATGAGGTCGGGGCTGGATCCGGCTATCGTACAGGTCATCGAGACGTGGGTCGAGACGACAAAGAATGGCGATCTCGAAGGCAAGATGGCGCTCTACGGCAACCGGCTGGACGTGTTTTACACGAAGCCGAATCTATCGAAGGCGAATGTGGAGAAGGAGATCCGCGCGATGATTAGCTCCTACTCCAGCTTTCCCATTATGGAACTGTCCAACGTGACCTGGAACGGGCTGCGCGAGGGCGTTGTGCAGGTAGAATTCGACAAGGACTACACGGCGAACAAGAGAACAGGCGGATCGGTCACGGGCCGGGTCCATAGCCAATTGACCCTGGTGCGGACCGGGAAATCTTGGAGCATTACCGGCGAGAGAGATCCAAAAATCTATTGGACGCATTGACACGACTACAACATGAGCGTAGAAGCCGCTCGCGGACTCCTGCGAGCAGGAGGCGACCAGGAGGAAAGTGGTGTGCAACAGATTGAAACTGTGAATTTGACAGCAAGCTTTGGTCGGACGATCAGGCTGCAGCCAGTGATCTCACTCCCATCGGGTGAATTTTCTCAAAAGTGCAGTTGATACCTGCACGGGTGGGGGTTCAGTGCCACAACGAGCCTGCAATTGAATGGGAAGCAGGAAGTGCGACTAGCCGGCCACCTCGGCAAGCGCTCGGACGCGCCGCCCGCCTGGCGGCGCCGAACGGGGCGCGGCGCCCGGATCCGGAGATCCCCGGATGAAGGAGTAAGGTTTCGTAAACAATCGCGTCGAGCGCCAGTGAACCGAAACATTATGTCCCAACGGTACGTCTTTTTGGCCGCTGGCGCGACTGGCCCGGAGTGCGCGGTCGAAGGCGCGCGCGCCGGCGGCGGCGAAGAGCACGAGCGGCGCCGCCCGCCTGCGCCGGGATTCACCGGCTCCGGACCACGGTGTTAGTTCCCGCTCCGCGCGGCCGTCTGCGGCGTCCGCCACTTCTCAAACCACGCCATCAGGTAAAGTTGCTGCAGGATCCGATGCGAAGGCCGGCGCCAGCCGTGAAACTCCTCCGGCATGCGCACCAGCAGCGTCTCCTTCTTCAAAATCTTCAGCGCTCGGTAGAATTCCTCGCTCTGCGTGATGGGTGTGCGCAGATCGCTCTCGCCGGTCATCACCATAGTCGGCGTCGTGACGTTGGCCACATAGTGCAGCGGCGAGCGCTCGGCATACTGCACCGGATCTTCCCAAGGATACTTGGTGAACTGGTCGTACCAGTTTTGTCCGTCGGTGTTGCCTACAAACGATCCCCAATCGATTACCGGCCGCATCGAGACCGCCGCGCGGAAGCGCTGCGTGTGGCCCACAATCCACGCCGTCAGCACGCCGCCGCCCGAACCGCCGCAGACAAACAGGTTGTCCTTGTCGACCCAGCCCTTAGCGAGAGCCGCATCCACGCCGGCCATGAGGTCGTCGTAATCCTTGCCCGGATACGAGTGCTGGATGCCGTTAACAAATTCCTGGCCGTAGCCCGTCGAGCCGCGCGGGTTGACGAACAGCACGCCGTAGCCGCTGGCGGCGAAATTCTGAAAGTCCCAACTGAAGCCAACCGTGTACATCGACCACGGGCCGCCGTGAATATACAGCACCATCGGGTACTTCTTCGAGGCATCGAAGGCCGCCGGCTTGATCAGCCAGCCCTGCACCTTCAAGCCGTCAGGGGCGGAAAAGCGCAGCTCTTCCGCGTCGCCCAATTTGACGCCCGCCAGCACGTCCTCATTGACGTCCACCAGCTTCTTCATATCTCCCGGACGATTGGCGTCGAAAGCCACCAACGATCCCGGCTCCTGCATGCTGGAGCGCACCGCGGCGAAGCGGCCGTTCCGCGACAGCGAGACGCCCGTGAGCACTTGCGTGCCGGTGGTTACGGGCCGCGGCTTATCTCCGTAGTCCATCTTGAGCGAAGCGAAGTACAGGTTCTCCACACCCTGCTCCTGCATGGAGTAGTACACACCCGAGGCGTCGGCGGACCAGTGAATGGCGCCGGGGGAACTCGGCAACTTGTCGATCCACAGGCGCTTCTGTTCGCCGGCGGAATTCATGAGATAGAGGCTCGATATGGTGTCAGTAAGTCCCTGCTCGTCGTAGCCGGTGTAGGCGATCCACTTACCGTCCGGCGAGGGGAGCGGGTTGGCATCGGGCCCTTTGCGCGTGGTGAGCTGCCGCACGGCGAGGCTCTGCACGTCGATGGCGTAGATTTCGGAATCGCCCTTCAGGTATTCGGCATCGGGCTTTCGGATGGCGGAGACCAAAATCGTACGTCCGTCCGTCGACCATTCAGCCGCGCTGTGATTGTAGTTTCCCTGGGTGATCTGGCGGGGAGTGCCGCCGATAGTCGAATCGACCGTGAACACGTGCGTGTAACCGTTGGCCACCGGGCCGACCCCGTCGCGTCCCCACACCAGGGTATCGACAATGACCGCGGGCTTCGCAAGCTGCGCGCCCTTGGGCGTCTTGGGCAGCTTCACCGGCAGGATCGGCGTTTCATCGGGCAGCGTCATGTTGAACGCGATCCATTTGCTGTCCGGGGACCAGCGCAGGTTCGAGGGCGTGTAGTCGAGATGTGTGAGCTGGCTGACCTCGCGCGTGTCGGCCCACATCACGTGTATCTGCGGATTCCCGGAGCGCGTCGAGAGGAACGCGATCCGTTTGCCGTCGGGCGACCACGCCGGCGCCGAATCGCGCCACGCGCCCTGCGTCAGCTCGCGCGGCCGCGCACCATCCGATCCCACCAGCCAGAGGTTGGCAGCCGACCGGTCATGCGCGGTGTCGGTCCATCCGCGGGTGAAGACGATTTGCGATCCGTCGGGCGAGATGTCCGGAGCGGTGATCGTCTCCATTTGAAAGAAGGTCTCCTTGTCCAGGTAGCGAGGCTGCGGCTGGGCGAAGGCCAACGCCACCAGAAAGAGAACGGCGAGCGCGCGAGTTTTCATGATCCACTCCTGCTGGAACGCGCCGTGAAGGGCCGCTCCAGGCTAATAGCGCTATACTACACCCGCCATTCCGAGCATGTAAGCCAAGTTCCTTCGGCGGCGGGCGCGCCCGGGCGGATGCGAGTGCTCGCCGCGCTGTTCCTCCGTGGCGCTCAGCGCCGCCGAGACACGAGCGCGCGCGGGCGGCGACGAAGAACACGAGCAGAGCCGCTTGCACGTGCACGGGAGTCTGGCGGGCGCGGCGCGGCCGCCGGGCCGCTCGCGCATGATTCTGTTGGCCGCCCCTATTTTGCTTTCCGACTGGGCTAGAATGACTTGAGAATGGATAGCCGAGAGTTCAGAGAGTACCTCCGGCAAAAACGGATCGAGGCCCTCCGCGCCGAAGTCCGTGCCGAGAAGAAACCACCGGCCAGCGAGAAGCTGCAGCCAAAGGTTCGGCGCAAGGCACGGTAGGGATCGCGTTGCGTCGCCATTTTACGGAAGCGACTTAACTCTTAGGCACCGCACGCCGCGCCCGAGAAGACAGCGTGCCACGCTGCCGCTCCTGGCACCGCACGCCGCCGAGCCGGAACGACGCGCGCGCGGGCGGCGGCGAAGAACACGAGCGGCGCCGCTCGGGCGTCCTTGCACGTGCCTGGGAGTCCGGCGGGCGCGCCGCGACCGCGCTGGATGCGACTGTGCGGAATCCCGGAATTGAATGTGAATCGATATCGTGGCTGGCGATTCAATACCGTGGGGACCAGGTACCGTTGATGCGTATGAAGGCGCTTAGTCCTGCGGTTGCTCTGGACCCTGACGCCCAGCTCTGTGAGCTCGGGTTCTGTATTAGTGATACGCGAGCGTACCGAACGTGCCGCCGGCCGCGCGGCCTGGGCAGCGGGCAGGGCGTGAGGGTCGATGGATTCAGCGGCGGACGTTGGGCAACAGTGCAAGTGTGCCCGCGCGGGATCGCGCGGAGCGGCGGAACGGGCGGGAGGACGAGCGAGCGGCGCCTCTCTAGACTGGCTCGCCGCGAAAGGAGGGATTCTCGCGATCCCAAAGGCCCAAGTGGCGATTGCTATCGAATAGCGCCATCTCCATGTGCGTCTCTTCAAACGGGCGACTGCCGCGGTCGGAGCGCATAACCTCAGGACGGCTTGTTAGTATTCCCTCGTGGTTACGATGCCAGGCTGCGGCACCGGATATCTGCCGTTGGCGTCCGCAAGGAGCGGTGCCGGGGAATCCATTGTGAACTTCTCTATGTCCGGCGCCATTTCGTGCTCGGATCGGAGCATCTCGTCAAACGTAATTTCCCGACCAGTGTTGGCGGCCATGCGGCCCATGCTCGAAACCAGGCTCGCCTCCACGCCGCGTTTGACTTCGTTGTAAGGTTTGTCGTCTCGAATGGCGTCCATCAAATCGTTCCACTCGTTTTGATAAGGATCCTTCTCGTCCGGTCTCACCTTGGATTCCCAAATCAGGTCTGCAGGGGTCGCCGTCTGACTCTTGTACAGGCTGGATGGAAGCCCGCAATCGCCGCTCTTGGAAGCGACCCCCATGCCCTTGGTCCCGTGCAGGCAGCTCGTGTAGATCTCCTCGCATCCGTTCATGCAGCGCCCGTCAAAGAAGAACTTGGTGCCATCCGAATACGTGTATTCCACCGAATAGACGTCAAAATTCTGATCCACGTAAGCAACTCCTTCGGGACTAACCTTATAATGCCGGCCGCCTAACGCCTGCGCCTTTACCGGCCATTCGTTCTTCATCCATCCCAGATGATCGATGAGGTGGATATAAAAGTCGTTGTAACAGCCTCCGCTCGCCCAGATGAAGCTGTGGAAGCGCTTCACCTGGTAGAGCAGGTCGGTGACACCAGCCGGTTTGGGCAGGGAGAGGAAATACCCGCCGGGGCCATGCATGCGGTAACCACGCTGCAGAACGATCTCACCGATCTCCCCGTTATGGACACGGTCAGCCAATTCCTGCAGAGCCCGGCTGTGACGCGACATGAGCCCTACCCCCACCTTGAGGTTCTTGGCTGAGGCTTCCTGGGCGAGCGCGAACATGCGCTTGCTCGTTGGGCCGTCGGCCGTGAGCGGTTTCTCCATAAAGACATTCAAGCGCTTCTGGATAGCGCAGGTGAAGTGCACCCAGCGAAACGCCGGAGGAGTCGCGAAAACGGCGATATCGCCCGGCTTCAAACAATCCATCGCCTTCTGATAGGCGTCGAAGCCGAGAAACTGGCGATCCCGCGGTACATCGACCTGGCTCGGGAATTGCTGCTGTAACTTGTTCAGGTCGCTCGCAAGGCGTTCCGGGAACAGGTCTGCCATAGCGACCAGCTTGACGGGACCGCGCTTGACGGATAGTGCGTTCGCCGCCGCTCCGCCGCCGCGCCCGCCACAGCCGACAAGCGCTACCTGGATCAGGTCGCTGCCCGCTGCGTGAACGGGGGGCATCGCAACGTTGGCCAAGGCGGAAATTGCAGCGGATTTACCGGTGGTCTTGATGAATTCACGGCGGCTGGTCGAACCTTGTGAAGAGTTCATGGCTATTCAGTCCCTCCCAGACTTGTCATTGCCTCTACCTGGCTGGCGGAAGGCCTAGTGTAAACCAGAGCACCTCGCGATGTTGCCGCATGGGTGAGCCCACTAGCCCGTGCGCTTCCACTCGCTCAAGATTCCAGAAGACTCTACACTCCTACGCGCGCATACAGTCCGAAATTCCGCCCCCGGCGCGCGACATCCGGGTCGACGTTGATCCCGGGGGCGGCTCGCCAGGAGCGGCGGAGACTGGCGGGAGGATGAACGAGGACAGCCGGCGATGATCAACGGCTCGAACGACCACGCCACCGAGAACGCGCTCCGCCGCTTCAAGAGACAGGTTGGGCAGGAGAACATCATCGGGGAGGTCAAAAGGCACGCCCTTTATTTGAAGCCAGGCCAGAAGCTCCGGGTCAAACAGGCGCTGGCCCGTGAATGCAATCGCAAGAAGGCTCGCCGGGAGCCTGAGTAAAGGGAAGCATAAAAAACTGACCTGCCATATCTCAGCAACGGGCGTCATTCGTCAAGTTGATGTGATGGGGCGGTGCGGGCGCTCACGGGATATTACGGCTTATGCAAGAGCGCAGTGGAATGCAATCGGCCTTGACTTGTCCTTAGGCGGTTGAGTGCTAGAATCGTGGAACTGGATATAGACTTGAAGGAATCTGAAATTCGGAAAATGAAAGTGCGGAGAGCGATCGGTTCCACATGAAGAGCACCCTAAAGGGCGGCTTCGGCGTCGCAGCGATTTGGGCCGCCGTGATTTTGGCGAATCAATCGGCGACCTGGCAGATTGCTCCGTTTGCGCGCCCGTCCGGCTCCACGCCGGTAATTCAACCGAAGAAGGATTCGGTGTTCCGGAACCCAGTGGACGGGAAGCCGGTCCACTGGGAGGCCTTGCACACTTTCAACCCGGCGGCCGTCGTGCGCAACGGTAAGATTTGTGTACTCTACCGCGCCGAAGATGACACAGGTGAAATGATCATTGGCGGCCATACATCGCGGCTGGGGCTCGCCGAGAGCGATGATGGCATCCACTTTACTCGCCATCCGGAGCCTGTTCTCTACCCCGATAACGATCGGCAGAAGGATCGGGAATGGCCAGGCG
Source organism: Bryobacteraceae bacterium (assembly GCA_049511275.1). Lineage (GTDB taxonomy): Bacteria > Acidobacteriota > Terriglobia > Bryobacterales > Bryobacteraceae > PALSA-129. The sequence goes on from JBEKYE010000105.1 coordinate 10,190, forward strand.
GCTGCGAAGATCCACGCATTGTAGAAAGTGAGGATGGCACCTACGTCCTGACATATACGCAGTGGAACCGCAAGAAAACCGACGCTGCCATCGCTACCTCCAAGGATCTGATTCACTGGACTAAGCACGGTCCGGCTCTGGGCACTTCGGGCAAGTATGCGGCTCTATCGTACAAATCTGCGGGGATTGTGTCCCACGTCGAAGGGGGGCGCTTGATCGCAGCGAAGATCGGCGGCAAGTACTGGATGTATTGGGGGGAAGGCGTTATCCGCCTGGCAACCTCAACAGATCTCATCCGTTGGATACCCGTCGAGGATGGGCACGGTGGACTTGTCGAACTGCTGGCGAAACGCGCCGGGCATTTCGACAGTTCGTTCCCGGAGACGGGCCCACCGCCAGTGCTGACCGCCAACGGCATCGTAGTGCTGTACAACGGCAAAAATGCTCCCACCGGCGGCGACCCGGCGCTCGGCCCGGACGCCTACGCCGTGGGCGAGGCACTGTTCGCGGCAGATTCGCCCGCCAAACTGATCGAGCGCACGGATCAGCCGGTTTTCAAGCCGGAGCTGCCATTCGAGAAGACCGGCCAGTACGTCGCCGGGGATACTTTCGCGGAAGGCTTGGTTTGGTTCCGGAATCAGTGGTTTCTGTATTATGGCTGCGCCGATTCGATGGTGGGGCTTGCCATCGTCCAAACGACGCGGATGTAGCCGCCCATCCGGTGCTGCGCCAGAGCCGCATACCAGGATCGATTGTTGCGGGGGGCGGCGTTTCGAGGCCAGTCTGCGATAACGCGGTCAATCCGCCCCGATCCGACAATCTGGCCGCCATTGCCCGGTGAAGGTAAACGCTGGTCGAAAACCCGTTAGTAATCGACGAACCGAACGTCGTGAAATGGGAAAAGGCGTTCTCCGTGCGAGCATTCCGCCCTTCGGACGGAGATTCTCAAGGCATTGGGGGCTACCGATCCGACGTGGTTTTTTGAAGAGCGCGGAAGTGGGGCTTCCGCGCTCCCGGTCATCGTCTCCGATGAGTCCACCAGGCTATCCCTCGGTACGGTTGCATCCCTGCAGAGCCCGCTTCCGTTTCACCTGGCGCAGCCAATGTGGCTCGCCTGGAATTGAGTTGCTTCTACTCAGTTCGCTTTCGTCACGGGAATCCGCATTTCGGTAGATTGGGACTTCTCCATGGCATCCTCGCCGGACCAGATCGCCATCGGCAGCCCAGCGGGCACATAGCCCTGCTCCACAACCGACTTCAGGAAGGCTGCCCAACGCCCGTAAAAGTCATTTCCCCAGGGACCGTTCACCACAACGGATGCAGCCAACCCGGCGGGCAAGGATACGAGCTCAAATGGGGCCTCGACGCGCGTTCCTGGCGGCACGGGATGCCCGGCATCCCAATGCTGCTCGGACCGGTAGCGTCCGAACGGACGGCCAACGGGACTCACGCGATGCGTCTTCAGATAAGACTCAACCGTCTGAAGAGCGGTCCGAGTCTGCGCATACGGGCCCTGCATGGGCATCACCACCGCCGTCAGCGCGGCGCTCTGCCCGATCGCCGCCCGCAAGGCCTGGGTGTTTGGAGCAGCAACTCGACCACCATGCGTGGTGAGCGGAGATCCGCGGCCTGGATTCCCAGTTTGCCAAAGCCGAATTCCGATAACGTGCGCAAGACGCGCTCCGCATTCTCCTCAGTGGGCCGGACCAGCAGATCGAGATCCGCAGTATAGCGAGGGAAACCGTGAAACGCGACGGCGAACGCGCCAACTACGAGGTACTCAACTCCGTTCGAGTTCAACAACTCGAGAAACTCGCGCCAGTCTTTGTTCAGCGGCATCGGGGTGACGGCGGTCGCGGAGTTCGATAACGATATTCAGGCGGTCCTCGGAGGACATCGCCGCGTCGCTACGCCGGTCAGCTTCGTCGGCGTCCTCAAAGTTGGCAAATACCCCTACCGTTTTCTCCACGCTCATATCATAGCCCGGTGGGCGCGTCGGCCCATGGGCAATGGTGGGCCCGGAACTCATTCCATCGCAATCGTAATCGCGCCGGCGACGATCAGCAGACCGCCGGCTCCCTTCGCCCAGGTGATTCGTTCACCCAGGAAGAGGGCACTGAGGAGAATCACCAGCACCACGCTGAGTTTGTCGACGGGCGCCACTCGCGACGCGGGACCGATCTGCAGAGCGTGAAAATAGCACAGCCAGGAGAGCCCCGTGGCAATTCCGGAAAGGACCAGGAAGAGCCAGGTCTTGTTCGAGAAGCCGTGAAACGGGGTGGGCGTGCGCGTGCCGTATGCCAACAACCATGTGAAGATCACAACCACCGATGTTCGGACGGCCGTGGCCAGGTTGGAATCGACCCCGGCGACGCCGAGCTTTGCCAGGATTGCGGTCAGGGCGGCGAAGAAGGCGGAAAGCAGAGACCATGTGAGCCATGTCATGGGGCCAAAATAGCATGCGCGCATGCCAGCCGCCTCCCATATATGGCCGCCCCTATACCCGGCCGATGCGCGATTGCGAACCGCCTTCCACTGCCGGCGCGTCAGAAGCTCTGTTCATCCGCCGACGGCCCGTAGATGGCCGGCACGGGGATATCGTTGAGCCGCAGGTACACGCCGAGCTGCGCGCGGTGGTGGATG
>JBEKYE010000106.1:0-12800 GCA_049511275.1 Bryobacteraceae bacterium
CAGCCCCTCATAGGAAACAAAGAAGAACGTCCGGTCGCGCCCGTTGTAGAGCTTGGGGATGCGAATCGGTCCACCCAGAGTGCCGCCGAACTGATTCCGCCGGAATGTCGCAATCGGCTGGCCCGCCTTATCCGCGTTGAACCCGTCGGCGTCCATGTCGCTGTTGCGCAGGTACTCGAAGGCCGTGCCGTGGAAGGCATTGCCGCCCGAGCGCAGCGCGTAACTGACTGTTCCGCCGCTGGTGCGTCCGAACTCGGGAGCGTAAGCGCTGGTGTATACGCGATATTCCTGCACCGTATCGAGGCCCGGAATTCCCGCGGCCTGATTGTAATACGCGGTAGTGTCGGTGGCGCCGTCGATGGCGATATCGGTGGTCGCTCCCTTGGCGCCATCGATGCGCCAGGTGTTGGTGCGGCTCTCGCTGGTGACATTCTGCCCGGAAAGTCCGTCATCGCCTTTGGTGACGGCAGGGCTGAAATTAATCAATTGCAGCGGATTGCGAACGTTGAGCGGAATGCTCTCGACGAAGCTCTGATCCACCACCACGCTGCGGTCGGGCCGGTCCGTGGTGAGTTCCGGCGGTGTGTCCGAAACCGATACGACTTCGCGCACGGATTCGGGCTTCAGTTCCAGCGTGATCACCTTTGATTCGCTTATCTCCAGGGAGATCGAGGTGACCCGCGTTGTGGCAAAGCCCGCCGCGGACGCACTGATTTCATAGCGTCCCGGCGGCACGGGCGGCAGCAGAAACTCCCCTCGTTCCGTGCTGGTGGTGCGGAATTGACCGTCCGTGTCGAGGTTGCGGAGAGTTACTTGCGACGCCCGCACGGCAGCCTGGCTCGAGTCGACCACCTGCCCGCTGACCCGGGCGCTTTGCCCGAACAGCAAGCCTGCCAGCAAGAGTTCGAAAATGAGTGCCCGAATCAAAATAATCGAGTTACGCATAGTAATATCCTTTGCAGAAATATTGGTATCCGAGCCGTTCACTGGCCGTGGGCCGACGCTCAAAGGCCACGAACGTCGACGGAGGTGGAAGCCAAGATTAAGTTAACCCGCGCTGGCTGGTAAGTCAAGGTTTTTTAGCTGTTACTGGCATGTCACAATTTAGTCTGCCATTTGTGGTCTTTTTGTAATATAATTACAAATTAATTACTGATTACCGCTGAAATAGCTCTTCTGACGAATTAGCGTTTTTGTATTTTATACTTGCGTTCAGTCAATCTGCTATGCCAGTATGGTTGGGGAGTTCCGTGCCCGGAGACGTGTGCAATCATGGCGACTTCGCCTCTGTCTTTTGTGGCTGCCGGCGCGCAGCCCATCCCCGCGGGATGCTGCCCGGCAGCGTGAAGAGTGCCCGGCGGCGCGTGACTCCCAAGCCGCCTGGGGGTGCGGACGATGGTTCCGGGATGCGAGGCAAGCTGTGGAGGACTCTGCCCGGCCGGTGCGGCCGCTATCATGCTTTGGGAAGATGATCTATGACTTACAAACAACCACTCGATCGTGCGAAGGACAAGGTTCTGTTTACTCCCGGCCCGCTGACCACCAGCCGAACGGTGAAGGCCGCGATGCTGCGGGACTTGGGATCGCGTGATACCGAGTTCATTGGGGTGGTGCGGGAGATCCGCCGTGAACTACTGGCGCTGGGCGGCGTCGAGCACCGGGGCTACGAAGCCGTGCTCATGCAAGGGAGCGGCACGTTTGCCATAGAGTCCGTGATTTCCTCCACCGTGCCGCCCGATGGCAAGATGCTCGTCGTCATCAATGGTGCCTATGGCCGGCGCATCGAGCAGATCGCCCGCGTGCTCCGGATCTCTACCGTCGCGCTCACTTCGCCGGAGACCCAGACGCCGGATGCCAACCAGATTGCGATTGCGCTGGAACGCGATCCGGCGATTACCCACGTCGCCATCGTACACTGCGAAACCACCACCGGCATCTTCAACCCGATCCAGGAGATTGGCGCGGTTGCCAGGCGGTTCAACCTCTGCTACTTCGTCGATGCTATGAGCAGCTTCGGCGCCGTGCCGCTGAGCCTGGCGGATTGCTCCATCGACTACCTGGTCTCTTCGGCTAACAAGTGCGTGGAAGGGGTGCCTGGCTTCGCATTTGCACTGGCCCGCCGGGACGCGCTGCTCCAGACCGAAGGCTTCGCCCGCAGCCTCAGCCTGGACCTGCTTGCGCAGTGGAAGGGCCTCGAGCGCGATGGCCAGTTTCGCTTCACTCCGCCGACCCATGCTCTGCTGGCCTTTCACCAGGCGCTCTTGGAACTGAAACAGGAAGGGGGCGTGGAAGGGCGTGCCGCCCGCTACGGCGAAAATTATCACACGCTCACCGCCGGCATGCGGGCGCTGGGTTTCGAGGAGTACCTGGACCGGAAGAATCAGGGCTACATCATCACCTCCTTCCGGTATCCGAAGCATGCGAACTTTCGCTTCGACAAGTTTTACCGCCGCTTGAACGAGAAGGGATACGTGATCTATCCAGGGAAGGTGACGGAAGGCAACTGTTTCCGCATCGGCCACATCGGCCGCATCTTCCCAAGCGACATGTGCGATCTGCTGGCAGCCATCCGCACCACCTTGGGCGAGATGGAGATTGAGTTGAGCCCGCAAGCCGAAACATGCCTGACTGTTTCATAGCCGGCGTGCGCGGCTGAATCGAGGAAAGAAGGAATCATAAGATGGACTTCGTTTTTCAACGTTCCTACCGTGGCCCGCTCAAGGCGGTTCTGCTCGATTGGGCGGGGACAACCCTGGATTATGGCTGCTTCGCCCCGGCGGTTGTCTTCATGGAAGTTTACAAGCGAAAGGGAGTGGAGATCTCGATCGAGGAGGCTCGGGCACCGATGGGCGCCCACAAGAAGGTCCACATCGGGCATATTTCGAAAGACGAGAATGTCGCGCGGCGCTGGGAAGCCGTCCATGGGCGCAAGGCCAACGAATGCGACATCGAGGAGATGTTTCGCGATTTTATCCCGCTGCAACTGGCGTGCCTGGGCGATTACGCCGACCTGATTCCGGGAACCCTCGAAGCGGTCGCCGAATTTCGCCGCCGTGGCCTGAAGATCGGTTCGACCACCGGATATACCGAGGAAATGACCAACGTTTTGGCCGCGGAAGCCAAACGGCGCGGCTACTCGCCCGATGCGACCGTTTGCGCCACCCAGGTGCCGGCCGGCCGGCCGCATCCCTACATGTGCCTGCAAAACGCCATCCTGTTGCAGACCTACCCCTTGGAAGCGTTCGTCAAGATCGGCGATACGCTGCCCGACATCGAAGAGGGCTTGAATGCGGGAATGTGGACCATCGGGCTGGCCAAGACCGGAAACGAACTTGGCATGACCGAAGAGCAGGTTGCCGCGGCCGATCCTGAGATTCTCCACGCCAAGCTGGCGCGGGCATACCACCGGATGAGCCAGGCGGGCGCTCATTACGTAGTGGATGGCATCTCGGATGTAATGCCGGCGCTCGATGACATCAACCGGCGGCTGGCGCGGGGCGAGCGTCCGTAGAAGATCAATGTCTCGAGTTCGCAGTGTTGCTAGACTGTCGTTGACGGTGCTCGAAGGTCATGAACAGTTCGCCGCTTGAAACCCTCTCCGAAAGCGCCTACCAGGCCATTCGCGACCGCATCTTGCGAGGTGTGTTTCCCATCGGGGCCAGCCTGTCCCGGCGCAAACTCGCCACCATACTCGGAATGAGCCAGTTGCCGGTCTCGGAGGCCTTGCAGCGCCTGGAATCCGATGGTCTGGTGGAGACCAAGGCTCGCGCCGGCACGCGGGTCCGCGTCCCGACCCCCGAGGACATCCGTGACAGCTACATCCTCCGGGAGGCCCTCGAGACCCAAGCAGCGCGGCTCTTCGTGGAAAACGCCACCCGCGAACAACGCCGCGAGCTGCGCCGCATGGCGGAGCACACCGACGTGCTTTTCAATCGCTGCGTTGGGGGCGCGACCGGTCCCGAGTTTCTCTTCGAAGTCCATGCGTACCATCTGGAGTTCCACATGCACGTTGCCGGGTGCAGCGGATCGAAGGCGCTGACGCGGGCCTTCGAAAAGAACCAGGTGCTGATCTTCAACTGGCTGTTCGACGTCGCCGTCCATCATCAGAAGCGCCCGCCGCGGTCTCACCGGGATTTGAGCGAGGTGCTGTGCGGCGACGATCCGGAGGCAGCCGACCGCGCCATGCGCAGTCACATCCGGTATGGGCTCGAGGAGATTATCGGGGCCATCGTCACGGGAACGCAATCGAGGTGGCGCGCTACCGGCGATGGCTCGACCGCGAAGGCCACACCGGTTGCCTAGCGGCCATTCGAAGCGGTTTCCTTTCTTGAGCTCAGGCCTGTCGCTTCTGTTGGTTCAAAAAGACAGCCGCCGCAACGCTCGAGAGCAACGCCACAACCGCCAACGAAGCAAATGCACCCTTCCATCCCCACATTACCGACACGCTCGCGAAACTGTTTCCGGCGAGAACTCCTCCCAGATATCCGGCCCCGTCTATGAGTCCCGAAGCCGTGGCGCTGCCCTGCTTGCCGCCGAAGTCGAGCGAGATCGCGCCCGCGAGGTATGAATATGGCCCGATCATCGTAAAAGCAACCAGCGTGACCAGCGCGACGGGGGCCACCTTGGATGCTCCGAACTCGGCGAAGGCCAATACCAACAGCAGGACCGTCGACAGCAGCATGCCATAAAAAATAATAGCCGCTCTGCCCGCTTTTCCTAGACGGTCGCTCAGGAAACCCGCCAGCAGGACCGAGATTCCGCCAAAGAGGGGGAAGAGTGCGCTCTTCTGGGCGGCGTCGGCGACCGAGAGTCCGACCGATTGCGTAAAGTATGTGGGCGTCCACAGATTGAAGGTTTCTCGCAGAAGGGTAATGCCGCAAGAAAGCAAGCATACCAGCCAGAAGACGCGGCTCCGGGCAAACGTCGTCAGCAGCGAGCTCAGACTCGCCGGCGCGGGCTTCTCGCCTTCGGACTGGAACAGGTTAGCCGGGTTGGCCGGCGGCTCGGGGTAGCCGATTCGTTCCGGCGTCTCTTTCAGCAGAATTAGATTGACGAGCAGCAGAATGCCGAGCGTCGCCGCAGCCGCATAGAACAAGCCGCGCCAGCCAAGTCCGGCCCCGATCAGAACCGACATGAACTCGCGCGAGGCGGCGTCGCCAAAGAGAAAACTCAGGCTGACGATGCCCATTACGGTTCCATACGAAGAGTAAGAGAACCATCGGGACGCGATCTTGACCATGCCGGCCCAACCCAGCGACTGGACCAGGCGATTGCCGATCCAGGCGACGGTGAAGAGTGGCATACCGCCGGCTAGCCCGAAGAGAATTGTGAACAGGATGGATCCCGCCATCCCCCAAAGGAAGTTGCGGCGCCCCCCTAGAAAATCCGCCAACCACCCGCTGGGAAACTTACCGATGGCATATGCCAAAACGCCGAGCGAAGCGACCGTGCCGAGGCGGATTCTGGCATCGTCCGGCACAATACCTTTCCTGCCGAGTTCGGCAATGAGCAGCGGCATGGCTACCGCAAGATCAGAGCGGCAAAGATAGTAACCGGCGTAGCCGATCACGAGTAACGCGATGGTGAGGACGCGCCATCTGTTGAGTCGTGGGTGCGGCGCACCGGCCGAGCCGACGAGATTTCCGCGGAGGTTCACGCCGCGACCAATCGAGCGGTACCTTCCGCCAGTCCAAACCACAGCGTCATCCCTGATCCGCCGGGAGCGGATGGTCCGGTCTCCGAACCCACGGAAGCGCCCGCCGCGCTAGGACCTCTACCAAACAGAGCCACGCGCTTTCCCTTACGGCCCGGCACATCGGCATGAGCCAGTCCCGCGATCGCTCCACCAACGACCACGATGTCGGCTCTTTCGTGCATAAACCTTAGCATAGACCGACCCAGTGGATTCCTGAATGACAATTCGATGTCTGTGTGGATCGCGATTGAATCAGCTTAACCCATGACCCCATGCCCCGCCGGGCATAAGTCCCGATAGAACGGACACCTCTTGCACCGTTCGCCTTCCCGCAGCGGAAACTCTCCCCGCTCCTGCGCCTCCTGGAATTCCCTGACCAACTGTTCCGGAGATTCCAGCAGCGACGGCGCCAGATCCACTTCCACCGCCGTATTCGGCCGCAAAAAATGCAGCCACGCCTTGTCCGGCGCGCGGCCCGCCACGCGTTCCACGGCCAGCGCGTAAAGCCGCACTTGCAGCTCGTAATCGTGCGCGCGCTGGTGGGCCTCCGCGGCTGTCACCGCATCCGTCTTGTAATCCACAATCGCCAGTTCGCCGCCTTCTTCGAACCACAGGTCCACCTGGCCGCTCATCACCAGGCCCTCCACCGCCATCAGAAAATCGAACTCGCGCTCCACGCGCGCGGCCCGCGCCACGCGCTTGCCCAGCGCACTCTCGCGAAACACCTGCGCCAGCCGCACCGCCTGCGCGTCCGGCGACGCCACCTCGCTCCCCGCCAGCAGCGCGTGCACCTGGCTGCCCAGCTCTCCGGCCGGCAGCTCGCCGTCGGGCTCTTCGAGTCTCCGCAGCCTGCCTTCGAATCCCAGATAGTTCCCCAGGTAATACGCGCGCGGGCAGCTCGCGAACTTCGCCAGCGCCGTCACCGCCGCGTTGCTCTCCTGCCGCTCGCCGGCATCCGCTGCCTGCAGAAACTCCGGTGCCGGCGGGCGCCCACCGTCGCGCGCCGCCGCTGCAATCCTGCCGCCCTCCGGCGCAGCAACGGCTCCCGCCACCACCTCGCGGAGCTTCCACTCCTTCCCGTCCGGCGCCGTGTGCGTCACCACCTCGTCCCGCTCTGCTTTCAGGTTCAGTCCCAGCGCTTTCTTCACGTCCCCGGCCCAGTTAGTCTGCCGGTCTCCCGAGAAACTCAGCACCAGGACTTGCTCCGCCCGCGTCATCGCTACATACAGCAGCCGGTCGCTCTCGTGCGCCTCCCGCTGCTTCCATTCGTCGCGCAGCGCCCGCTGGAACAAATCATCTGTTTTGTCCCTGCCGCCCGGGTTCCGCCACTGGGCTCCCAACCCAATTTCCTTGGAAAACGCCACTACCGGAGGCTCAGCCCGCACACCCTTGTGCAGCGTCGCTACGAACACAACCGGAAATTCCAATCCCTTGGCCGCGTGCACCGTCATCAGTGTCACCGCGTCCCCGGCATCCTCCGGCGGCGGGTCCGCCTCGCGAGGGTCGTCCTTCCGGTACATCGCCAGTTCCTCTACGAACCGATCCAGCGACATCTTGCCAGACGCCTCCCGCGCCTGCGCCAGGAACTTGTCGATGTTCGCGGCGCCCCGCGTGCCGGCCTCCGGCTCGTACCCGCAGGCGTCCATGGCGTCAAGCAACAAACGGTCGAATGTGACATACTCGCGGCGCACGCGCCAATCCCGCAGCCGTTCGCCGAACCGGCACAGTATTTCGACATCATCGGCGGCAATTTCAGCTTGAGGGTTGTTCGATCCAGGGTGGGGGGCTTCTGTGCCGGAGGCGCCCTGCCGCCCTGCTAAGAGCCTCATCAGCGAGCCGCCGAGATTCTCCCCCGCCGTCTTGAGCGCCAGCAGAGCCTCATCCGAAACTCCCACCAGCGGCGACCGCAGCACCGCCGCCAGGCTCACCTCGTCGCGCGGATTAGCGATCACGCGCAATAGCTGTGTCAGGTCGTTGACTTCGCGTGTCTCGTAGAAACCCCTCCCCTGGTTCACCACGAACGGAATACCGGCTTCATCAAATGCCGCGCCGAATGCGCCGGCCACTTCGGTGTTCCGCACCAACACCGCCACGTTGCGGAACGCGTAGCCCTCGTCCACCAGTCCCCCGATGCGCCGCGCCACCCAGCGTGCTTCGCTCTCCAGGTCCGCCGCGTACGCGACTTCCACGCACACATCGCGCTCCGCTTCGAAGGTCCGCCGCGCCACCAGGGGCCGTTGCACGATTCCCTCAGCTCCCGCCGTGATCGTTTCCACCGCGCTCAACACCGCGCCCCGGCTGCGGAAGTTGTCCCTCAGCTCCACGCGGCGGCCGCGCTCCGCCACCTCTTTCTGGTACTGCGCAAACCCTTCCGGCTCGGCGTGCCGGAAACCGAAGATCGATTGGTTGATGTCCCCCACCGCATAGAAACGGTCCGGCGCGCGCACCAACCGCATCAGGCGCGCCTGTTGCCCGTTGGTGTCCTGATACTCGTCCATCAGGATGTGGTCGAACTGGCTTCGCACTCGCTCGCGCACGTCCGTGTGCTCATCCAGCAGCCGGACCGTGTACTCTTCCAGGTCGGCGAAGTCCAGCAGGCCGGCCTGCCGCTTCTGCTCCCGGTAGACGCGATCGAAACGGACCAGAATGTCCAGCAGCGTTCTTCGTTCCTGCGTATAGAATTCCGTGATCAAGGCGCTCTCAGCCTCCTCGATCTGCTGCCTCATACGCTTCAGCAGATCTTGCGCCCGGCTGGCCCTCTTGACGTTGTTCAGATTGCACGAGAATCCTGCAATCGCCTGGAGCGTTTCTGAAAGATCGCGCGCGCTTACGATGCGCTCGGCTTGCTCCATCACCTGGTCGAGGTATTCCTTCTGCGTGTACTTCCACGACGTCTTGCTTTCATCGCGCACCTCCTGCAGAATGCCGGAGATGCCGTCCAGCGTGGTCCCCGGCGGCACGGCAAACGCCGCCAGGTCTTCCACCCGCCGACCGGCGCCCCGCATGGCATCGTAGGCCGACAGCAGCGATTCCTCGAAGTCGTACGCGGAAAGCCCCCGGATCAGCGCCCGCATCGCCGCCGGATGCTCCGACAGCAGCGCGTCCATCGCTGCCGCCAGGGCTTCCTGTTGCAGCCGCCAGCTCAGGCGCGCATCCGCGACTCTGAACTCCGGATCGACTCCCGCGAAAACCGCATTATCCTTCAGCAGCCGCGCGCAGAACCCATGCACCGTCGAAACCCAGGCCTTCTCCAGCTTGGCGCGGACCCTCAGATCGTCGCGAAACTCCTTCGCCAGTTTTGTCCGCATGTTGCCCGCAGCTTTTTCGGTGAACGTGATGGCCAGGATTCGCAGGGGGTCGACACCAGCCGCCACCAACCCCCGGAAATACGCCACCAGCACGGTGGTCTTCCCCGACCCCGGCCCCGCCACCACGCAGGTGTCCGTCCCGCGCTTGGAAACGTCCATGGCGTCGGCCTGGCCCTGCGTGAACTCGACCGTGGACTGTTCGTCCCTCATGCGCTCTCCGCTATCACCGCGGCCTCCAGGCCTTCCACGCGGCACACGTCGCGGCAATCGCAGAACCGGCACTTTTCCCGATCCGACGGCGCTACCTCCATCCGTCCCGCGCGAATTCTCCCCGCGAGGCGGATGGTCCGCTCAGTTGCAGCCGCCTCCCAATCCGCGGGCAATTCTGCCGCCTCCCAGCCCACGTACTCCAGTTCCTTCTTCAGCCCGATGTAGTACATGCCCGCCGGCTCATACCCCAGACGCTTCGCCGCCATCAGGTACAGCGGCGCCTGCAGCAGGGCCGGATCATCCTTCCGGGCCTGGATGTTTTTTGACGCGCTGTATTTGTAGTCGAGCACGTACGCGCGTCCGTCCGCCGTCACGTCCAGCCGGTCGATCTTGCCCAAGATCTCCAGGCCCTCCTCTAAAAGGAAGACGAACGCCTCCTCCATGCGTGACTGATACGCTTCGCGCGGCCAGCGCTGGTCCTTGGCAAAGGTCTCGAGATCCTCCAGCATGGCGTTGCGCAGCCGCTCCGTGTGATATCCCGGAGGAATCTGCTTTTCTTCCAGGTAGCGCTGAAACACCCTCTCAAACAGTTCCGTCATGTCCTGCGGCTGGGCGTACCACGCCGCCAGAACCTCGTGGACGATGTTTCCCTGCGTCAGAAAATCCAGCCGCTCCTCGGGCCGCACCGGCGCCTTCTTCAGGCGCAGTACCTGCCGCCCGAAATATTGGAACGGGCACTGCAAGTAACTCTCCAGACCCGTCGGCGAGAGCTTCCCGCTCTTCTCGCGCAAAATCCGCAGCAACTCCGGCGCGCGGATGCCTTCCCGCGGCCCGCCGCCCGGTCCGCGGCGGTCGCGCGGCCGGGGCTTCACCGCGGGCGCCGTCTGCTCTTCCACCGCCGCCGCGCATTCCTCCAGAAACAGCGATCGCAGGTTGGTTTCGCCGCGCGGGCTGCACTCCGGATAGGAAAGCGTCGCCAGCATGGTGGCCCGCGTGATCGCCGAATCGAACAGCGCCCGCTCCTCGCGCTCGAATTCCGCCGCCGTCCGCACCCGGATCCCGGCCGCGTTCAATTGCACCCGCGCCGTTTCCGGAAAGAACACGTCCTGCGGATGCATCCGCGGGAATTGCTTCTCCACCATCCCGCACACAAACACCACCGGCAGCACCCACTGCCGAGCCTCGTGGGCGCTCAGCACGTGCACCACGCCGCGCCGACTGTCATTGAGGCGCAGCGGCTTCATCCGCAGCACCGCCTTCACCGCCCGCCAGAAATCTTCGAGCGGCATGGCGTGCCGCGTCCCGAGCGCGCAGGCCGCATCATCCAGCGCGTTGTCGAATTCGTCCAGCGCCCCGGCCTGGCTGCGCCACATCTCCGCGCGTTCCGCATCCGGTTCCGGCCGCGCCAGCCGGAACAGGTTCCGCAGCGTCCGGAACCGCGCCGCCCAATCCTCCGGCTCGAGCGCAAACAACCTCCACTCTTCAATCTCGCCCAGCGCGCCGATCTTATGCAGCAGCGGCTCCGACCCCTCCGCCAGCGCCTTCAACCCTCCCAACCCGGTGTTCGGCATCTGTTCGCGCACCTGGAAGTCGAAGCGGTCCATGGCGTTCCAATCGGCGAACCGCGGCGCCAGGCGCAGCACCTTCAATGTCTCGCCGTGATCCCATCCGCCCAGCATCGCGTCCACGGCCCCGCTCAGGTACCGCACCGCCGCGTGCCGGTCCAGCCGCTCTTCAAAATAGAAACGCGCCGGGATCCCGAACCGCTCCAGCGTCGACCGCAAAATCGGCACGTACGTCTCCGCCGCGCGCACGATGATGCCCATCTCGCGGAACGGCCGGCCCGCCGCCGCCTGTTGCAGGATGCGCCGTGCAATCTCCTCCGCTTCCCGTTCGATGCCCGCCGCCTTCACCACCGCCAGCGCCGGCGCGGCGCGCCTTTGCGGCGCGCGCTCTTCGCGGAATCCCATGCCTTCCAACCGCGTCCGCAGCGCCGGCGTCAGGTCGCCGTCCGCCAGCGCCATGGTGACCTCGCAATGCCGCCCCAACGCCCCAATCATCCGCAACTCCGGATCCGGCAGCGCATGAAACCCGTCCAGCCATACGGTACGGATTCCGCCCGCGCCCTCGCGTTCCATCCGCGCCGCCACTCGCTCCAGCCGCCGCGCCCGCAGTTCCAACCCGCGCGCTTCCAGTTCGCGGTCCACTTCGGCGTACACCTCCAGAAACGCCGCGCCCAGCGGTGTATCCGGCAGACACTCCGCCAGCCGCGCGCTGTCGCACCCCGCCGAGGCGAACTCCTCGATGGTCCGCGCCAGCGCCGCGCAGAATCCCGCCGTATCCACAACGCGAGCGAATTCCGGCCGGCGCAGCCGCCGCGCCGCCTGCTCCACCAGCAGGTAGACCACGGCCTCCGGCGCCAGCGGCACGCCGCCCGCGTTTTCTTCCACGAACGCCGAAAGCGTCTGGATCAGGTTCCGGTGAAAGACCAGCCCTTCTCGCGCCACCTGGTTCTGCAAGTGCTGCGCCAGCGTCGCCGTCGGCGTCAGCAGCCGGATGCCTTCACCGCCCGCCCGCAGCGCCTCGCGAAACTGGTTCAGCACGATGGTCGTCTTGCCGGAACCGGCCGGGCCAGTCAGTAGCCGCATCGGATCTTAGTGTATCTTGAGTCCGCGGCATCGAGCGATGGCGTGCCCTGGCCCACGGTCGGAATCGGCCTCAGACAGGCGATACGCCGCATTGAGAGTATCGCGTGCGGCCGCTTCAGCCTCTACCCCCCGATCGGCCGGCCGTTGGGGGCGGGAGTTTCGTAGCCCCCGAAATAGCCGCCGCTTTGGCGCTTTACTTGCTGCCGGTGAGCCGGACGATGGCTTTATGCGTGCTTTCCATGAGCGTGCCCCTGTCGTTGGGGCCGAAGCCGGACTCGATCGCGCGGTAGCCGGCGAGAGCCTCGTCGCGACGGCCCGCGGCTTCCAACAGGGCACTATGAATGTAAGCATGGGTGGGGTCGGGTTTGGCGGGGCCACCCCGTTGCAGAAGCCAGTCAAAAGTGGCCAGGTGATCCAGAGGCGGCACCGCGCTTAAAAAGGCAGCTGTCTGCTTATCGGGCCGAATCATGTGCTCCCAGTATATGTTCAGGATGTCATGGGCCTGGCGCGGGCTCATATCGCCGTGCTCCTTGCGGATACCGTTGGCCACGCGAATGATTTCCTCGTGCGCCTCGGGGGTGTCCTCGTTATGGAGCGCGCTTAATTGCATGGATCGGATGTAAGGGCGCAGGGCGGGCCGCGGGGCGGCGAGCGCGGCGGCAAACTGCTCGGACGCATTCGAAAACCCCCGGCTGTTCCAGAGAATCCAGTGGCCCAGCATGGCGTGCGCGTAGGGGTTGGCGGGATCTTTCTGGAGGGCGTCGCGATAAACCGGCTCGGGATCGGGACCGGAGGTCCCTTCGCGGCTGCGCAGAAAATACGACCAGCCCAGGTGCGCCAGCAGGTCGGCCTGGCGCTGGGGCGACTTCGCCGATGCCGCGCCGCGGGTCAGGACGGGTTCGAGCTTCTCGGTGATCGAGGCAAATGTCTGGTCGCCCG
>JBEKYE010000107.1:0-12466 GCA_049511275.1 Bryobacteraceae bacterium
CGGCTTCTCCCACCGCTCTCATGAAGACGGGACTCGCCGCGCCATGTCGATTTCCGCAGATGTGCTTTTGACCGCTGCGCCCGGAATCCGCCCCCGCCCCATCCCCCTACCCGACCGCCGGACGCGCAGCCTCCACCGGCGATTCCCACACCACCGGGCGATTCTGCTTCATCCAATCGTCGATGCAGGGTTGATAGCGGCTTTCCAAAACGTTGCGCTTGATCTTGAGCGTGGGGGTGATAAAACCATTGTGGACGGTCCACGGGCCCTGGGCCACGGCCACGAAGCTCAGCTGCTCATGCGGATCCAGCTGGGTGTTCACCAGGTTCATGAGGTCCAACAGAGTCTGCTCCACAGTCGCCCGCTGCGCGGGAAGCGCGGTGATTTTGCGCATTTCCTCGGCCAGCAGGACCACGGCGAAGGGGTGGGCCATGCCGGCGCCCATCAGACAGCACGCATCCACCACCGGGTGGGCAAGCAGTTGACACTCGATGGGAGTGGGCATCACGTACTTACCCTTGCTGGTTTTGAACTGCTCCTTGACGCGGCCGATGATTCTGAGTTGCCCGTCGGGATCGATGCGGGCCAGATCGCCGGTCCGGAAGAATCCGTCCGCCGTGAAGGAAGCCCGGGTGTTTTCGGGGTCCTTGTAGTAGCCCAGCATGTTCATGGGGCTGCGGATGAGGAGTTCCTCATTCTCATCGATCTTCGCCTCCACGCCGGGAATGGCGCAGCCCACGTAGCCGGGGCGCACCGAACCGGGCGCCGGCAGGTGGGTGATCAAGGTCTCGGTCATGCCGTAGCCTTCGGCAAGGTTCAGGCCGAGCTTGCGGTACCACAGCAGAATCTCGGTGGGCAGCGGCGCGGCGCCGCTGGCGGCATTGAGGACGCTGTCCAATCCGAGCTTGCGCAGGACGCGTTTCTTGACGGAGCGGTTCAGGATGGGGATGCGCAGCAGGCGTTCCAGTTTGTGCTCGGGGATCTTGGCGAACACGCCCTGCTGGAATTTCAGCAGCAGCCGCGGCACGGAGAGGAAGATAGTGGGCCGCGCGCGGGTAAGGTCGGTGAGGAAGGTGTCGATGCCCTCGCTGAAGAAGATGCGATATCCGAGGTAGATGGCGGTTCCTTCCATGCCCGCCCGCTCCACGATGTGGGCCAGCGGCAGGTAGGAGAGCACGCGTTCCTGGTCATTCAGCTTGATGTGCCCGGCGAGGACTTTGGCGTCGAAAGCCAGGGCCGCAAAGGTATGCATGACCCCTTTCGGGGTGCCCGTGGTGCCGGAGGTATAAATGATGGTGGCCAGATCGTCCGCGGGGCGGGTGGGGTTGCCGTGAATGGGACGGTTGGCCGTAACCAGGACTTCCCAAGTGGGCCAATCGTTGGGTTGAGCGGTGGGAAAACGAACGCAGGTCACGCCGGCGGGGATGCCGGCAACGGTAGCTTCCCGCTCGTCGGTGGCGCCGAGGAAGCAGGCTTTGGCGCCGCAGTGTTCCAGTATCTGGCGAATCGATTGCGCCTTCAGCGAAGGGTAGATCGGGACCGTGACATATCCCGCCATCCAGATGGCCAGGTCGGCCATAATCCACCAGGCGCAGTTGCGGGAGAGAATCGCCACGCAGCTTCCCGGTTCCCAATCCTGGGCCTTCAGCCAGGCTGCCAGGGAGCGGATTTCGGCCGCGGCCTGGCCCCAGGTCCAATCGCGCACCTTGCCGCCGCCGTAAGGTTGTGTGAGGAAAACAGTTTCGGGCCGCTCGCGCTCCCATTTGTAGATGCGCTCGAGCGGCAGATCGTCTGCGCTTAGATTGCCTGGCATCGTTCCTCCATGGAGAACCGAAGGGTATGCGCCCACGCAAGGTATCCGCTTGCGTTTTATCTTACCGGTGGGTAAGATAACAGGAGCGTTGCCCGTTGTCAACGGGGGCGCATGGTTCGTCATGTCAAGAGACGCCTCCGCATCCCCATCGCCCCGCAAGGCATTCGCCGACCGGCGGCGCGACCCGGCCACCAAGCGTGAGGCGGTATTGAAAACCGCTGCACAATTGTTCCTCGAAAAAAGTTATAGCCGGACATCCATGAACGACGTGGCCGACCGGCTGAAAATCACCAAGCCTGCGCTTTACCATTATTTCAACAACAAAGAAGACATTCTCCTTGAGTGCTACCGCCTGGGTGTCGGGCTAATTGAGGAAACTCTCAACGAAAACGCCGATCACTGTGGAACCGGACTACAGAAGGTGGAAGCATTTATCCATTCGTACGCTACCGTGATGACGGTCAACTTCGGACGGTGTGTCATGCGTCTGGACGAGGGCGACCTCACCAGCGTCGCGCGCGCCGAGATGCGGGCCTACAAGAGAAAAATCGACCGCCGCCTGCGCGGGTTCATCCAGGAAGGGATTGGGGATGGATCGATTGCTCCGTGCGATACGAAGATCGCCGCATTTTCCATTGCGGGCGCGCTGAACTGGATCTGCATGTGGTATGAACCCGAGGGCGCCTTATCTCCGGAAGAGATTGCCACGCAGTTCGCGCGCACTTTGACGCAGGGGTTGGCCGCCGGGAAGGCGAGCAGCAAGTTGCGCATAGTTGCACAGAGGAGTAATTCGTATGAGCGTTGAAGCAGTAGTCAAACCGGCCTCGGCTGCCGTGTCTTCTCCGGACCACGCGCCCTCGAGCGTGATCCGCAAAGCGGCGGTACTGGGGGCGGGAACCATGGGGTCGCGGATCGCGGCGCACCTGGCCAACGCCGGTTTGCCCGTGGTTCTGTTGGATATTCGGTCGGAAACAGGCGCGCGCAGCGCCATTGCGTCGCAGGCGCTCGACGCCCTCAAGAAGAGCAAACCAGCGGCGTTTTACGACCCCGCGTATGCCGCACACGTTTCCGTGGGAAACTTCGATGACGATCTGGCGTTGCTCGCCGATTGCGACTGGGTGATCGAGGCGGTCACCGAAAACCTGGCCATCAAGCAGGCCCTGCTGGATAAGGTGGTGCCGCATTTGAAGCGGGACGCCATCCTGACCACCAATACCAGCGGCCTGCCGGTGGCATCGATTGCGGCCAAACTGCCGGAGGCCGTTCGGCGGCGCTGGTTCGGAACTCACTTCTTCAATCCGCCGCGCTACATGCGCCTGGTGGAGATCATTCCCACGCCCGAATCGGATCCGGCTGCCATTGCCGCCGTTTCGCATTTCGCCGACCTGCTGCTTGGCAAGGAGGTGGTGTTTGCGCGCGACACCCCCAACTTCATCGCCAACCGGATCGGCGTCTTCATCATGTTGGAATCGGTGCGCCTGATGCAGGAGGAGGACCTGACCATCGAAGAGGTGGACGCACTGACCGGAAGCGCCATCGGCTGGCCGCGTACAGGGACCTTCCGGCTGGCGGATATGGTGGGAATCGATATCCTGGCGCACGTCGCCGCCAACTTCGAGGGCTCCGGCGTTGTGCCGCCGTTCATCCGCGCCATGCTGGAGCGCCGCTGGCTGGGAGATAAGACCAGGCAGGGTTTCTACAAGAAGGAGAAGGACGCCGAAGGCAAGGAAATCCGGCTGGTGCTGGATTGGAAGACGCTCGAATACGCTCCGGCCATCCGGCCCAAGATCGCCTCGCCCGAAATGGCCAAGAATGCGGAAAAGTTGCCCGAGCGCCTGGCCCAACTGCTGGCCGGAGATATTCGCAAGGATAAATTCGCGCGTTTCCACTGGCGGCTGCTGAGCGCCCTGTGGAACTACGCGGCAGATTGCCTGCCGGAAATCGCCGACGATGCGACCGGCGTGGACCGCGCCATGCGGGCCGGCTTCAACTGGGAAATGGGGCCGTTCCAGCTCTGGGATGCCGCCGGCGTCCCCGCAACAGTCCAGCGCATGCGGGACGCCGGGGAGCGGGTGAGCCCGATTGTCGAACGCCTGATGGCCGCGGGAGCCGCCGCGTGGTACCGGATCGACGGCCGCGAGTGCTTCGATGTGGCGAGCGCCGCTTACCGGCCGGTCACGGAGGCCGAAGGCATCGCGCGCATCGCCCGGTTCCGCGCGTCGAACGGCGTGGTGCGGCACAACCCGGGCGCGTCTCTGGTGGATATCGGCGATGGCGTGGCCTGCCTGGAACTGCACTCCAAGAAGAATGCCGTGGGCGAAGACATCATACGGCTGGTGACCGAAACCTTTTCGCCGCAGAGCGACGCCGTGCGGAATTTCGAGGCGTTCGTGATCGGCGGGGATGCGGAGCACTTCTCCGTGGGGGCCAACCTGATGCAACTGCTGTTGAGCGCCCAGGAAGGGGAGTGGGACGAAGTCGATTTCGCCGTGCGGGCATTTCAGCGTATGACGGCGGCCATCAAATTCTGCCCGCGTCCCGTGGTGGTGGCGCCGTACTCGTTCTGCCTGGGCGGTGGAGCGGAGATCGCCATTCACGGCGCCCGCCGGCAGGCCCATGCCGAGTTGTACATGGGACTGGTGGAAACCGGTGTCGGCGTGGTTCCGGCCGGAGGCGGCTGCAAGGAAATGCTGCTGCGCGCGCTGGATGCGGCGGCGGCGGTTCACGGAACCGTCCGCACGGAATCGGTGGAACTGGTGGGAGCGCTGCGGCGGACCTTCGAAACCATCGCCATGGCCAAGGTATCCACTTCGGCCGTAGAGGCGCGCCACATCGGCATGCTGCTCTCCACCGACCGCATCACCATGAATCGCGAGCGCCTCCTGAACGACGCTAAACAGTCGGCCCGCGAATTGGCGGCCGGCGGTTACTCCGCCCCGCTGCCGCGCACCGATATTCCAGCGCCGGGCGAGAACATGCTGGCCACCCTCAAACTCGGGGTCCACGTCATGCGGCAGGGCGAATTCATCAGCGACCACGACGTAAAGGTAGCCAACTGGGTGGCGTACGTTCTGTGCGGCGGGCCGGTCACGCCCGGCACGCCGGTCAGCGAGCAATATCTGCTGGATCTGGAGCGGGAAGCGTTCCTCTCGCTTTGCGGCGAAAAGAAAACCCAGGAACGGATCGCCTTCACATTGAAAAGCGGGAGGCCGCTAAGGAACTGAAGACATTCAGCCGCGGATGAACGCCGATGAACACAGATAAGAAAAGACCTGGTTTTATCCGTGTTCATCTGCGTTTATCGGCGGCCATTCCTGTTTTCATTCGGAGTGAGGAGATACATCCATGAGAGACGCAGTGATTGTGAGCTCGGTGCGGACGGCCGTGGGCAAGGCTCCCAAAGGAATGTTGCGGGCCACGCGCCCCGACGACCTGGCGGCAGCGGCCATCGAGGGGGCGCTCGGGCGTGTGCCCGGCCTGGACAGGAAAGAAGTGGAGGATGTGATCATCGGCTGCGCCATGCCGGAAGGCGAGCAGGGCATGAACGTGGCGCGGGTCGCTGCGCTGCGCGCGGGCATGCCGATTGAGTCCTCCGCCATGACCATCAACCGTTATTGCGCGTCCGGGCTGCAATCCATCGCACTCGCCGCGGAGCGCATACGCGGCGGCGGAGCGGACGTGATCGTGGCCGGCGGAACGGAATCCATGTCCTTGATTCCGTTTGGCGGCTACAAGATTTCCATCAACCCCTGGCTCCAGCAAAACTATCCGGATTCGTATCTGTCGATGGGGCTGACCGCCGAGCGCGTGGCGCACCACTACGGCATCTCGCGCCAGCAGGCGGACGAGTTCGCACTGGCCAGCCACACCAAAGCGCTGGCCGCGCAGGCGGCGGGGAAATTCCAGCAGGAGATCGTGCCGGTAAAGGTCACTTTCTCGGCGCCCGACGCCAAGTCGAAGATCCGCAAAACCGAAGTGGAGTTCCGGGTTGATGAGGGGCCGCGCGCCGACACCTCCCTGGAGGCGCTGGCCAAGCTCAAGGCGGCTTTCCATGCCGCGGGCACGGTCACGGCGGGCAACTCCTCGCAGACTTCCGACGGTGCCGCGGCCGCGGTGGTGATGTTGGAGGAACGCGCCCGGGCGCTGGGAATCCAGCCGATGGCGCGCCTGGTGGCCTTCGCCTATGCGGGCTGTCTGCCGGAGGAGATGGGGATCGGTCCGGTATACGCCATTCCCAAGGCGCTCAAACTGGCGGGCTTGACTCTGGATCAGATCGACCTGATCGAGTTGAACGAAGCCTTCGCGACGCAGGCGCTGGCCGTAATCAAGACCTTGGGGCTCGCGATGGATCGCGTGAACGTAAACGGCGGCGCAATTGCGTTGGGTCATCCGCTGGGCTGCACCGGGGCCAAGCTCACCGCCGGGCTGCTTCAGGAGCTGAAACGGCGCAACGCCAGGTATGGGATGGTGACGATGTGCGTGGGGGGCGGCATGGGCGCCGCGGGAATTTTTGAGAATCTGAATTAATGTGTGAATCGAGCCGCGACCGTAAGGGAGCGATTGTTGCTAAGCGAGCCGCGACCGTAAGGGAGCGATTTTTAACCAACAGAGGGAAAACATATGGCAACCAGCAACGTGCAAGTGATGGCGAAACGGGTCAAGGGCGGCAGCTTCCTCACCGAGGAACGCGATCCGCAAGACGTATTTACACCTGAGGACCTCTCCGAGGAACACCGGCAGATTGCGAAGACCGCAATCGACTTCACCCAGAACGAAGTGATGCCGGTGGCTGCCGAAATCGAGGCCAAGAACTTCGAGCTGACCAAGGGTCTGCTGCGCAAGGCCGGCGAGCTCGGCCTGATGTGCGTGGACATCCCGGAAGCCTACGGCGGCCTGGAAATGGACAAGGTGACCTCGGCGCTGATTGCCGAATCCATCAGCAAGCTGGCCAGCTTTTCGGTGGCCTTCAGCGCGCACGTGGGAATCGGCACGCTGCCCATCGTCTGGTACGGCACCGAGGAACAGAAGCGCAAGTACCTGCCCAAGCTCGGGACGGGCGAGTGGATCGGCGCGTATGCGCTCTCGGAATCCTCATCCGGCAGCGATGCCATGAACTGCCGCACGCGAGCGGTGCTTTCGCCGGACGGGAAGCACTACATCCTCAACGGCGAGAAGATGTGGATCACCAACAGCGGCTTCGCCGACCTGTTCACGGTGTTCGCCAAGGTGGATGGCGACAAGTTCTCGGCCTTCCTGATCGAACGCCACACGCCGGGCTTTTCGATTGGCGCCGAAGAGCATAAGCTGGGCATCCGCGGCTCTTCCACCTGTCCGCTGGTTCTGGCCGATTGCCAGGTGCCCGTGGAGAACCTGCTGGGCGAGGTCGGCAAGGGGCACCACATCGCGTTTAACATTCTCAACATCGGCCGCTTCAAGCTGGGTGCGGCTTGCGTGGGCGGGGCGCGCAACAGCCTGCAGGACGGCATCGGCTACGCCAAGGAGCGCAAGGCCTTCGGCAAGGCAATCGCCGAATTCGGCCTGATCCAGGAGAAGCTGGCCGAATCCGCCGCCGGAATTTACGCCGGCGAATCCATGGTCTACCGGACCATCGGCATGATCGATGCCGCGCTGGCCGATGTGGATGCCGGCGCCGCGGGAGCCTCCCGGGAAATCCAGAAGCGCATCGAGGAGTATGCGGTGGAGTGCTCCATCCTCAAGGTATGGGCCTCGGAGATGCTGGACATGGTGGTGGACCACGTCCTGCAAATCTACGCCGGTTACGGCTACGTGGAGGAGTATCCGGCGGAGCGCGCGTACCGCGATTCGCGCATCAACCGGATCTTCGAGGGCACCAACGAGATCAACCGGCTGATCATCACCGGCTGGCTGATGAAGCGTGCCGTAGCGGGCCAGTTGCCGCTGCTGGCGGCAATCAAGAAACTCATGGATGAGGTGATGGCCGGGCCCAGCGCAGCGGAAGAGCGAGAAGGCCCCTTAAGCGCCGAACACCAGCTTCTGGCCAACACCAAGAAGCTCGCCTTATTTGCGGCGGGCGCGGCTTCGCAGAAGTACATGATGGGTCTCGCGGACCAGCAGGAAGTGATGGGCGCGCTGGCCGATTGCATCATGGAAGTGTTTGCCATGGAATCGTGCATCCTGCGCGCGGAAAAGCTGATCGCCGCCAAGGGAGCGGGGGCGGCCGGGCAGGCCGTCGCCATGACCCGGTATTACGCGGCCAAGGCTGCGCAGACGGTGGAGCTTTCGTCCCGCAAGGTGATCTCCACCGTGGCGGAAGGCGATATGCTCAGGACCCAGATGGCGATCCTGCGCCGCCTTTCCAAGCACGAACCGGCCGACACCATCGGACTAGGCCGCCAGATCGCCAAACACGTGCTGGCGGCAGGGAAGTACGCGCTGTAGGCTTTTTTTGTGGGGCGGTCCCCCTGGACCGCGCCGGACGCCCTCGTCCGGCTTCGGGCCATTGAGACACTCAGCGGGTCGCAGGATCTCTAATCCACCGCGGCCACGGTTTGGAACGGGCTCGCCAGGTTGTTCGTTCCGTCGAACTCGAAGTCGATGATGCCTTCGATTTCGATTTCCGGTTTCCGCTCGATCGCGGCTCGCAGGTTTTCGCTCACCGCCAGGCGTCCCAGCTCCATGGTGTTGCGGATCCAGCAGAACGTCACTTCCCCCAGATCCACCTTTCCCACGGTCGGTGCGATGCGCTCCAGGCATTCGCGGTCGGTGGGGAAGTGAATGGGCGTGCGGATGGCGGCGGGCGTATTGGCGGTCAGCGAGTTGATCCACGTCGGCTCCCAGTCGATGCGATCCACCAGCCGGTTGGTCACCACGTCGGCCATGCCCAGCCCTACACCGCTGTTGTAAGTGAGCTCGCTCAGGTCGCGAACGAATAAGCGCTCGAAGCGCGGCGTGTCCGGCCAGGGATTGTACTCTCCGAAGACGCTGCGGTTCACCACCTTGGTGTCCATGCCGGCGCCGCTGATGTTCTTGCCGATCTCGTCCAGAATCAGGATGTCGGCATCCACCGGAATGCGGGCCATCCAGGATTTCACCAGCGCCAGGTCGGCCTCTTCGCGCTGTTCCATGGCTTCCACCGGCACGGCTTCGAGCTTGGCGGTGTTGTGGCAGGCGTCCTCCAGAATCGCCAGTCCGCCCAGAATCCTGCCGGAAGCCAGCACCTGGCGTCCCACCGTGCGGATGACGTGCTCCAGGCCGAGGCGGTAGGCATAGGAATGGTAGCGCTGCGCGCCGGCGAATTTGCCGAGCCCGATGGCCATCATCTTAAAGAGGCCGCTTTCGATCTTCCCGGCGAAATCCGTGTGCCACTTCACGCGGCCCACCAGCATCACGCCGTCGGATTCGTAGGCCTTGCGGTCCATGAAGGCTTCGATGCCGTCGGCGGTCTTGCCAAGCGAGACCACTTCCAGCTGGCTCACCAGCGGGCAGCCCATGGCGGCTTCGGTGATGCCATAGTGGGCCAGCACGTCGGCTTGTCCCTCCGCGGAAGCCGCTCCATGGCTGCCCATGGCGGGAAACAGGAACGGCCGCATGCCCTGTTCCTGCCAGTACCGCACCACGCCCTGGACAATCGCGGCGATGTTGTGAATGCCGCGGCTGCCCACGCCGATGGCGATGCGCGCTCCCGGTTTGACTCGCGCGGCAAAGCCGCTTGCCGCCAGCTGTCGGCGCACTTCGGCCGGGACATCGGGAATTCGGCGGTCCGGAAATTTCTGCCGTAGCACCAGTAGGCGCGGGAATTTCATGATGTTTCTATTTTAGCTCCCGCTTGCAGGTGGCCGCCGGCGCGATTCATCGGCAAAATGGCCTGAGGCTCCGCGCGCCGCCCTACTCGGCCTCCCACTCCGATTCCAGCATCCGCGAGTATTCGCCTGAGGCAAACAGGCCGAAGCGGAAATTCCGCGGGTCCGCCATCAGGTGCGTCTCCAGTTGCATGAAACAGCGGTACAGCGCATCGGCGTAGCGGTGATAGTTCCGCAGGAACTCTTCCGAGAGCCCGTCAAACGCCGGCGGGGCCGTGAACAGGGTGTTGAGCCCGATGGCCCGCGAGAAAATCGAGCTGTAATCGGCCACGCCCCAGCTCTCCAGCTTCTCTTTCACCCCGGCCGGGGTGCCTCCCGTGAGCAGTCCCGCGAAACTCTGGACCCGCACTTCCATCCCCGCCAGTCCGGGTGCGCGCGCCGCCCAGTCCAGGCATTGGTTCATCCAGCGGAAAACGTCCTTCCCCAGGAAGAAGAGCATGCGGATCTCCGCGTACCTCCCGCAAAGCATCCGCTTTTGCAAGGCTTCCGGGTCGGTTCCGTCGCTTGCGATGAGGCCGGATAACATCAACGCCGCCTTAGAGTTATCCAACAACGTGGAGGGCGGGATGCGTTCGTTGAAGGGATGCAGAATCAGCGGTGGCAGGTCGAATTGCAGGTCGCCAAGTGTCGCGCAGGGCTGTGACATTCTTCCCCCCTTTCCTTATCGGCGGAACTCCTCCAAAACTTGAGCCGCATACCAGACCGCAGGATCGAAAACCCAATTTCAGCCGCCGATAAACGTTGAGGAACCCGGGTAAATTCTTTGTTCTCAATCCGGGTTGATATGCGTTCCCCGGCGGCGAAGCCCTTTCCCTCAACCTCCAGTTACATATCCAAAGACATGATAGTAGTGCCCGGCTCCGACCACGCATAATTCTCTCAGGTTTCTAAATCGTGTTAAGGGCTATCTACCGTTTTCTCAAAGATCAGGATCAAGGGCAGGTCCTCGCCGAGTACTGTCTCATCACGGCGCTGATCGTGCTCATCGCTCTGGGTATCTTCTGGCATGTCTCCGGCGGCATTCCGGGCATATAGGGTGCCGCCGTCCCCTCCTCAACTGTTGAGGGTGAGGGCCTGCTGTTCGCCGGCGTTCTTGACCAGGTCAAGCACAATCGAGTAGCGATCGCCGCGGGAGGTGGACGACCGCCGCGCGCGTAAGCAAGCCGTCCTCGCCCGGCGCTGTAGGTTACGCCAGAATCCCCATCTTCTTGCCCACCTTCTGGAACGCTTCCAGCGCCTGATCCAGCTCCCCTTTCGTATGCGTTGCCGTCACGATGGTCCGCACCCGGGCTTTGCCCTTCGGCACCGTCGGGAAGCCGATGCCCGTCGCCAGCACACCCTCCGCAAAAAGCTCGCGCGAGAGCTCATGCGCCACTCTAGCTTCGCCGACAATCACCGGCGTGATGGGCGTCTCGCTGATTCCGGTATGGAATCCAGCCGACATCAAGCCTTGCTTGAAGTATTTGGTGTTTTTCCAAAGATTCTCCATGCGTTCCGGCTCCTGTTCCAGCACATCGAAAGCGGCCAGGCAGGCGGCGGCCACGGCCGGCGGGTGCGACGTGGAAAACAGGAACGGGCGCGCGCGCTGATAGAGAAAATCGATCAAATCGCGGCTGCCGCAAACATAGCCGCCCAGCACGCCGATGGCTTTCGAGAGCGTGCCCACCTGCACCTGGACGCGGCCGTGGAGGCCGAAATGGTCGATCGTGCCGCGGCCCTGCCGGCCCAGCACGCCGGAGGCATGGGCGTCATCCACCATCATGATGGCGCCGTGCTTTTCGGCGGCTTCCGCCAGGCCGGGGAGCGCGCCGATATCGCCGTCCATGGAAAAGACGCCGTCGCTGATCAGCAGCTTGTGGCCGGGAACGTGGTCGAGCTCGGCGAGGATCTTCCCGGCCGTGGCCACGTCTTTGTGCGGGAAGACATGGATCTTGGCGCGCGAAAGGCGGCAGCCGTCGATGATGCTGGCGTGGTTGAGCTCGTCGGAAATGATGTGGTCGTCCGGTCCCAGGATGGCCGAAACCGTGCCGGCGTTGGCCGCGAAACCCGATTGGAAAACCACGCACGCCTCCACATTCTTGAAGGCGGCGATGCGCTCTTCGAGCTGCATGTGGATGCGCATGGTGCCGGAGATGGTCCGCACGGCGCCCGAGCCGACGCCGAAATCCTTCACCGCCTGGATGGCCGCTTCCCGCAGCTTGGGGTGGGTAGTCAGCCCCAGGTAATTATTGGAAGCCAGGTTGATGACCTGTTTGCCGTCGAAGCGCGATTCCGCCGCGCTCTCCGATTCCAGGATGCGCAGGCGCTGGTAGGAGCCCTCGGCGCGCCACTGTTCGAGCTGATCGTGCAGGTAAGAGAGAGGATTGCTCATACGACCTACAGTCTAACAGCGGGCGCGCAGGCCATCGGCGCGGGATGGGGAAGTCGCGCGCTCTACTGGCTGCTCACCACCGGCAGCCCCCCGCCGCTGCGTTGCAGCGCATTCCCCGGCGTGCCACAGTTCACAAGCATCCAGCCTGTATCGCCCGCCACGTCCGGCATCATTATATCCACCTGGTAAATGCCGATCATCCCCGGCGCCAGCCCGGCGAACTCCACTTCGAGCGGTTGCCCGTCCATGCCGTAGCCCACGTGGCAATCGAAAGGACCGGCCAGCGGGAACAAGCTACCGAGCGGTGCCGGTATTCCCGTCGTCATCGCCGGCGCCACCGCGCCCAGGCCCACCGCGTAGGTGTGGATCACCTCTCCAGGCTGAGCGGGCGAGTCGGATGCCACCAGGCTGCTCCAATCCTGGTGGGCCGCAATCAGCATG
>JBEKYE010000108.1:0-12445 GCA_049511275.1 Bryobacteraceae bacterium
GGTTCCAACGCAGTGGAGTTAGGCTTATGGTGAGATAAGGGCAATCGTCGATCGCTTCCGAAACTGAGGTGCCGGAATGGCCAAGAAGTCTTTTCCCCTCGCCAAGGTCTATGGCTTGCTTGAGCCGGGGCCGGTTGTGATGGTCACCACCGTTCGCAAGGGGCGGCCGAACATCATGACCATGTCGTGGCACACCATGATCGAGTTCGAGCCGCCGCTGGTGGGTTGTGTGATCAGCAACCGGAACTACACGTTTGGCATCTTGAAGGCCACCAAAGAATGCGTCATCAACATCCCTACGGTGGAGTTGGCCCGCAAGGTGGTAGGCTGCGGGAACACCTCCGGGGCAAGAATCGACAAGTTCGCGACCTTTCAGCTCACGCCGGTGGCCGCCGGGCGAGTCAAACCACCGCTCATCGACGAGTGCTATGCGAATCTCGAATGCAAGGTCGTCGATACGAGGATGACGGGCAAATACTGCCTCTTCATCGTTGAAGTTGTCAAAGCGTGGATTGACCCCTCAGTGAAACGCCCGCGGACGATTCATCATCTCGGAAAGGGCGTCTTCATGGTTGCCGGCAGGACAATTCAGTTGCCTTCCAAAATGAAATAGAAGCCAGGAAGACGAGGAGCAATCATCATGAAGATCAGCCATATGACACGTTACGCGCCAGCGGTGCTGGTGGTGGCGCTGGTGGCGGCGCAGACCAGCCGGCCGCGCGCTCGAGATCTGGGACTGTCGCCGGGGGTGTATTCGCCGGGGCCGCTCAACGCCATCACGGATGTCGCGGGCGTGCGCGTGGGGCACGTCACCCTGATCGAGGGGGACGACGTCCGCACGGGAGTGACCGCCATCGTTCCGGCGGATGGCAACCTGTTCCAGAACAAGCTGCCGGGCGCGGTCTTCGTGGGCAACGCTTTCGGAAAACTCGCCGGGTCGACGCAGGTGGAAGAGCTGGGAACCATCGAGACGCCCATCGTCCTCACCAACACCCTCAGCGTCGGCGCCGCCATGGAAGGAGTGATTGCATACACGCTGGCGCAAGCGGGGAACGAGCGGGTGACCTCGGTGAACGCGCTGGTGGGCGAGACCAACGATAGCGGCCTGAATGACATCCGCGGCATGCACGTGAAGCCGGAGAACGTCGTGGAAGCCATCCACAACGCCAAGGCCGGCGCGGTGGCGGAAGGCAGCGTGGGCGCGGGCACGGGAACGCGCTGCTTCGGATGGAAGGGCGGAATCGGCACGTCCTCGCGGGTTGCCGAGACGCGGACCGGCGGCTATACGGTAGGCGTGCTGGTGCAGACGAATTTCGGCGGGCATCTGACGATGGGCGGCGTGCCGGTGGGGCGCGAATTGGGAAGGGCCGCGGCGGCTGCCGGCGGAGATGGCTCGTGCATGATGGTGGTGGCGACCGACGCGCCGCTGACCGCCAGGGACCTGAAGCGCCTGGCCGCAAGAGCGGTGTTCGGGCTGGCAAGGACGGGTTCCTCCTACAGCAACGGAAGCGGCGATTTCGCTATCGCATTTTCCACGGCGGCCTCGATGCGGGTGCAGCAGACCGGCTCACGGCCGGCGGCGTACGAGGCGCTGGGCAGCGACGCGGTTTCCCCGCTGTTCGATATGGCGCTGGAAGCCACCGAGGAAGCGGTTTACAACTCGCTGCTCCAAGCCACCACCGTGCGGTCCCGGTTCGGCACGGCCGAAGCGATTCCGATCGACCGGCTGCGCGAGCTTTTGACACGGAAGTGAGGCCGCCCGGCGCGACTTAGTCCATCACCCGCAACTGAATCCGCGAGCCTTCCGCGCCGCCGATATACACCCGCTCGATGGCCTTCTGAAAATCGCCCGATAGCGCCTTGGGAATCTCCATGAACTTCTGCGGATTGCGGTCCGTCAGCGGGAACCATGAGCTTTGCACCTGTACCATGATCCGATGCCCCTGCCGCCAGGTGTGCGCGATGTCCGGCAGATAGAACGTGATGCGGTCCGGCTGGTTCGGCTGAAACGGAGCCGGCTTCTCGAAGCTCTTGCGGAACTTGCCGCGGAACGGCTCGCCGCGGATCAATTGCTGGTATCCACCCATCGGCACGGCACCCGCCGCCGGCGCCGGGCTGTTGTAGTCCGGATAATCGCCCGGGAACACGTCGATCACTTTCACGTCGAAATCCGAATCCGTCCCCGATGTCGAAACCTTCAGATCCACCTGGATCGGTCCGAACACCTGGACATCATGGTCCAGCGGCTCGGTCTTGAAGACCAGCACATCCGGACGCGTGGCCGCGAACCGCTGGTCCTCGGTCATATACGAATTGAGAATGCCCTGCACGACGTGGCCCACATACGGCACCGGTTTGTTGGGATCCGACAGGTACTCCTCGAATCCCGCGTCCGGCGGCCGGCTCCACGCCAGTTTGCCGCGCGCATCCAGAAACAAGTCGGTGGGCCTGGCTTCGCGCGGCGGCCACGCATCGAACTTGCGCCACTGGTTCAGGCCCGTCTGAAACAGCCACGCCTTGGGAAACTTGCCGTCGCCGCGACCCTTGAGGTGGTAGAGGAAGAACGGAAGCTCGATGTGTTCCCGGTAGTACGCCGCCGTCTTCGATCCGAAATTGATATTGCCCAGCCGGTCGCCATCGCCGCGCGCGAACCCGCCATGGTTCCACGGACCCATCACCAGCATGTCGGCCGGGGGCGTGTTTTTCTCCATGAAATCGAACTGCCGCAGCAGGCCCTGCGGATCTTCGGTGTCGTACCAGCCGCCCACCAGCATCACCGCGGGCTTGACGGCCTGCAGGTGCTTCCAGATGGCGCGCGATTGCCATTCCTGGTCGTAGCTGGTGTGCTCGATGTTCATGTTCCACATGGGCTGCTGGTGCTTGAAGTACTTCTCGTCCGCATTGGCCAGCGAGCCGAGGTTGAGGTAGAACTCGTAGCCATCCGGCGTTCCGAAATCGAAGGGCAGCGTTCGCGGCGGCGGGGCGGGATCGCCTTCGCGGTTGCGGAACCCCATGTAGAAGCTGAAACGGTGCGCCAGCATGAAGGCGCCGTTGTGGTAGACATCGTCGCCCATGTAGTAATCCGTGACCGGAGCCTGCGGCGCCACCGCCACCAGCGCGGGATGCGCATCGATCATCCCGGCCGTGGCATAGAACCCCGGCTGCGATACGCCCCAGATCCCCACCTTGCCGGTATTGCCGGGAAGGTGTTTCACCAGCCAGTCGATGGTGTCGTAGGTGTCGGTGCTCTCGTCGGTATCTTGCGGCCCGTTCTTCACGGCCTTCTGCGGGCGGATGGTGATGAAATCGCCCTCGCTCATGAATCGCCCGCGGACGTCCTGGTAGACGAAGATGAACTTCTCGCGCTCGAACAGTTCCGAAGGCCCCAGGTTCGTCCGGTACAGGTCGGCGCCATAGGGCGCCACGTTGTACCCCGTCCGCTGCATCATGATGGGATACGTCCGGCCGTCGGTGAATACGTCCTTGGGCACGTAGACCGAGGTGAACAGCCTGGCGCCGTCGCGCATGGGAACGCGGTATTCGAATTTGGTGTAGTTCTCGCGGATGAAGGCGACGCGCGCAGCCGCCGCGGCGGCGGCATCCGCCGGCACGGCCGCGGCGCCGGCGCCTCTTCCCTGGGCCGCGGCCAGTTGGGCGATCAAGACGAAGGCAAGCAGGATGCGCATGCAGGAGATTCTACCTCAGCTCGGATCAGCGGGCGGCAAGGCGCAGGAACAGCCGCAGCGTGACCATGCCCCTGGCCGGCAGCCCGACCTCGGCGCCATCCTTGCCAATCGGGATTTCGCGCTGATCCCGCTCGACGGCGCTGGTCTCCCAGACGCGCTCGACCTCGAACAGGCCCGAACGGATGCGCACGGTGTGGGCCCGGCCGGAGGTCTCGATCATGCGCAGGACGCAGCCCCTACCATCCTCGGCGGGCTTGAACGTCTCGATTTCGACGCCGTCCTCCTCCACGTTGAGGAAGCTGGCTTCGGAAGCGGGCAGGAAGCCGCGCGTGCCCACCTTGTCGGCAGCCGTCAGTTGCCCGGTTTCGAGTGGCGTCAGCACTTCCCGGCCCAGCCGGCTCAGCGCCGCCGGGCTGAGGCCGGCTCCGCTGGTCAGGACGTAGCGAAAGGTGAACTCGCCGCTTTGCACCCGCGGGAAATTGGTGTGCCAGTAGTTGTTCAAGGCGTAGGCGAAGATGGCCGGCGATGGCGGCTCGAACTTCTCCGGCCAGCGGCCGCGGTTGATGTCGCCGAAAGTGGCCAGCGGCCCGTCCACCGGGATCACCGCCGCGCTCAGCCCGCCGCCACTCACGCGGGCCCAATGGCCCACGGTGAACCACTCGCGGTTGGCGCCGGCCAGCGCATCGCGGGCCGGGTTCACGGTGCCCATGGGGCCCTCGTACTCGAACTGCGGGCCCGGCGCGGCGAACGGGAAGGCGAAGTAGATGGCCTCCTTGTCGTTTGCCGGCTCCTTCTGCACACGATTCACGAATTCGATCTTTTTCTCCGCATTGTACAGGCGAATCTCGGTCGAGATTTCGCGGGCTTTCAGCCCGGCCAGCGCGTAGCTGAGCGTCTGACCCCACGGCGTCGCGCGCACAGTGGAGGCGGCGCCGCCACCTGCCGGGCTGATCCTCAATTCGGCGTTGGGCAGATGGTCGTGCATGTAAATCAGCCGCGTTCCGTCGCCCCCGGAGACGTACAGGTACTGGTTCAAAAGGTACGGGCTCCCGGCATCCACGATTTCACGATGGATCTGCTTGTCAAAGATGCCGGTCACCCCGCCGCGCGCCGGGTCGACCGTGACACGATAGAAGTCGTTTTCAACCGTGCCGGCAGCTTTCGGGCCGCGTCCCGATTCCGCCGCGGTCCCACCGGCGGCGGACGCCTTCAACTGGTAAACGCGATAGCCCAAAGGCGGCACGCGTTGCGCAAGAAAGCGGACACGCCGGTAGCCCTCGCCCATGCGCACGGGCTCGACCTCGACGGGCTTGCCGCCGGCGGCCTCGACGAGTTCCGTGCCAGAGTCGAGATCGACCTCTACCAGCGCGTTGCGTGCATGCCCCAGTGAGTTGAAAACCACCAGCGCCGGTGGCTCGACGCCGATCCGATCGAGCAGGCGGCTCATCGACTCCTGGGAAATCCAGTGGGTTTGTTCGCGCGCGTCGGTGACGTAGAAGTGCTTGGTGGCGATCTGGCGCACGCTTTCCTCGCTATCCGGGCGGGAGTAGCCGCCCCAGGAAGTGTAAGTGTGCTCGGCGTACAGCACGAGGTCCTGCCACAGCCGGCGCAGACGGTCCAGCGGAGCGGCCAACTGCGGCTGCAAGTTCGCGGCTACCGATGCCAGGGTCTCGACCGCGGCGGCGCGGCTCTCCGTCTCGCGATACCCGGCGGCGAACTGCGCGTCGGTGCCGATGCCGTCCTCCCAATATGGCCCGAAGTCGCCGCGCACGGTCTCGAGCTGGTTGCCAAACTCGCGCTCGATCGCCTGGAAGTAGTCGCGGAAGGTGGCCAGTTCGAGGCGCGGCCAGGCGTATTTCGCGTCCCAATCCTGAACGAACTTACCCTCGCCGGGAATCAGATCGGTGTTCTCGAGCTGGCTGCCGAACATCAGCAGCTTGTCCGGCAGGTAGCCCGGCGCCTCATAGGTTTGAAACAGCGTCGGCAGACCCTGGCGGCAGCCTGCCTCCTGAGGGGGCAGCCCGCACACGAACCACACCTGCGAATACTGCCGCGTGTAGGCCATCAGCACCTTCTCCCCGTCCGGCCCCTGCCACCAGAACGGCGAATGCGTCTGCCAGCGCCCGTAGAGTGGCTGCGGACCGCGGTCGTCGTTTGCCCCGGCGGCGAAGTACTTCACCCCCGCCGCGTGCAGCACCGAGGCGTAGCCCCACGGGTATGCCGGCACATCCGTGATATTGGCGTAGTCGGCATTCTGGTCCGCGGCGCGATTCAACGCCTGGGAGGCGTACAGCGACCGCACCTGCGTTTCCAGCCCGGCGCCGCCCAGCATGAGGTTGGCGTATTGCGCCGGGACCGAGATTCGCCCGGCGCGCACCTGGTCGAGGAACTCCTTCTGCGCCGCCTGCGTCCGGGTGCGCAGAAACTGCTCCACCGGCCACACGCCGTCGACCGCGAAGCGCAGCGAAGGGTCCATGCGCATCTCTTCCAGCAGCCGGTCGAAGTTGCGGTTCTGCAACTCCTCGATTTTCGGCTGGTAATCGGTGAAGCCGATATCGAGATGGTTGTGCGGCACCACGTAGACCGTGAATTTGCGCTTGGGTGTGAGGCGCACGGTGTGTTCGATCCTGCTCCGCCCCAGGGTCAACGCCACACTTGCCGGTGTGTCCGCGGCGAATTCCGGGACCGCGAATTCGAAGCGCTGCTGGCCGAAGCGGCCTGGCGCGGGCGTGGCGCGATATCCCGTGCCGGCGATTGTGAACATCAGCTCCGCGGAGCCCGTCACCCCGGCTAGCGAGACGGTGACGTTGACCAGCTCACGCACGCCCGCGCTGGTCCGCGTATAGAAATACGACGGCGAGGCTTCGACACCCGCAGCCGGCTCCGCCAGGCCGGGATCGCGCACTAATTCGAGCGCATCCCATTCAATGGACGAATCGCCGGTCTGGTCCGGCTCGTCATCCACCGCCGTGATCTTCAGCTCATTTTGCCCCGGGCGCAGTACCGACGCCGGCACCGTGATCCGCGCCCGTGCTTCGCCGTTGATGGGTGAGTCCTGCCGGCCCTCTGCGTAGTAAGTCAAGCGCCGGTCCAGGTAGGCGGAGCCGGGAGTGCCATTCAAGTCCAGTTCGAGGCGCGGCACGCGCGGATTGCCCGCCAGGACAGCCATCGTCAGCGTGTAGACGCCGCTCGGGGCATCGTCCAATCGGAAGCGCACAATGCGCGGATGCGGCTTCGACCCCGCCTTGACGTTGCGCGAGCCGGCCTGGCGAGCGGGCCAGTGCGCCGCGGCGTCCGGCGCGCCGGCGTCGATCACCGGCGGCGTTTCCGCTTCGCGGCCGCGAAACTCGGCCGAGGAGTGGTCGAACGTGCCGATGCGCCAGAGGGTCGTCTCCGCGGCTGAGAGAGGCAGCGCGGCCAGCAGCGCCATCGGGATCAGAGCCAGAATGTGAGTCCGCATGGTTGCAAGTCTATCGAGGTCCGCGCCTGAAGGGAACGGTCCCATACCCTGGTTCGACGAAAGGAAAGCAAATTGTTCTCCGCCGGCGTGTAGACGCGGGAAACTGACCGGCCCCGCACTTTCGGCGCGTCCGAAAGGAATGGTAGAGTCGTATTCGATCATGGACGACAAAACCCATCCCAAGCACGAGGACTCGCGCGTCATGCGGCCCATGTACGCCCGCCATGCGCTGCTCGGACCGGCTGCCCGGCACGCCGTTCCCGAGGAGGAAATGCCGCCCAGCACGGCTTATCAACTCATCCACGACGAACTGATCATGGACGGCAGCTCGCGCTTCAACCTGGCCACTTTCTGTGGCACGTGGATGGAGCCGGAAGCTCAGAAGCTGATGTCCGAGACGTTCGACAAGAACATGATCGACAAGGACGAGTATCCGCAAACCGCCGAGTTGGAAATGCGCTGCGTCCACATGCTGGCCGAACTCTGGCACTCGCCCGATGCCGATGGCGCCATCGGAACCTCCACCATCGGGTCGAGCGAAGCCTGCATGCTCGGCGGCCTGGCCCTAAAGTGGCGCTGGCGCGAGAAGAGGCGCAAGGCCGGCAAGTCCATCGGCCGGCCCAACATCGTGATGGGTACGAATACCCAGGTCTGCTGGCACAAGTTCGTCCGCTATTGGGATGTGGAGGAGCGCGCGGTGCCCCTGGAGGGTGACAGCTTCGTGACGGATCCCGAACGGGCCGCGGCCCTGTGCGACGAGAACACCATCGGCGTCGTTTCCGTGCTCGGCAGCACCTTCACCGGCGACTACGAGGATGCGCAGGCATTGAGCGCTTCGCTCGACCGCCTCCAGGAGAAGACCGGGCTCGATATCCCGATCCACGTGGATGGCGCCAGCGGCGCCTTCGTCGCTCCCTTCCTGCAACCTGAGATTATCTGGGATTTCCGCCTGCCCCGCGTGAAGTCCATCAACACATCCGGCCACAAATACGGCCTGGTCTTTCCCGGTGTTGGCTGGGTGATCTGGA
Source organism: Bryobacteraceae bacterium (assembly GCA_049511275.1). Classification (GTDB taxonomy): domain Bacteria; phylum Acidobacteriota; class Terriglobia; order Bryobacterales; family Bryobacteraceae; genus PALSA-129. The sequence continues at coordinate 8,175 of JBEKYE010000108.1, forward strand.
GGGAAGCTTCCGATCTGCACCCGGACCTGATATTCAACGTCGATTATCTCGGCGGCAGCATGCCGACGCTGGCCATTAACTTTTCCCGCCCGGCCAGCCAGGTGGTGGCGCAGTATTACAACCTGATCCGTCTGGGCAAGTCCGGCTACCGCGAAGTCCACAAGGCCTGCCAGGATGTCGCGGTTCACCTCGCCAAACAGATTGCCGCCATCGGCCCCTTTGAGCTGGTGAGCCAGGGCACCGATCTCCCAGTGTTCGCATGGAGACTCAAGAAGAAATTGCACTGGTCGCTCTACGATCTGGCCGATCGCTTGCGCGACCGGGGCTGGCAGGTCCCTGCCTACCGTATGCCCGCGAATCGCCAGGACCTGGTGGTGCAGCGGGTAGTTGTGCGCAACGGCTTTACCTGCGACCTGGCCGACATGCTGGTCCGGGACATACGCCGACACCTGGACTGGTTCGCTGCGCAGCCCGGCTTCCGGTCTACGGCGCAATGCGCTCAGTTCCATCACTAGTACCTTGACTGCATGATGTTGTTCTCTTGCGGGAGACCGCTCCCTCACGGTCGCGGCTCGCATCGGGGCCATTGGCATGAGCGATGGGTCGCACAAAGGCCTCAAATCAGGCGGTCAGAGTACTAAGTGTCATGATTCCGAAGTCCCTTTACCGCTCCCTCACGGTCGCGGCTCGGCTTCGCAGCCGTCCGAGGCGCGCGGCTCCGGCCGGAGCCACGACCGTAAGGGAGTGATTTCCCGAATCACTGCGTCCTCCGGCGCCGGCGCAAAACGCAACTCGCGCCAATCAAGACCAGACCGATCAAGAGTTGTGCGTTGGGCTCGGGCGCGGCAGCCGGCAGTGTCTCGGTGAGGAACTCCTGGACTTGCCCGAACTGCTGCACAGGGCCGGTATTGGTGATGATATAGAAATCCCCATAATCCGCCGAAGCGTAGTTGCCGCGCGCCTGCTGGAGCCAGTACGACGTACTTGGGGTCGGAGCGCCTGGCTCAAAGAGCTGCCAGATGGTGGCCTGAATATCGCCATATTGGCTGGCCGGCTGTGACGCGAACTGGAGAGCCAGCCAAGCCGCCTGCTCATAAAGCTGCAACGCGTCCGGCGCGGCGCCGAAGCGTGTATCGCCCAGGTCGGCCCCGGGGGTGATCGGTGTCAAGTTGGCGTTCCACTGCTGTCCCAACTGCACTTCGTTTGAGAAGTCCACACAGAACAGAACGACAGGTGTGCCGTCCATCGTCCCGAAGTACGGGCTGAGGTACACGCCGAACGCTTGCGAGCCGTTGACGCCGTCGAAAGTCATCTGGACCGAAGCGGCAGATGGCGTGGTGGAGAGGCAGATAGCAATCGCGCAGATCGCAAGGAAGCGTGCAAGAGACAGGCTCGCCGGCATCTGGCGAGACGCTGTCGCGATGGGTTTGAGGTCGAAGTTCGTATGCATGCCCCTTACATCGGCACGCCGGAGCTGGAACTGAGGTACTAAAGGTACCATAGGCTCCGCCGGCGAGCTGACGAGAAGCCGGCGCAGACAAGAAGTGATGACCGCGTGTTCTACATGGATGCAGCGTGGCCCGCCATCCTTTTGATACAGTGTTGCTACGGCTTGTAGTAGCCAGCCGGATAGGAGCAACCGCCGTGATTCGTCTTTCTCGTTGGATTGTATTTCTCGCACCGCTTTGCCTGTTGGGCTTGCTGGGATTCGGAATGTTAGCCCAGCAGGGGAATCCTGGAGGCCAGTACCCCAGCAGCCTGCTGTCCGGTTTGCATTGGCGCGACGTCGGACCCATGCGCGGCGGACGCACGTTTGCCGTGGCCGGCCACGCGAGCCAGCCCGACACGTTCTATTTCGGCTCTGTTGGCGGCGGCGTGTGGAAGACCGAGAACGCCGGCCATACCTGGGTCCCGATCTCCGATGAGGGCATTCCGATCGGCTCGATCGGCGCCATTGCGGTGGCCCCGTCGAATGCCAATGTGATCTACGTTGGCACCGGCGAGTCCGACATCCGAAGCCAACACTCCTACGGCATCGGGATGTATAAATCCATGGATGCGGGCAAGACCTGGACCCACATCGGCCTGGAAGCCACGCGGCAGATCGGGCGCGTAGTGGTGGACCCGGCGAATCCGAATCGCGTCTATGTGGCGGCCCTCGGCCATGTCTACGATGCCAATCCCGATCGCGGCGTGTATCGCTCCGTGGACGGCGGCGCGACCTGGAAGAAAGTTTTGTTCAAGACTAACGATCCCGATAATGTCGGCGCCATCGATGTGGCCATCGACCCCAGGAATCCGCGCGTGCTCTACGCTTCGCTGTGGGCCACGCGCCGTCCGCCGTGGTCGGTCTACGCGCCCACTAACCTGCCGGGCGGCGGGCTGTACAAATCCACCGATGGTGGCGACACCTGGAAGCAATTGGCCGGTGGGCTGCCCACCGACCAGTTCGTCGGCAGAATCGGCATCGCGGTTTCGCCCAGCAACCCCAAACGTTTGTGGGCGGTGGTGGACGATCTGGGCAGTGGTGTGGCGCGCGGCGGCGGCGGTCGCGGCGCGGCTGCGGCCGCGGCGCCTGCTGAGGGCGCAGCCTCGGCAGCCGGCGGACGCCGCGGAGGCGGCGCGGCTTCGAGCACCGGCGGCGGAGTCTACCTCTCCGATGACGCCGGCGCCACATGGAAACTGGTCAATAGCGAGAACCGGCTGTGGGGCCGCGGCTGGTATTTCGAAGCCGTGACCGTCGATCCCACCAACCCCGACCGCGCCTACGTGATGAACACCGCGACTTACATGACCACCGACGCCGGCAAGACTTTTGTTCCGGTGAAGGGAGCGCCCGGCGGCGACGACTACCACCAGCTCTGGGTCAATCCCAAGGACGGCAACCGCATGGTGCTCAGCAGCGACCAGGGCACCGTGGTCAGCGTGGATGGCGCCAAGAGCTGGAGCACCTGGTATAACCAACCCACCGCCCAGATCTATCACGTGGCGGCCGACAATCGTTTCCCGTACTGGCTCTACGGCGCGCAGCAGGATAGCGGCGGCGTGGGCGTCAGCACCTGGTCGCGGCAGGGCGTGCTCTCTTTCCGCAACTGGGAGCCCACCTGCCTCGCGGGCGAAAGCGGCACCGTGATCCCCGATCCCAAGGACGGCAACATCCTCTATGGCAGCGGCGCCGGGCGCTGCGACCAGGCGCTCAACATTGCCGCGCCGCTCGGCGGACAACTGCCACCGCCCGATCCGGACGACCCCAACCGCAAAACCTGGACGCTACCGCAGGTTTTCTCCCAGGCCGATGAAGCGCTCTACTACGCCAATCAATTCGTCATGCGCTCGCGCGACCGCGGCCGCACCTGGGAAAAAATCAGCCCCGATCTCTCGCGGCTTCGCCCGCCCGTGCCCGCCAATCTGGACCCGGTCACGGCCAAGGACATCGATGAGCAGATGACCGACCGTTTCGGCGTGGTATACACGATTGGTCCGTCGCCGCTTCAGGCCGCCACCATCTGGGTGGGCACCGACGACGGCTTGATCCACGTCACGCGCGACGATGGCAAGCACTGGACCGACGTCACGCCTCCGGCCATGACCGCGTGGAGCAAGGTCTCGCAAATCGAAGCCGGCCATTTCGACGCCGGGACGGCCTACGCATCGGTGGATCGCCATCGCATCGCCGACAACCAGCCTTACATCTATCGCACCCACGACGGCGGCAAGACCTGGCGGAACGTGGCCGCCGGCATCCCCGAAGGCGCGTACGTCAACTCAGTAAAGGAAGACACCCAAACCAAGGGGCTGCTTTACGCCGCCACCGAGCTGCGGGTTTATGTTTCCTTCAACGACGGCGAGCAATGGCAGCCGCTGCAGAACAACATGCCGGTGACTTCCGTGCGCGACATCGTGGTGCACGGCGACGATCTGGCCGTCGCCACTCACGGCCGGGGTTTTTGGGTGATGGATCAAATGGCGGCGCTGCGGCAGATCGCCGCGCAGGGGGCGCAGATCCTTGCCTCCACCGCTTATCTGTTCCAGCCAGGTGAAACCTACGCCATCCGGCAGGGCGGCATGAACGGCACGCCGCTGCCGCATGAGGAACCGCAAATGCAGAATCCACCCTCGGGCGTCGTGGCATACTACTGGCTCAAGACCGATGCCGCCAGGCCATTGAAGCTGGAGTTGGTGGACGGCGCCGGAGCGGTGCGGTCCTGCGCCGCCAGTGACACGCCGGTGCGCCCGGTGGATACCGAAACCTTGAACGTGCAGGCCATTTG